>NZ_KB900537.1 GCF_000378965.1 Thioalkalivibrio thiocyanodenitrificans ARhD 1
ACAACCCCCCCCGCCGTTCTCCCCGAAGGGTATTCCCCTCATGCGAAGCCCCCTCACGCCTTCCACCTCCCGGCCCATACCCCACACCCAAGAACGCACCCGATAAAGCCCAATACCTCCGCGCAAAGACCCCATACCTCCCACCCCAGCGCCCCGGCCAATACCTCACGCAGCAAACGCCCCGGCTCCACCCAATACCTCCCCGGCGCCACGCAAGGGCAGGTTAGATGCGCGCAAGAAATACCCCAGACGCAGCGAGACCTCGGAAGGCCCCCTCGGGCAATAGCAGCCCGGGAACCCCTCACCTGGCATCGGCTAAAGAGACAGAAAGCAGGCGGGAGCAGCTGGGATTTCGGGACTTTCTTAGCATCCGGCGACAGCCGGACAGGAAACCCTCCGGCCCAATGCCCAGCCCAAAACCACCCCGCCAGGGCAACCCGCCACCCGAACCCGCATGCCCCCCCGGCAAGGCCACGCCCCACCCGAAGACCTCACCCGTACGCTCCAGCCCCGCCAATACGCCCCGACCTCACCCGTACGCCCCGGCCACACGAGAACGCCCAGGCCTCACCCGTACGCCCCGGCCACAACCACCCTCGAGCACAGCGCCCCTTCAACCCGCCCGGGTCCCCCCCTTCGACCCACACGGGCGCGGTTTTGGCCCGCAAGGGCCCGCAGAGCCATACCGCCCACACGGGGGAAGCCCATCCCTCCCGCCTACACGCCCCACCCCATACCTCCACGGCAAACGCCCCAGCCCCCACCCAACACCTCCCGGCGCGCTACCGCAGAAGAGCCGGAGAAAGGCGCGAGAGAGCCCCAGGGCCCATGCCCAGACCGGCACCGATCGCCACACCGAGAATTCGCCACCAAACGCCCAGGGCTCCGGCGCAACGACACCTCGGAAGGCCCCCTCGGGCAATAGGAGCCGCGGACGAGAAAAACTGGCATCGGCTAAAGGGACCGGCAGCAGGCGGGACTCGCTGGGATTTCGGGACTCTCTAAAACTACCGGCGCCAGCCGGGCAGGAAACGATCCGGCCAAGTGCCCCACGGTAAACGCCCCGGGATTGTCGCTATACACGAGCGAAGAGGGCAGAACTAGAGGCAATCAGCATCAGAAATCTGGGAGGTCAGGGGGGCGTGGCTGAGGTCCCTAATAATAATCAGTGGTAATCGAGGAGTAGGGGGGTGATTTCCCTGGGATTTTAGACACCACATCCTGATGTCTGTTTCTGATGCGTGAGACATACACCACAACCAAGCACTTGGAGAGAATATGAATCTGATCGACGTGCTGACCAAACTCGAGGATTGGATCGAGCTGGCCAATGAGTTCATCGTGAGCGAGGACTCGGATGTTCGTACCTGGGATGATGGCATCCTCGGGGTGATCCGCACAGACCCGACCAGTGGGAAGCGCACGCTTCACATCGATCGCGGGATCCTGTCGGAGGTCTTGGGGCCGGAACACGAGGAGGCCCTGATTGCGGCCGGCCTGGTGCCCCGCAAGACGGACTACCGCACGAAGTTGGGCGGCAAACGCCGACACACCTTCGACGTGTATCTGGACGACCTGATCGAGACCGCCGAGGAGGTGGTCATCGGTGACAGCAAGGAGCATCACCTGCGTGAGCAGATCAAGGTGCTTCGCAAGGAGATCCAGTTGCTGCGCAGCAGCGCCTCGAACTCCGAGAAGCTCAAAGAGATGATCATGGACACGCTCCAGCAGGCCAAGGCTCGCCCGAAGGCGCGCCCGCTGAAGGTCGCGAGGAAGCGTGGTCAGAATCTCGCCGGCTGGGCCACGCTGTTTCTCAGCGACTGGCACTGGGACGAGTTCGTGGATCCGAAGCAGATCGAGGGGATGAACGAGTACGACCACCAGATCGCGGTGGCACGCGCTCGACGCACCTTCACGACTGCGGCGGATCTGCTGCTCAACCACAGCTCAGGTGCATACCATGAGGGAATCGTGGTGGCGCTCGGCGGGGACATGGTCTCGGGGATGATTCACGAGGAACTGCGCCGCACCAACGACGCGCCGATCACTGAGACCGTGCTGACCATGTCCGATGAGCTCATCTCGGGCATCAAGATGCTCGCTCAGGAGTTCCCCGAGGTGTATGTGCCCGCGGTCGTCGGCAATCATGGTCGCCTTGACCGCAAGCCGACCTCCAAGGGGCGCGTGCAGGACAACTTCGACTGGCTGGTCTACAACCTGGTCGCCCGCGGCCTGGTTGATGTGCCCAACGTGATCATGGGTATCAGCGACGCCACCGATGTTCAGTTCGACCTGTACGACACCACGTTCCGGCTGACGCATGGCGATCAGTTCCGGGGCGGTGGCGGTATCGGTGGCAAGTGGCCGACGCTGATGCGCGGGGATTACCGCAAGCGCAAGCGCGCCGGCAACGTGGGGGATGCCTATGACTATCTCATCATGGGCCACTGGCACGCATACGGGGCCGTTGATGGCCTGATCGTCAACGGGAGTCTCAAGGGGTATGACGAGTATGCCTACACGTCAAACTTCGATTACGAGCCTCCGACCCAGGCCATGTGGGTGACACACCCGGAGTACGGGATCGTCTCCCACCTGCCGATCTACGCAGAGGGCCGTCGCGAAGGCGCTTCGAGCACCTCCATTCGCCTCGGCGACAAGGTCAAGAAAGCCGCGTAGCGGTCATGTGTTCTTTCACCCGGGCCTTGTGCCCGGGTTTTTTTCTCCCCGCATGTCCACACCCTTGATCTATTCGCTACATCCTTGAGCGGTCCGAGACCTTTAAGGAGATTTGAATGCCAGCACCTCGAGTGTTCCTCGCAGAGAAGCCCAGCCAGGGTGGGGATATCGCCCGCATTCTGGGCATCGCCAAGCGCCACGAAGGCTACATCGAAACCCGCTCCGGAGACATCGTGACCTGGGTAATCGGTCACCTCCTCGAGCAGGCCCAGCCAAACGCCTACCGCGAGGAGTGGAGCAAGTGGCGCTGGGAGTTCCTCCCGATGGTCCCTGATAGCTGGCAACACGAGGTGGTCAAGAGCAAGAGCAAGCAGCTCACTGTCATCAAGAAGGCCTTGAAGTCCGCATCCGAGGTCGTCATCGCCACGGACGCCGCACGCGAAGGGGAGTTGATTGCCCGTGAGGTGCTCGAGCATCTCAGGTACAAGGGCAAGACTCGCCGCCTGTGGGCGTCCGCCCTCACCGACAAGGCGCTTCGCGATGCGCTCTCCAACCTTCTCCCGGGCTCCGCGAAGGATGCTCTCTATCAGGCCGCGCTCTCGCGCAGTCACGCCGACTGGCTCTATGGCATGAACCTGTCCCGCGCGGCCACCCTCTCGGTCGGCCACAAGGCCCCTGTCGGGCGCGTACAGACCCCTGTGCTGTCCCTGGTGGTCAAGCGAGACCTGGAGATCGAGAACTTCGTCTCCAGCGATTACTACGAGCTGGAGGCCGAGGTCGAGACCGCCTCCGGACACCGCCTGAAGCTCATGCACGCGCCCAGTGGTGAAAATCGCATCACCGACAAGGCCCTCGCCACGAAGCTGAAAAAGCAGGCATCTGGCGCGCAGGGGCCTCTTCGCGTCAAGAAGACAAAAGGGGCTGATGGCGCGCCTTTGCCCTTCAAGCTCCCGGCGCTCCAGAAGGTCGCTGCCTCCAAGCTCGGCCTGACGGCCCAGCAGACCCTGGACGGCGCCCAGGCGCTCTACGAGGCGAAGGTGATCACGTACCCGCGCACGGATTGCGCTCACCTGGACCCTTCCCTGAAGGATGAGGTCCCCAGGATCCTGGCCGCACTACAGAAAATGTTCCCGAAGCAGTGCGCCACGCTCGAATCCAAAGGGGTCACCCTGCGTGACAGCACCTTCGATGCCAGCAAGCTCACGGATCATCACGGGATCATCCCCACCGGCGAACAACGCCATCTGACCGGTGCGCAGGCAAAACTCTACGAATTGATCGCTATACGGTTCATGCAAGCAATGGCGCCTGATCGGCGCTATAACGCCACGCGCATCGAGATGGATGCCAATGGCGTTCTTTTTCTTGCTACGGGAAAGGAAATCACAGAACCAGGTTGGTCGGCTATCCAAATTCAGTGAAGGAGTGATAATGCAAGTTCAGAGCAATGTCATCGAGGAAGGGCGGAGTATCTACCGATCGCTCACCGGCAGGATCGCGGCGCTGGAGAATTCCAACGCGATCTCGCTTTCAGATCTGCGCTCCGTTTGCGAGGTACTCGACCTTGAGCCGTGGGCCCAGGAGATCGGCATTCCTTCGGAACAGCTTCGACAGCTCAAGGGAATCGCCCGGCGCGGCCTGTTCATGGCCCTGCGCCGAGGCGAGGCAGATGACGCCAATGCTCTGGCATCCGGTTGCTGGGGCATTCAGGATCTATTGGCGGAGGCGTGTCGCCTCCAGGAATCGATCCACGTGATCGACGGGCCAGACGAGCCCTCGGGGGATTCGGCTCGAATCGCCTAGCATTCCCACCCCGCGCTCACTGAGGCGGGGTTTTTTTGTCTCCGCTTCCCGCTCGTTGGTAGTAGGCTCTGCTTCTCCAAAGAGAGGCGTGCTCTGGCGAACAGGTCTTCGCATCAAGGCGCTTGGCGAGAAACAGCTTCTCGCACACCCGGCAACTGCGCAGCTTGTGCGTCTCGCTGTTGTCCCTGAATATCTCGACCAGCAGGTCGCCCACGCTTTGCGATCCTGCTTGCGGCACCAGCCCGCGGCCGGGCACCCACCGCAACTTGGAGCGGTTCTCTGATACGGGGAAGGTCAGCTGTTCTGCGTTGATGATGCCGGCCGCCTGGAAGAGCTGCTCGTCCTGCTCTCCTTTATTGTTTCGGCTCAGGATGTAATCGGCCTCCGCAAGGCGAGCAACCGTCTCCAGATGGACGCGCATCTCCTGAGCAAACTCTTCCGACTGCTCCAGATAGGTTTCAAGAGAGGAAAAATCAAAACCATGCCCGCGTTGCGTCGCAAGGCCCAGCGCCGCACAGAACAGCTCACGAATAGCCTCCTGGCGCGCCTGAAGCTCCTCCGCGCTGACCAGTTTGACCAGGGCCTGAAAACATAACACCTTGATTTCTTTCATCTTTCAAATAATCTCACGCTTTCCCATGGAAAGCGGCATTGAAGTGTATATCCGGGGTTGTCAGAAAAAGAGGGTGCACCTAGTATCCTTACCGAGCCCGCATTACTGTGAAGCGATTCACACTTCCAAACATACCGGAGCATTGATCATGGATTCTGTGAACAAGTCCCTCTTTCTCCTCTCCCGCCAGGACCCTGTAACTGCTTCTCGCGAGGAATCCTACCTTCTCGCCGGCGCGTATCTCGACGATACACAGTTCACGCGCCGCAACCCCGCAAAGGCTGATGCCATGAGCAATTATCTGCGCGAACAGATCTTTGCTGATCTGACGAATGGATATTCAGAACAGGTTCACAAGATATGTCAACGGAGCTGGGCGCTGGGCGAGCTGCTCGAAGAAGTCCTGGTCGCAATGGAGCCGATGTTTGAAGACTAGAGAGACCCGCCGCGGTGGACGGGTCATGGAAAAGCCACTTACTTGTTTTCCTTTTCCTGCCTCTTGGCCCTTTCTCGTTCTTCCCTTTCCTGCTTCTTGGCCCACTGGAGCAGGCTCTCCACTTCGACGCGAATGTCGACGAGAGTTCTGCCGGTGGCCTTCTCGAAGGCGAACACGACGAACTGCTTCATCGCCAGTGATGCCGAGAAGATCTCGGGCGGCAACATCGGGCCCCAGTCCGGGTCGCGCTGAATGAAACGCAACGCATTCTCCAGGTGGGTCTCGAAGGTCTGCGGGCTTTCCGTGAAATCCGCCGTCGTCACCCGCCCTGCGGCGAGCAGTATGCTGATCCTCGGCATGCCGAGAAACGCCGCACAGCTCGTGGCGAATTCATCCGAGATCGCCGTGATCTGGCGAATGCCAGTGCGCAACTGTGACAGGTATCCGTACGTCACGTTGAGCTCGTCGGCCAGTTCTCGAAGAGAAAGGCCCCGCTCGTTGGCTTTCTGGAAAAGCATCGCCAGAAGGGTGGCACCGGTGCGCTTGATATCGACATCTGACATCGTCGTCCAGGCGACCCTCTCGAGCTTCTGCCCCTTGGTGGTGGCGACCTTGTCACGCCGGCCGTCCTTTCCGCCTTTGATGATCTCAAGTCTCTTATCCATAACAATACCCTCGTGTACTACTCGGTTTAATCCTCGGTGATTAGATATTCTTTTGGGCCATAAAGTTCACAGATATACACTGGCGCTACATCTTTTCATCATATTAGAATACGTCTACCTTAGTCAATCTGGGGATTTTCGGACACCGCCACCTCTCTATTATTCTGATTTAACAGGAATTTTCCGGTATTCCTCGCGTACAGCCCATACATGTGCTATACTTTGCAATCCAGAAGAAGAAATACCTATGGCCCTTCAAATTCTCGATCGCAACCCGCCCGGCCACGCTGAGGCTACGACCTCCCGGGCAGGCGATTTCCACCCCTCAAGCCAGGTGCATGCCCATCCGTTGATGGATCGCCTGCTGAAAAACCGGGGCATCCTGGATGCATCAGAGGCAGATCTCTCTGCCGCCAGACTGCCCGATCCTTTGCGCATGAAAGGCATGCGCGAAGCGGTTTCGCTGCTCAACGAGATGATCGATCGGGACGGCAACATCCTGGTGATATCCGACTACGACTGCGACGGCGCCACGGCCTGCGCGATCGCGGTTGAAGGGCTGCGTGAGCTGGGCGCCAAGCATGTCGGCTTTCTGGTTCCAGACCGATTCACTTACGGCTACGGGCTATCCGCCGAGATCGTCTCCAAGGCATCAGAGCTTCGCCCTGATCTGATCATCACGGTCGACAACGGAATCGCCAGCCACGCCGGCGCCAGCGCCGTACGATCCCTCGATCACCCCACCAAGCTCTTGATCACGGACCACCATCTCGCGCCCGAGTCACTCCCGTGCGCTGATGTGATCATCAACCCCAACCAGCCAGGCTGCGAATACCCCTCCAAGGCGATCGCCGGGTGCGGGGTGATATTCATGGCATTATTGGCACTGAAGAATCATCGTATCGAGCAGGGGTATTACCCTGAGGGCTCGGAGCCCCGCCTGCTGCGCCTGCTGGATCTTCTCGCCCTTGGCACGATCGCAGATGTCGTGCCGCTCGATTACGTGAATCGCACGCTGGTAAGCCTTGGCCTTGCGATGATCAACAGCGGTCGCGTGCGCCCTGGGATCGGCGCGCTTCTGAAGCTGGCAAAGCGCGCCCCGCCTCGGATCGTCTCCTCGGACATGGGGTTCGCGGTTGGCCCGCGCCTAAACGCCGCCGGGCGGCTTGATGACATGACCATCGGGGTGCGCTGCCTGCTGTCGCAGGATCCCGAAGAGGCTGGCGAACTTGCCCGGGAGCTCGACGCCTTCAATAGCGCCCGCAAGGAGATCGAGCAGGACATGAAGACCAGCGCGCTCGAGACGCTCCCGGCGATCGAGGATCTCGATGCCTATGGCCTGTGCTTCTTCAATGCCGACTGGCATCAGGGCGTGGTCGGGATAGTCGCCTCACGCCTGAAGGAGCTCACCCATCGTCCGGTGATCTGTTTTGCGCCTGATGAGGAAGGGGAGGTCATCAAGGGTTCAGCCCGCTCGGTCCCGGGTCTGCACCTGCGCGACGCCCTGGCTGATATCGATGTCCTCGCCCCGGGTCTGCTGCTTAAGTTCGGCGGGCACGCAATGGCCGCCGGGCTCTCCATCAGAAAATACGACTTTGAGCGCTTCTCCGAGATGTTCGACGCCCGCGTGCGCGCCTCGCTGAGCGCCGCGGATATAGCAGGGTCCATCGAAACCGATGGCGAGCTTGAGCCTGAGTACTTCAACACGGAAACCGCTGAGCTCATCAAGCACGCCAGCCCCTGGGGCCAGGGCTTTCCTGAGCCTGTCTTTCACGGCGAGTTCTTCGTAGTCGGGCAAAAGGTTGTCGCGGAGCGCCATTTGAAGCTCTTGATCGCCACCCGCTCCGGGGAGGCGCCTGTCGACGGAATCTACTTCCATGCGATCGAGCCGGGTGATCCGGTGGCGCAATACAAGACGGTCCGCCTGGTCTACCAGCTTGACGTGAACGTGTGGCGTGAAACAAAGAAGCTCCAGCTCATCATTCGCCACCTGGAGGCGCTAAGCTCTTCAGAGAGCGAGTCCCTTGAGCAGGACCCGCCTCAGAGAGGGGTTTACGCCGAAGAGCTCGTATTCTAGCCCTCAGAGAGGAAACATCCGCGCAATGGCGAAAGCAAAACTCTATCTCGCGATCGATGCCGCCGGCAGGGAGCATGTTTTCCATTCGTGGCCGGAGTGCGAAGCCTTTGTGCATGGGCAGCCTTTCCGTTTCGTAGGGGCGCCTTCACTGGAAGCGGCGCGGGTCCGGCTCTACGATATGGGGCAACCCCCATCAAAGTCCGGCTCAGCCGCAGCACGCGCTATATCAACAAGTACCGGCCGTCCCACCCGCGGCATCTGCTGTGATGCCGGCACGCGCGGCAATCCGGGACCCTGTGAATACCAGGTGACAAGCCTTCATGGCGAGGTCCTGCGTCATCAGGACCTCGGGTTTGGCACCAACAATTTCGCCGAGCTCTCCGGTATCGAGGCAGCCATCCATTTGGCGATCTCCTCCCGGGAAACCCTCATCTGGACAGATTCGCAGATCGCGCTCGGCTGGATCGCCACGGGCCGGGTGGGGCAGAAGGTGGCCGAGCGCCGGCGCATCTGCGATACGGTCTCAAAGATCCAGTCGCTGCTCGAGCGGCACCCGCAGATCAAGCTGTCGAAGTGGAATACCCGGCAGTGGGGGGAGATCCCGGCCGATTTCGGAAGAAAGTGAGCGCCCAAGGGCCGGCTGGCCTGCGCTCAGACTCCCGCCTTGTACGGCTTTCTTGACCCCTCGAGCGCCCTGTCTGCCTTCACGATGGTTGGCGCAATCCAGATCAACCTCCTCTGAGTACGCCGCGGCCCGTAGGATTGCTGCCTCAGGTGTCCGCGCCGCCAATGCGTGGCTACGGCCCGCGTACCAGCCTCCGGCCCTTGCGCCTCGCGAATGCTCACGCCGGGCGTCACCTCGACATAATCATACAGCCGAAGCGCGCGGCGCTTGGCCTTTCTGATCTTCGAGGCGGAGCGAAGCTTTGAGAGCGCCTGCTCGGCCTCCGATCGATCCCGCCTCAGCGCTTTGCGCACCGAGCTCGAATTCAAGAACAGCAAGGCTTTCGCCACGTGCCCCACGGCCGCCTGATACTCTGACACGTCCTCCTCGGCCAATCCCCCGAACCACGGGGTGTCGTCATCGTGTGAAATCGCGTAGTGCGCAATGTGGCGCTCGAACATCGCCCCGACAGTCTCTTCAGGGTCCTGAGCCAGGAGGCTGATATTGAGGGTCGTATCGTCGGAGAAATTGCGCTTCCCTGCGGGGGAGCCGATAAACAGAAGATCGATCACGCGATAGGGCTGGGTTACATCGATGCCGAGCCTCTCGGCCTTCTCCAGAGACGCCCCCTCCCGATCGTGCGGGGTCACGCTCACCTCGAACACGTAGGCACCCTCGAGCACGTGGCGACCGGATTGCTGGTTTTGCAGGGCGATGTTGGAGCAGGGTGATTCGCCGAAGCGGATGTAGATGCTCGGATATGGGGCCTTGAAATAGGCCATTGGCGTATCTTCCGCGATCCCCGTGTTCTCGAGCGCCATATTCAGTTCATCGGTCAGCTGAAACAGGGTCCCGCCCTGAAGCCGGTAACGAAACGGCATGATAGTGGCATCGAGAACGCCCAGGTTCTTTCCGCTTGCCTGCTGCCCAAGGATCCCGAGGTCGATCATCACCTGGATGACGTGAGGGTGCGCCAGGGCGAGGCGGTTGTAGCAGCGCTCTATGTCGAGATCAGGGTCAGAGAACAGGGCCAGCATGTCCTTGGCCGCCTGGCCTGGGAACATCTCGAGAAACTGGTCCGCGGTCCTTGAGAGCTCTTCGCGCACCGGCGCCGGCAACTGGCCGAGCCTTTGCATGTCATCCGGTGAAAGTCCTGCGAATACCGGATCGAGCCCGCTATTGATGCGCCATTGATCCATGGCACGAAACATCCGCGCATCCATCTCGAGGGGATTCTCAGAAAGCATGGGCCTTGCGCCTCCTATCCTTTCCTGCCCGGCGGGGATGAGCGGCATATATTCACCGACCACCGGTTTCAAAACACTACCTTGGCTGCCCTATATTCTCAAGGGCGCTCACCTCATACACAAGCAATAGTGCCCTTTAGACGGCCCCGGCCCCATATCTAGGTCAAGGTTGCTTGACAGGCAAAGTATAGCAGTGCTATTATGCGAACCATAGAAGAAACTTTGTCTGTCATCGTCGAGAGCAGGAGGGAGATGTGAGCACAGACAACCGCGCCCCAAAGACAGGCGCATCGGAGATTGAAAATGAGCACGGTAATCGATTTCAACAAACACAAGCGCGAGCGCGATCTGAAGATCCGCTGGCGCGCGAAGGCTGAAGGCATGGTGCAGGCCGCCATGGAGCTTCCGCCGCACCACTACATGCGCCGCGCGGCACTGGCCGCCGCCGATCGTGATTTTGATCTCGCGGAAGACATCATTCGCCAGGAGCGCGCTCGCCGGTCAGGCAAGTAAAACGGGCCCAGGGAGGGCCCGTGTTTGAATGATGGGGATTTTAGAAGTCCCCGTAAGCATCGCGATCCTGTGATTTTACAAGCCTCCGTGCCTCCTTCTTGAGCTCTTTCTCGAGCCCCTGGAAGTCGACTTCCTCTTCCTCCTTGAAACGAAGATCGAATACTTCGTTTTCGAACTCATCGATCTCCTCCTTCGAGGATTCCAGGACGATCTCCTCGGAAATCTCCATCTCCTGAAGATCCACGCCCTCGTCCTCACCGAGGCATGCCTCGGCGTCATCCTTGACCTCATCCCACATTCCTTTGAGGGATACCCAGCAGCATGCGCCAACGCCCCAGGCGGCAAGCCCGGTGAGCCCGGCTATGGCCGCCTTTGTGGCGCCCGCGGTGGTCAGGCTGATGGCGCCCGAGGCCCATGCGTGAGCCTCTACGACTGCCGCATAACCAAGCGCGGCGGTTACAGCGAACAGTACCAGATATGCGAATGCCCTCATCGTCACTCTCCTCGTTATTTGCGGATCTGCAACGTATAGCGACCGCCACAATCCTTTCTGATCAGGCCCTTGGGCGAGCGAATTGGTCTTTTTCCCTACATTTAAGAGGCCCGTCATCAAATGGAGGGTTTTTGTGAGAAGAAAAGCACTGCCGAAACTCCTGGGTGGGCAATCCACGCAGGGGACATACAAGGTCAAGGTTCAAGGGGTTTGCTCTCCGAAGGACCTCGAAATCGCGCGCACCAGACTCGGGGCCGTCCTCAATGGAGCGGTCAGCGTCGAAGGACATCGCCTGGTCGTGGACTTCGAAGGCTCGCTTCCTTATGAAGCCGTTTCCGACCTGGACTCTGTCCTTGACAGCCTGGGCGAGAACGCCAGCTCCCCGGGCCTCCTGTTTGAGGAGGCCGGTGATCGGCGCAGGTTCCTGGTGATCCGTGTCGGGGTCATCGATGCGCAACCCATCGACCACAAGGATCTCAACGAGATCGTGTAATTCCTTAAGCCGCCCCATTGAGGGCGGCTTCTTTGCGTGCGTGTGCCTGCCGAGCGCTCCTTTGCTCAACGCACGAAAGATTCGCTACACAGGACAACGGCGTTTCGCCCCGCACTGAGAGGTGTACGATGTATCACGATGACCACTTCGACGCAGAGCACGAGCAGATCCCTGCGCTCACACAAGCCCTTATCGAGGTCTCCGAAGCTGCCGCCTGCGCCAAGACCCATCCCCAGGACATCGGTCCTGATACTCGGCTCGACGAGCTTGTACTCAACACCCTCAATCAGGGCTTTGATGGGGCGCTCAGCGAGGCGATGACTTCGAGCACGAATATCGACGCCGTGGAGCTCATTCTCGAGAGCCTCAACTACTGGATCGGCAACCGGGTGCTCGATGAGCGCTTCTCCGCCCGCCTGATCAGTCTCCCGGCGATCGTTGAGCCCGGCAGCCAGGCATACGCCTACAGCGTCGCCCCTTATCAGATCTCCACGCCCGAGGGCCTCATGAAGGGCCTGCGGGCTTGTGGCGCCCTCGGCGCCGGCCACCGTCTGATGATGCTCAATCACCTCGTGACGCAAGAAGCCCTGGATCAGATGCTCCCCTCCGATCAGTTCCAGATCGTCTCGCAGATCGTGAACACGGCGTCGAACTCCCCCTGCGAACTCCCCGATCTGTTCATCCCCATGTCGTGCCCGGACGAGGGTGAACGCCCGCCTCTCGCCGAGTTCTGTCACTGGATCGGAGTGATCCTGATTGACCGGGAGGCCTCCGAGTTCGAACCCTTCACCAACCTCACCCTGGCGCGCGAGAGACCAGACCTTGAGAGGTGGCTCACGTCTGTTGCTAGTGAGTTCGAAGGCCAGCTCGGCAAGATAATCACCTTCCTTCCTCCGGCGCCCTTTGTCGAGGCGCAGCGAAACCTCCACGTGGCTGGCTCGCTCGAGGTTCTGGGGAGCGTGATCGACTCTCTCGAGGAGTATCTCTATGCGCCGCCCGCGGACCTCAAGTGCCTGCTCACGCTTCACGATGGGGGCGAGCATTCCGATATGCTCGTGCTCCACATATACGATGAAGACCTCTCCAGGATGATGGAATTTCAGTGGATCCTGCGAGATGAGTCCGCCGAAGACGCTGAGGCCTTTATTCGGGCGGCCTTGCGCGCCCGCGGCATCGAGAACATCACCTTCCTCGACCGATATCTGGGGCTCACTGAGCGTATCCCGCTCGAGACCGTCATCGCCGCCCGAAACGACGATAGCTGCCCGGCGCCGAAAATCCACTAGAAATCAGCGCGTATGCGTGATTTCCGTCCCATGGTGACTATACCTCTGTAGGCATGAAATCAGAGGGAACATCATGGGAAGAATGACCAAAGAGGAAAGACTGGAGCGCCTCAAGGCATTTTCTGAGACGCTCAACGAGAATGACTTTGCTCAGTATCTCGACGAGGTCGCCTCAGGGGTCGGAATCCAGGAGGGCGAGGGCTATCTCCTTGACCAATCCTGGCACAAGGCCACCGCCGTCGAGCGATCTGACAAGGGAAAGGTCTCCTATAAGGGCGAGTGGCGCTACACCCCGACCGGGATACGATACCCGACGGCGACGTTGCGCAACTACCGCGGCGGTGAGCAGTCCGTCTACTTCGATGGCTACAAACCGCTGATCGAGCTGTTCAACCAACACCTCCAGGGTGTTGAGCCTGAACCGAGAAAGCCCAGGAGGCGACGCCCCGCCAAGAAGCAGCGCGAGAATCGCTCGATGCAGAAACTGCTCGAGCGTGAGCAGCGCGAGGCGCGGGAGATTGTCTCCGGGGACCCTGTCGATCTGTACTTGCGCGCTCGAGGCCTTGGACTTTCGTCCTGGCCTTCCGAGATCCGATACCTGCCTGGTGCGCCTTACTATTACAGGCTGGAGAACGGCCGCCGCGTGGTGCTCGGAGAGTACCCGACCATGGTAGCCTTTATCCGCAACGTGGATGGTGAAGTCGTAGGACGCCACGCGACCTATCTGGATCCCGAGAAACCCGGGAAGGCCACCATCGTCGACCCCGAGACCGGAGAGATCCTGACCTCGCGAAAGATGGTGACGGCGAAAGAGGGCGCAGCCGCGACTGCCGCGATCCATCTGTTCGAGCCCGGCAATGTGCTGGCGCTGAGCGAAGGCATCGAATCGGCACTGGCTGTCCACCAGGTCACCGGCCTGCCTGTCTGGCCCTGCCTTTCAGCAGGCGGCATGCGAAGGGTCGAGCTGCCCATGGCGGTCAACAAGGTGCTGATCTGCGGAGAGCACGATCGATTCAACCGCACCACGCGCCGCAGAGCGAGCGAGCATAACTGCCGCCTGCTCTGGGAGCGGATGCAGACAGAATGGCGCGACTCGCTCATCGTCTGCCCGCTGACAGAGGGCAAAGACTGGTTGGACGCCCTTGGCACGCCCGAGCAAAGACTGCTCAGCTACGCCACGAAGGTCCTGCTTAACCGATAACGCTTCTCACTCACCGCCCACCCCGTGGGCGGTTTTTTCGTGCGGATCTCTCTGCTTTTTCTCTACACCTTCGTAAGGTCAACAAAGAGGAGTAGATGATGAATCACGGCAGAGTCAAGGTTCCACACGAATTCTTCGCCAAAGCCAAGCTCGAGTACCAGAACTGGACTTTCGCTTTCTTTCGCGAAGCCGTTCAAAACAGCTACGATGCCGGCGCAAGCGAGATCCACATCACGGCCGACAGCGTCGATGGTGGGATCGAAGTCGCCGTGCGTGACAACGGCAAGGGTATGGATCGCCGCCGCCTGCTCAATGTCCTGCTTTGCCTGGGGGCCAGTGAGAAGGATGATCCCGATTCGGTTGGTGGCTTCGGGTATGCGAAGACGCTTCTGTTCTTTGCGCACACTCGTTATGAGATCCACACCCGAGAGCATCTCGTAAGGGGCGCCGGCGGAGAGTATCAGTACGAGCTCGCCGAGTTCCCATACAGCGGCACCAAGGCGGTTGTGCTGATGAGCGGGGTCGATCTCTACGACATCTCGCGTGCTCTGCGCACGTTCGTGTCTCATTTTCACCCCCGTCGCAAGTGCCAGATTTTCTACAATGGCGAGCTGTGCGAACCGTCGACCGAGCGCTACCCGATGACGGTCAATACCGATCTCGGGCGCATTCGGTTCAAGGAAAACGGCGGCTCTCATACGATCCTCTGGGTTCGCTCGCGAGGCCTGCCGATGTTCGAGCACGTGGTCTGGAGCTCAAGTTCCACCGCGTTTGTCGGAGTCCTGGATCTTGGCAGGCCCTCCACGGAGGTTCTGACTGCCAACCGGGACGGGCTCAAGAGCAGCATCCAGCGCCGCCTGGCGGAGATGGTTGGGGATCTTGAGAAGGCCAGCTTGTCTGCTAAGTTTGAAGACCCGCTGGATCTCGTGCTCAACCCCTCGAACCTCTCCGAGCCTTTCTCGGCCTTTGAGGGGCCGGCAGGAAGCCGCTCGGGAGTGGATGCTTCGGTCGTCGCCGCGCTGGCTACAGCACCGAACACGGAGCCCTCGCCGCCTCTCGCCGAGACGCCGTCTACTGGCATGCCGGCCACTTCCCCGTTCGCGACGCTTGAGCGAAAGAATCGCACGCGACTGGAGAAGGTCCTGGATCGATTTCGCCGTCTGGATACCAGCAGGTATCCGAAAAACTTCTGCATTACGACGGCGCAGCTCGATCTCAGCGAGCACCGAACGGTCTTTTCAGGCATCCGCAAGGATCTCGCCAAGTCAAAGACCGCGAAGCTGGCGCATTACTGGGACGTGGCTGTACGCGAAGTCATCCGCGGGCTCTCCAAGGTCGACGAGCGTTACAGCTTCAGGAAGACCGTAGATGGCCCGGAGCCTTTCTTCGGCGAGGCTCACATCAAGAGCGGGTACGTTTACAGCCCGCATAACAGCGTCGAGGCGTTGCTTCGCAAGAGGGCAGATCTGATTCAGGTTCTTCTGAACCCGAACACCCTGCCAAAGAGGTGGCTGATAGGGGATCTTGTCGATCTCGCTATCCACGAGCTGGCACACATGAACGTCAGCGGCCACGGCGATCGATTTGTCGACGAAGATATGCGTTTGACCAGGATCTTTCGCAGAACCTCAGGAGAGAAGCGCATCGAAACGCTGGTGCGCGATCGCATCAGGACCTTTGTCCTGAATCGGTAATTTCCACTCACCCCGTCAGCCGATACTCGGCCGGCGGGGTTTTCTCTTCTATCTCGCCTGCCTTCTCCTGTATCGCGCCTTGCCAGGCGCTGCACGTTTTGACTTGTTTTTTCCCTACACAGGGCTCCAACAAAACCCTGTGACACGATGAGCACAACCAACAACAAGAACACCTTCAAGCACCTCACGCTGAGCTACGACGACAAGCGCCGCACCTACTGGTGCCGCCTGCACCCGCACCCACGCCCCTGCTTCTCAAGCGAACTTCTGGGCGAGCTCAGCCAGGTCAGCACGAGGATCCCCAAGGAGGTGACTACCCTCCAGTCTGAGCCGCATTACTTCGTTCTTTGCTCGGATATCCCGGGAGTGTTCAATCTCGGCGGCGACCTGGATCTCTTCGCTCAATTGGTTCGCGAGCGAAACTACCGCGGTCTGGTGGAGTACGGGCAGAAGTGTCTGCGCATGGTCACGGCGAACTCCAGCGGCTTGCAGGGCCATGCCACGACCATCGCGCTCGTCCAGGGCGACGCGCTTGGCGGAGGATTCGAGGCCGCGCTTGCAGCGCACGTCCTGATCGCCGAAGAAGGCACCAAGCTCGGATTCCCGGAGGTCCTGTTCAATCTCTTCCCGGGCATGGGCGCATACCACATGCTCAGCCGCCGGCTGCCGGTCAAACGGGCCGAGCAGCTGATGCTCAGCGGAGAGCTCTACAGCGCGGAAGACCTGCACGCTCGCGGGGTGGTGGATGTGCTGGCGCCTCGAGGGCAGGGCAGCGAAGCGGTCGAGGAATACATCCGCTCAGAGCGCGCCTACGCCCGCGGGGCTGCCGCGATTCGCCGCATAGGCGGGCACCTGGACCAGGTCCCCGCCTCCTCCCTGTCCGATGTGGTCACATTGTGGGTGGATTCCGCCATGCGCCTCACTGAGCGCGACCTCAAGCTGATGGGTAGGATTGTTTCTCGCCAGAATCATCTCTGATCGGCCCTCATTTCCAGCGGGATTCTCTACATCTCTTGAGACCTGAAGAGAGGAGAGTGTCAATGGGAGTGAAGATTCAATGGCCGGAGCTGACGTTCCCGCCCATCAACCTCTGGAATGCTCCGCGAGTACGCCGGCCGCGGCCAAGCGCCGTATCGACAGTCAGGGCCCGGCGTGCCCACCATCGCGGGCGTTCGCCGGCGATGGTCATCGAGGCCCTTACGCATTTACGCTAGGAGGATGCATGAAGTATCTTGAGATCATCGGTATTTCCGAGGATGACGAGGTGTTCTCGTTCGAGGTTCATGAGAACCTGACCAGCACCGCGACACGCCATGTGACTGGTCACGAGCCGTATCGCGAGACTCGCACCGTGTTCTTCATCACGCGCGAGGAGGGTTACAAGCAGGCGCTCAATCGCGTCAAGATCCACGGGGATCTTTGGCGTGACTTCGACGACCTGACTGGCGAAGCGAGGGCTTGCGTCTACAAGAAAGGAGTCGCCGGCACGCTTACGCACCAGGACATCCTGAACGCCGTGGCCGAACTCGCAGCATGATTGAACAAGCCCTCCCTGGTTTCCCGGGGAGGGCTTTGATTTAACAAGGCTCTGCCTTACATCTGGTAAGCACAGTCTGTTTGACGCCTCTGTATTCGTCGTGCTCCTTGATCTTGCCGCTGATCCGGTAGGATTGATCGCCCTCCAGGTACTTGGAAGTACCCCAGACGAAGCAGTTTCCTGACTCGTCCGAGAAGACGTAGAGCCGCTTCGGGCCGAAGGCGGTCTCCCAACAGGATGTGCGCTCGAGCTTGAGCTCCCCGGAGAACTTATCGCCGACCTTTCCCTGCCATTGGGACTGGTTGACGTGCTCCTGGCTCTGAGCCCTGATGTAGCCCTGCACCGCCCCGCACAAGACACCCAGGCCGTGCTCCTGCCCCACCTCCTCGAATCCGACATGGTAGGCGGCCCGTTGCGCGAACTCGCTGGCGTTCTGCGCCTCTCCTGCGGCCTTGATCTCCTCGATGATCTTGTCGGCGATCTCGAGCAGTGCATCGTTGAGCACCGTCCCGGCGCTCGGCATTATCTGCACCACTCGCTGCGCCGTGCTCATTGAGCGCTCTTCTTCCGCACGCGCCTTGGATACGTATCCGTGATTGGTGATGCTCAGCCAGGCCAACGCGATCGTATCACGCACCGAAAAGCAGTGCTCGTACTGAGGCCCACTTCCCTCGGGGATCTCCTCGAGCGTCTCAAGACAGGAGTAGAGATACTCGAGAAAGCCGGTGCGTCTCAGCAGGGTCTCCGCGGAGCCATGGCCGATGAAGTCCTTGACGCAACCCTTGCCCACCTGCATGACCTTACCTTCCCTGTGGAGCAGGTACAGGTGCCTTCGGGCACGCTTGGTGTGACAGTGCTCGCAGTACCCCTCAGGCAAGGGGCCTGTCGTCTTGTATGCCGGCGGGATCAGATTAAACGACCCAGGCGTGACCTTGAGCCTCGAAGAGAGGATCGGCTCACCGTGATCGATCTTGGCGAGCAATTGCCAACCATAGATGCACGGCGGCTCTCCTGTCACCTCCACCAGGCACCCCATGGTCTTGACCCTTGTAGAGCGAAGCTCCTGTCCGTGAGCCGTCTCCACGTAGGTGAGCATCCTGAAGGTGCTCGGCTGGGGTGGTCCGATCTTGAAACTCAGCGCCTCCATGCCAAGCTTCTTGGCCCGCAACTGCCAGGATTTGAGTTTTTTGGTGACCTCTCCGATACGAGAGGCCGGGATCATCTTGCTAATCAACTCCATCTCTTTTCTCCGTTCTGGCCTGCATCGTATAGCGAATTCACCGCCCGCAGCGCCGGCAAGCCCGATCGGAGTCTGTGAGGGGCCTCCCGGGGTTTTGTCCTCGCCGAGTCGAGGCGAGAGCGCGCATCAACCCTATGAGATGCCGGGGCTTTCACCTGCCCAGCCAGGCCGCCACGGCGATACGCAAGGAAGCTCCCTATACAGCAGACCACCCCTGATACGACCCGGGCGCTTGGCGCAAGGGGCTCTTGCACGCCAACAGCCATCACCCGGGGCCGCGGGCCCGGCACAAGCAAACGCCAGACCTCGCCTCGTTTCTCCCTATACCTCTTGAGGTCAACACCCAAGGAGAATTGAATGAATGCCGTAATCGAAGAAGAAAAGAGCGCAGTGGAGTCGGAGGTTCCCCTTCAGGAGGCCTCTGCCGACACGTGGCGCCGCAAGTATCGCCTCACGGATCGGGCCAACAACCCCGTCGATGAGTGCGTGCAAGACACCTTCAAGCGTGTCGCGCGTGTACTCGCTGACGTGGAAGCCCCTGAGGTCCGTGAGCACTGGTACGAGCGGTTTGTCTATGCCATGAAAAAAGGGGCTTTCCCGGCCGGCCGTGTTCTGGCCAATGCCGGCGCCCAGGCGTATAAGCCCGCGACCAGCACCATCAACTGCACGGTGTCCGGCACGGTGTTCGACTCGATGTCGAGCATTCTGGACCGGGTCCACGAGGCAGGGATGACGCTCAAGGCCGGTTGTGGCATCGGCTATGAGTTCTCGACGCTTCGCCCCAAGGGCGCCTTCGTCGGGGGCGCAGGTGCCACCACATCGGGTCCGATGTCCTTCATGGATATTTACGACTCCATGTGTAAGACCGTGAGCAGCGCCGGAGGCCGTCGGGGTGCCCAGATGGGTACGTTCGACGTTCAGCACCCGGATGTGCTGGATTTCATCCGGGCCAAGCGGGAGAACGGTCGGCTGCGCCAGTTCAATCTGTCGCTGCTGATCAACGACGCCTTCGTTGAGGCGGTCAAGAGTGACTCGGACTGGCCCCTGGTCTTTCCGCTCACCCAGGCCGAGATCGACCATGAAGGTATCGATCTCAACGACGAGAGTCGGGTGTTGTGGCGTGACTGGACCGTCACTGACGGGTATGTCGTGCACGATGAGACCGGTTTTGTTGCCTGTCGCATCTACCGCACGATCAAGGCGCGCCATCTGTGGGACATGGTCATGAACTCGACATACGACTACGCAGACCCCGGCTTTATCCTGGTCGACAGGGTAAACGAGCAGAACAACAACTGGTTCTGTGAGGATATTCGGGCCACCAACCCCTGTGGTGAGCAGCCGCTGCCGCCGTATGGCGCGTGCTTGCTCGGATCCATCAATCTGGTGAAGTTCGTGAAGAATCCTTTCACGGGCAATGCGTTTTTCGATTTCACCGAGTTTCGTGAAGTCGTGCGCATCTTCACCCGGATGCTGGACAACGTGGTCGAGATCAACGGACTGCCGCTTGAAAAGCAGCGGGCCGAGATCATGAGAAAGCGCCGCCACGGGATGGGCTTCCTGGGCCTCGGCTCTGCGATGGCCATGCTGGGCATCAAGTACGGGTCCGATGATTCCGTCATCCTGACGGATGAGGTCTCCAAGACGATGGCCCTCGAGGGCTATCGGGCAGGCCTTGAGCTTGCAAAGGAGAAGGGCCCGGCGCCGATCATGGAAGAGGAGTTCGAGATCACGCCGAAGATGATGCGTCAGCGCCCGGAACTGGCAAAAGCCGGCTTCGAGGTCGGCGATATGGTCAAGGGTAAGGTGCTGTGGGCCCGGTTCTCTCGGTACATGCAGAAGCTCACCACGCAGGACCAGCAGCTGATTCGGGATCTCTCGGAGTGCGGATGCCGCTTTACCCATCACACTTCGATCGCTCCGACCGGCACCATGGCCCTGTCTGTGGGCAACAATGTCAGCAATGGCATTGAGCCGAGCTTCGCTCACAGCTACTGGCGCAACATCATCCGTCCTGGCAAAAAGTCCAAGGAGAACGTGCCTGTCTTCTCGTATGAGCTGCTGGCATATCGCCACATGGTCAATCCCGAGGCGGATGTGAGCCCGGATGCTGAAAGCGGCAACGTGCTGCCGGAGTCGTTCGTTACCGCGGACTCTATTGCCCCGCTGGATCACGTCAAGGTTCAGGCCGCAGCACAGAAATGGGTGGATTCTTCGATTTCGAAGACCGCGAACGTCCCCACGGATTTCCCGTACGAGGACTTCAAGGACATCTACCTGTTTGCCTATGAGCAGGGGCTCAAGGGTTGCACCACGTTCAGGTTCAATCCGGAAGCTCACCAGGGCGTACTCGTTCGTGAAGATGACCTGGCCAACACGACCTATGTGTTCAAGCTCGCCAACGGCGAGATGGTCGAGGCCAAGGGGAACGAGATGATCGAGTACGACGGAGAAACCCACACGGCCGCCAATCTCTACGATGCCCTGAAGGAAGGGTATTACGGCCGCCACTAACGGAGATCAACATGCGAGAGATTGCTGAGAAGATCGTGGGTTTCGAAGTCAAGAAGCCCGAAGAGCCCAAGCCCGAAGCCAAGGAGGAGATGAACGAGCGCCTGGCGCGCCCGGAGTGCCTGAAAGGCGCCACGTACAAGGTCAAGACGCCGCTCACCGAGCACGCGTTGTATGTGACCATCAACGACGTGGTCCTCAATGAAGGCACGGACCACGAGGAGCGCTACCCCTTCGAGATCTTCGTGAACTCGAAGAACATGGAGCACTTCCAGTGGATCGTCGCGCTGACAAGGATCGCTTCGGCGGTCTTTCGAAAGGGCGGGGATTGCACCTTCCTGGTCGAGGAGCTCAAGGCGGTGTTCGACCCCAAGGGCGGGTACTTCCAGAAAGGCGGGCGTTACATGCCGTCACTTGTGGCCGAACTGGGCCACATCCTGGAGACGCACTTGCAGTCGATCGGCTTGCTGGAAGCGCAAGGGCTCGATGAGCATCAGAAGAAGTTCATCGAATCCAAGCTTGCTGCCGCCGGCAAGTCCGCAGAGCCCGTGAAAGGCGAGGGTGAGTCTGATCCAGCGTTGAAGAACGCCAGGCTCTGCCCGAAGTGCAACACCAAGGCTGTCATCCGCATGGATGGGTGCGATACCTGCACCGCGTGCGGCGACTCAAAGTGTGGCTAAGAACTAGCACTTTTCAACCCCTCCACCTTGTGTGGAGGGGTTTTTCGTCTCTGATCCCCTATACCAATAGAGCAAGGCGGTTAAACTTTCATCAAACGGAGGGTAATGCTATGGAGGTTTTGGATCGCGACACGTTTCACGATTATGTCGTCGCGCACGGGTTCGGTGCGCCAAGCGAGGAAGGCTATGATCTCGGGAAGCGTCTCTGCGCCCAGGGTGATGATTACGCTACCTCGGCTGCGGAGGTGGTTTTTCGAGGCCTGACCGTCTCAGGTGATCAGGAGGATCTCTGCGGGGTCAACCAGTAGCACTTTCGCGCGCTGAGCCCCGGCAAGAGCAGTGGTGTTTTACTGCAAGGTTTCAATTGAATTGGAGGTTTCTGTATGAGTTGGGAAGGAAAAGCCCGAAGCAACTATGTGCGGATTCGAGATATGGACGGACTCAATGCCTATCTCGGTAACTTCTGCGATTTCGACATCCACAGCGACGGCAAGGGGCGTCATTGCCTTGTCCCGCTGACCGAACAAGGGGACTGGCCTGTCGGGATGTGTTTCGATAACGAGGGGGTCGAGGAGGATTTCGCCTTCGAACGGATCGTCGAGTTCCTGGATCCTGATCAGATCTTTATCATCATGGAGGCTGGTCATGACAAGGCCCGGATCATCACGGGTTTTGCGAAAGCGATGCACACCACGAGCAAGGACTCCGTGCAGGTCTCTCTGAGCGACATCTACGATCTCGCGTCAGAGCACTTCAAGGCCAAGGACATTTCCCCCGCCGAGTATTGACGGAGACTGGTGGAGATCACCAGAAAGACACCTCTCTATCTCATTTTACTGGCCCGCAAGTCTTTCTGATTGCGGGCTTTTCTCTGCCTGGGCCTGCGATCCGGCGCATAGAATTTCCCATTTCGCCCGCACCAACCCAAGGCGCTCCGCATTGCGCGCACCGCCTTTGCCTCAGTCTGCGCGGCACTCCCTATACATAGACAAGGCCGTTCGACAGCCTGTCGTGCTCACCGCGGATGCGGATGGTGAATGTCGAAACCCAGAGAGGATACCGACCTTTTTCCCTGGTCGCCCTACTGGATAACGAGCACATTCCTTGAGATGCGGGTGACCGCCAGGAAGAAGGAGAGTGAGATGAATATTGATTCAAAGAGCATGAAGAAAGCCGCCAAGAAGCTTCGTGAGGCGCTTCCGCAAGCCGGCTTGCGACATCAGCAAACCCTGGACCTGCTCTCGCGGTGTTTCGGACTCCCCAACTGGGATACGGCCTGCAAGGTGCTGGATCGGGACGCTGCCCCTGAAGGAGATCGGAAGGCCTGTTCTGATGACCCAGGGCCTGTCCTGGTCCGTCAGCCGGACGGTGATTATCGGCTCGAGGCGCGCCCCAGCGAAAGCGTCTGGATTACCGTGCCCTCTGGTCGCAAGGATGGCGCCGGCGGCCTGTCGATCTACGTTAACCTGGACGAAGAGCAGATCGACATCGACGTCTATGCGGAACACTGCGAGATGGCAGACTCCATAGGACGGGAGCGCGTTTTCTTCGAGGATGCGCTCGCGACGCAGCAAAGGGAAGGCGTCTTGCCCGACCTGCCAGATTCGCCCGGCACCCTCTGGATGCTGCGCCTGGTTGATGATCCTGATGGGGGCGGTTTGTTCTGGAACAACGAGAAGGGCTGGGGCTCGCCTGGCGATGCTACAGTCTTTACCTCAGAGGAGAGGCAGACTTTCTCATTGCCGCCCTCCACGCCTCAGAGGACCCTTGAGGATTCGAAGTGGGAAAGGGTGGCTGAGCATAGCCAATGGGTGATTGTCTCGAGATGTCTTCTTGAAGACGATGGCGACGGTTACTGGAGCAACGAAAATGGCTGGGGATGCCGTGGCGATGCGACAGTGTTCTCGCTCGAGGAGAAGCTGGCATTTTCCCTGCCTAACTCGACCCCTCGAATCATCTGCGAAGATGCCGCATGGGAGAAGGCATGACATGAGTGATTGATTTCAAAGCCCCTCTTAAAGAGGGGCTTTTTTGCTGCGCGCGGACTCCAAGAGGAGATCAGCCCGGCGCTCTATCCTTCGACCTCCGCGGTGCAGGAGCAATCCTCGGGCCTCTCTTCCCCGGCCGCCAGCTCGTAGCTCTTGACCCCCTCGAACAGCTCCGAATTCCCCGCCTTCCACGCTTCATAGACGCCGTATACGGCGTCCGTGTCCCAAGGGGTCCCGGCGTCGGGGCTCTTCTTGAGCAACGCGGCCTGGCGCGCCTCCCATGCGAGCAGCAGGGTTCGTATGATGGCCGCATCGTAGATCTTGTATTGCTCTGTTACAGCGTTCCAGAGCCGCACCGTGGTGCGCTCCAAGCCGCCTTGCGCGAAAGGATCGAAGATGATCGGCACCCCCAGGTTCTTGTGAAAGAAAACAGGGTTGGGGTCTTCCAGATTGCAGGTGAGAATCATTATCAGGCACCAGTCGATTGAATTGTGCCGATATCTAGCGAAAAACCACCAGGCTTTTGCCGGCGATTCCCTACATCAAGGGTGAAGGGCAAAAAACTGGAGGTAAATCATGTCGAAATCCGTCTATGTCGGGAGTATTTCGGAAGGTACGCTGCTCCCGTCTGACCTCATCGAAGTGTTCAGCGATGAGCTCAGGCGCCTCGATGAGCAGCGCTTGAACGAAGTCCTGGAGGAGTTCTCTCTCACCGAGACCGAGCAGGCCTCGATCCTGGACCCCGACCAGCAGTCGGAGATCCTGTCGAAAATCGAGGATGCGCTCCAGGAGCAGTGCCCGGAGTTCATCCGCTTCGGCGCCCACGCCGATGACGGGGCCTGTTTCGGGTTCTGGCCTGATATCGAAGGGCTCATGGAGGAGGTTCAGACCGGAGGGATGCCTTCCGTGGGAGATCCCTCCGAGCTCGAGGCGCTCCCCATGGAGAGCACGTCCGCCGTGTTCGTCAATGATCACGGCAACGTCAGTTTCTACACCAAGCAAGGCCAGGACTGGGATCTGACCTGGGACTGCGTGTAACCCAGCCTTCCAACCACACCTCACAGGCATTCCTGTGAGGTGTTCTTGTAGAGGTGTTCTTGTATGCGCCAGCCCTCTCATCGACACCGCCTCCCCGCCCAGGCGAGGCCGGGGCGCACGAAAAACCCCTGCCAACCGGTCGGTTAGCAGGGGTCGCTTGAAGTGACCCGCCCAGGCGCCGCGGCCTTATCCGCAGGACTCCTGCCGGGGGTCAGGTTCGTCCGGGCACGGGAATCGTGTCCCTTTGATATTGTACTTCTGCCATTTCCCGGATGGGTCTCGGGCGGAATACCAGGCGTACCAGACATCCTCCCGGGAAGCGATTCGGGGAATTGCCTCGATGAACTTGGCGAGATCGTGAATCGGCCGGAGCATGTGGCGAGTACCGTTCGCCTCCTTGACCGGCTCGATAAAACCTACGCTGTAGAGCCCGGTTGCCTGATTGATGGTCGTCAGCGGGGTGGCTGGATATCGATGCGACATCCGGTACGTCCCGCAAAGATGACAGCGCTCGATCCGAGCCTTGCCTCGTTGCACCCACACCATCTTCTCGTTACCGCACTCCTCGCAGACCTTGTCGCCGCCGTCCCAGGTCGATTTGTCCGAGCGCTGGCTCTCCGCCTCGACCAGGCGTTCGATTTCACGTGCGCTCACTGCCTTCTCCTTTCTGATTGTGCCTGCCAGATGTAGCGAATTCCCTATACACATCTACAGAGGCACAACAAAGGAGCAAAAAGATGACTGATTCTCAGAAACCTCGGCCAACCCAGACGGTCGAGGCCGCGCTCGCCGGGGCGCTTGAGCAGGCGCTCGAGCAGATCGAACAGATGCGTGGCATGTTTGATGACGGCGACGGCCAGATCGAGGAAGCGCTCCATGAAGGGCGCAAGGCCCTCGACCTTTACGCCGCCCGCAACCCCTGAAGGAGAAGGATATGCCCTACTACAGGACAACCATCACCCGTGACCTGAGCGAAAGCGCCCAGGTCTACGTGGAAGCACCATCGGCGGACAAGGCCGCGGAGATCGCCATCTCTCGCGACATGGAATGCCGCATGACCGACCTCAACCGCTTCTCGCTCGACGAGAACGGCAACGTCGGCGAGACCTATCTCCCGGATCCAGATGACATCGAAAAGGTCTCCGAGGAGGAGTATCGCAAGAACGCCGAAGCCTTCGGAGAGTGGGATTTCATCGTGATCGGGCGTATCCCGTTCGATGACGAGGATACCTGCCACATCATCCGCTGCAACAACGACGATGACGCGGTCAAGGAATTCGTGAGACGGATCTACGAAGAGCGCAAGATGAAGGAGCCGGAAGATGATTCCGATCGGGCCTTTGTCAATCACATTCTCAGGGCCCCGCCGAACAGCGCCAAGCTTCTCTACGAAGTCGCGTAGCCTGAGGCCAAGGGCAAGCGCAACCTCATGGGAAAGGAGGTGTAAATGAATTTCACCAGAACACCGCGCATGACGGAGATCGAAGAGCGGATGGCGCCGCTTGAGGATGAGCTGGATGACTTGAGAGTCAGGCGCCCGACATGCCCTGGGCCGGAACGCGAGGCGTTCACCAGCGAAATTCGCAGGTTGCGCTCCGCTCTTGGGAAGCTCGGTAAGGAGTATTGGGATATCAGCATGAAGGTCAACCAGGAGTGGCACACTCAGAAGCCCCTCTGGCAAAAGAAGTTTCAATAAACAAGTGACGCTCAAAGCAGGCCATAACTGACTATCATCCGACATTCAACCCCGATGCCATACCGGTTTCGGGGTTTTCTTGTTCGCCCCGCCCCAGCGAGAACCCCTCGGGCTTTGCCGCGGCCAGGATATCAGCGCCTCTCGCTATACCTCTTGAGGTCAACAATCAGGAGATCGAAATGAGCGTTACTTTCTTCTCACCACAAGCCCCGAAAGTGCTCCAGGATGAGTTCGAATGCTTCAGATCCGTCAACGGATCCTGCGAGTCGAGCTGTCCGCATTGCCGGGGTGAAGGCAAGGTTCGCTTCTACGGGCACGAGGGGGAGTTCAACCTCTCCAACGCAAACGCGCGCGCCGTGCTTGCCGCGATCCACGAGGACCCTGAGGAGTTGGTGGGCGGCTGGGTTCCTGAGCAGCTCAGCGACGTCAGGGGGCGTATCTTGCGTATGCTCAACAGCGAGCGCAAACGCAATGCGCATACGCGAGCGCCTGTCGTGCTCGAAGCGCCCGGCAAGCCCAGGATGTACGGCGCCGGGCTCAACGAGGGCATGCTGAAGTGCCGCCTCGAGGCGCTCCTGAGCCTGATCTGCAAGGCCCAGGAGAACAGAGGGGAGGTCGTTTGGTCCTAACCCATTCCCACCCCGCAGTCTTTTTGCGGGGTGTTTTTCAGCCTGCGATCCGCGCCCAAAAGAAAAACCCCGACCGTGATGGTCGGGGTCAAGAATCACATCAGCTCAAGGATCCTGCCCTGGCTTGATTCCAAGCACCTCAGCAAACCCCAAACAAGCTTCAGAGAATGCCTTTGAGTGCTCTCGCTCCTGCCTGCTCAGCTGCTCCTGAAGCGCATCGATCTTTCGAGCCATGGTCGCCCATTTTCGTCCGGTGAGGGTTTCCTGCACCCTGGCGCCGATCGGGTCCGTGTACTCCTCGTAGTACCCCGTACCCTCGACAAACCACTCGGCGATCATCTCCTCGAAATCCTCGAACTTGTCCTGCGGCACCCAGTCGGGCACCAGATCGTCCGGGGAATCCCATCGGGCGAGAAAATCAACAGACACCTTGCGCCTGGAGATTATCACGTCACCGTAGAGGATCTCCTTGCGAGGTGCTGTTCGAATACGCACCGCTGGGCCCTCTCCGGAGAACGCCTTATCCATTCGCCCCCAGACGCCGGGCGCATAGCTCTCCCAGTCACCAGGCAGTGACAGCCAAAGCCCCCATTTGAGATCGACATTGATATCCTCGATCTCTCCCGGGTTATCCGGGGCGACGGCGAATACACGAAGCACTGGATTTCGCTCACGCGATCCGCAGACCGACACTCGAAACCCTTTCTTCCTGGTAATGCGCGTGGCTCTCGCCAGCGCCTCGCTCAACGACAGATCCTTTCCGAAATAGCGCTTTACCTCGCCTTCAGCTTCAAAAGTCTCGGCGTCCTTGTGTCCGTAGATCTCGGCCAGGACATCGCGATTACCGCGCTGATAAACCAATTCAAACCCGAAGATACTCTCTTCGAGCCTCACAACCAGTGCCGGTTCTTTTCGTTTCATCACTTTGATCTCCTCATGGTCGGAAAAGTCCAACCCTTGCCGGAGATCCACATCCGGGGTGCCCTTAATCTCGACAGCCTCGCTGTTTCGATGATTCCCGTCGGCCCGTGCAGTCGCATGTGCCTGTCTGAGTACCCGACGGATCCGACCAAAGGTCGGACAGGGAAAGTTAACGAATGATCGTATCTCTGCTCATCTCACCTCCATCAACAATCAGTTTGCCTTGGTAGTATAGGTAGCATCCGCCTCCCTGGCGACATATCGGCAAGCGGGATTTCCTCACGGACCGCCCAAACAAAAAATCACGACGGACTTGAAAATCGGTCAGTTCTTGCGCTATACTCTGTAGCACCAAGCAAACACTTGAGCCCTTGAACAATGACACAGACGAACCCACAGCCTCAGCTGCTCGCCCTCGCACCCGGGAACTCCCCGGCGGCGGCTTTTGCTGTGTCTTTCTCTGTGACCGCCATTATTGCTGGCGGGTGGCTTATCGCCACCTAAGGGCCTCCCTACAGGGGCCCACTCACCGGGCTCCGCGAAACTTCCGCTTCCACGATTCAAAGAGCCCGCCCCGAGAGCTTTGTTCTCTCGGACGCTCTTTTTCAATGTGCACGCATGACGCGGGTGTAGCTCAGTTGGTAGAGCTTCTGCCTTCCAAGCAGACTGTCGCGAGTTCGAATCTCGTCGCCCGCTCCAATTCGTTATGCGCCAGAGAGCACCCCCATGAGATGGGGTGGTCTTTGGTGTGAATGTATCCGCGCAGGTGGTGGAATCGGTAGACACGCCAGCTTGAGGGGTTGGTGGCCCAAGGGTCATGAGGGTTCAAGTCCCTCCCTGCGCACCAGAAACTTGTGTCGGTGGTGTAACGGTAGCATGGCGGTCTCCAAAACCGCTGATGGGGGTTCGAATCCCTCCCGGCGCGCCAATTTGAAGTATGGACTGGTAGCTCAGTTGGTAGAGCGATCGACCGATAATCGATAGGTCGCAGGTTCGAGCCCTGCTCAGTCCACCATTTTTTCGCTACACACGTCCGCGGCCCAGGCCGTGGCAAGTATCAAAGGGGCCGTAGCTCAACTGGGAGAGCGCCTGCTTTGCAAGCAGGAGGTCGTCGGTTCGATCCCGACCGGCTCCACCAACTCACCGGGTCAAGGCGATATCTCCTTGACCCGACCAGCGCATCGGGGAATAAATCAGATGGGTGGAAATGCGATCTCAGAGAGTCGGCGCCTTTGCGCCGGGGATTATCGAAAGCTTCGCCGCGAGGTACTGGGCGAGCTGTTCAATGTCTTGCCTGGGGTTCGTGTCGAGGCTGTTCCGGCATATCGATTGAAGATGGATTTTGGAGATCTCGATCTGCTGGTGGAGTCTGATCACCTGCCGACGGGGTGGCAGGAGAGGGTTGCACGGGCGCTCGATTCAAAGGAGGTGGTTGCCAATGAGCCCCGCCGGCGCTCAAAGTACGAGCCGACCTACTCATTTGAGCACAGAGGGTTTCAGGTCGACCTGATCCTCAGCCAGGCCCGGTACTTCGATTTCGCCATGGGGTATCTCTCCTGGAATGACCTGGGGAATCTTCTCGGCAACATCGTCAGGCCTCACGGCCTGAAGCTCGGGCAACGCGGCCTTCTTTATCCTCTGCTCTCCGGGAGCCGCCTGATCGCTGAGCTTGAGGTGACGCGCGATTTCCATACCGCCCTGGAGCTGCTGGATCTGGATCCGGCGCGCTGGGACGACGGGTTTCGTACGCTTCCGGATATCTTTTCCTTTGTCGCGGGTTCCGCGTTCTTTGATCCCGCGGCATTCGCCCTGGCGAATCGCAACCACGAAGGCCGAAAACGCGACTGCCTGCGCCCGACCTACAGGGGCTTTCTGGGGTGGATCGGCGAGCGCGAGGCGCGCAAGGGAGCAAAGGCTAACGTGAGCCTTGTAGAGACCGCGAAGGCGCACATCCCGGGGTTTGCGCTCAACATCGAGAAAACGCTCGCTGCCGACGCCAAGGCCACAAGGCTGAAGCAGCGATTCAATGGACACCTCGTCTCGGAGTGGACCGGCCTGGAAGGCCGGGAACTCGGCAAGTTCATGCGAGACTTCAAGGATCTGTGCCTGAAGACAGGCAGCGACCCTGCTCGCATGGCTGACCGCCTTTCGCAAGAGGAGTTCAAAGGCGCAGTGCTCTTGTTTATGAAAGCGAGGGCGCATATCGCCGCCCAAGCTAACCCGGTGGAAGCGCCTGCGTGAAAAGCAGGAGGGTCTGGTTCAACACCAGAGGGCGGCACCATTTAGCCGATCTCCGATGCATGCAGGAATATCTGCCGCTGCATTGACTATACAGGAGGTTGGTACGCTTCAGGGGCCATAGCTCAGTAGGGAGAGCGCTTGCATGGCATGCAAGAGGTCGTCGGTTCAATCCCGACTGGCTCCACCATTTTTTCGATCATCGGGCTCGCGCACCAAGTGCGGGTTTTCGCGGGGATGGGCGGCAAAGTCGTCGATACTGCCCGGCTTGTCCGCGGCTCCTGGAAGATCTGGCCCGAGAGCAATTCGAGTTCAGGAGAGGTGCCCGAGAGGCCTAAGGGCGCCGGTTGGAAACCGGATGGTCGTCTTAAAGGCGGCACAAGGGTTCGAATCCCTTCCTCTCCGCCACATTGCATCAGGGCTCAGGCCATCGGGGGCTCCCAGATCATGCTGCGCGCGGATAGGCAGAAGACCGTGCCTGGGGCGCTCAACCCAGTACCCGCCGCCGGCTGAATACACCCCAATCCCTGATCTGATAGCGTCCGGCCGTTGGGCTGGATGATTCTCGGGACCACTCGATGCGCACCCAGTAGTCATCATGCATGGCATTGAACGTGCGTCTCAGCGTTGCCCTGCTCACGCCCAACTGCCCGGCCAGCGCCTCAGCGGATGCCCAGGGATCTGCATGGATCAGGCGCAGCGTCGCCAGGACAAGCGACCCCGTCGTACCCTTGGTTCTGTAGGCGCGCACCACACCCCCTCCAATCGGTTGCGCCCAAGGATAGCGCAGAGGGCGGCTCAACACATGAGCCAGTCACGAAGATGGGGCTGAAAAGGCGGCTCGATGAGTACGCCCATGCGCTCATCTTCGGGTCAGCAGCAAGGATTAGCGCGTCGGCCACCCGGCTCGCACATTCAGGGCCCACTCTGTGGGCCCTTTTCTATGCACATCCTCAAGATCGTGCTCGAGACGCCGGCGCCTCCTCATTCCCCGGGCAGCCGATCAGGAGCACCCCTCGCGGGCACGAAGCCCCCTCAGGTGCTATTCTGCCCTCAGGGGTGGAGCCGCCCGCCGCTCGGTCCCTATACCTCTTGAGGGCAACACATAATGCGGGAGGAATAGATGCCTGATTACACGATCCTGATGAAGCGCGAGCCTGCCGTTGAGGGTGGGAGTGAGTGCGCGAATTTCTACTGGGAAGCGCCAAACGGCCGCATCTTCCGGGTGCGTGAGTTTGAGGACAGCGCTCAAGCGTACTTCCTTGAGGAGATGTGCCCATCAGGGCGTCGCTTCTCGACTGACGCGTCGGGAAATCACTATGATTTTCGAGACGACCCTGTGATCGAGCGCCTGCTGGGCGATCCGAATTCGTTCAGGGCCCGGCTGAATGCGGCTGGCATCTCGGAGGATGAGGTGATCTACGTCGGCGCCGGCCTGGGAATGGGCACCATCTACTACGCCACGCTCGATGCCTGCAAGGCTGCTATCGAGGCCGCCCTGGAGAGTAATACGTGGTATAGCGGGTACTCGAAAGAACTGGCAGAACAGCAATCCGCAGAGTACCAGCGAAGCGGCCGTGCCGCCGCCGAGCGCCAGGCCTGGGAGGATAGCAAGAGAGCGCTGCGCGAGCAGGCCATGCAGGAGCCCGGGTTTTTCAAGGGCTGCCACAACATGTTCGGGCCATTGAGCAAGGAGATCAAAGCCGAGATCCTGTCGTACATCAATGAGCCGAGCTGCGAGCAATGGAACCGGATCTACAGCCTCATGGTCAGCTCGACCACGACACTTTGGCAGGCGTGGGTCAAGTTCGACCCGAGCGCGCCGACCTCGCTTCCTGCGGGGACTGACGGAGAGCACAGGTGGCCCCGGATACCGGAGCCTGAAACCCTGATCGAGGCCATCAAAAAAGCTGCAAGCCAGACTGATTGAATACAAACACCCCTTGGACATGCGCCAAGGGGTGTTCATTTTGAAGTGCGGGATATCGCCTAGCGCTTCTCCGATGCCCTGCCGGCCTTGACAGGTCTCGGTCTCTGAAGCTTCAGGTAATCTTCGATGGCTGCCTGCTCGGTAGGAAACCAGTGCCAACCTCCGTCCAGCTTGAACAGCTGCTGCCCAGTTCCCTCGCCGTGCTTGGTGCGCATCTTTGTGCCTTCCGGCACCTTAATGTCTGTCATCGCATCCTACTCCTGGTCAATTGTATTGCCGCTACCCTCTGTGTAGGGAATCTGCGCAGGCGACCAGGCGCAACCCCGGGTGAGGGGAAGGTCAAACATCTCAGAAGTCCGGGTGGTTTCTACTGCCAAGCCGCAGAGATGGAGTGACTCTGCGCACGCCCCCGGCATCTGAGCTGGAGCGCTCGCCCTTATCGGGCCCGCTCAGGCGGGGCCTTTTCCGACCCAGAACCAGCCTCCGGGAGGCTTTCTCGTCGTCCAGGATTCTTCGCAGGTCCTTGCTGATCTGTGCGCGCACCGCCATCCTCCTCGCAAAGCGCCAATGGGTGGTACTGTATAGGCATCTCGCGCATCAGCGCCGTTGAAAACCCGCATCAACATGCGCTATACTATGAAATTCTGACGTTTACCAAGAACATGACCATGCCCTTTTCTCTTGCGACAACCGGAACACTCTTAGCCTGCGCTCACGCCGGCCGCGCCCGGTTGCGCGCCTCCTTTGCCGGCACCTGTTGCCGCGCTGACTCTCCCCGAGCCCTTTAAGCGCTCCCCGCGCAGGGCTCGAAGGCCCTGCGACTCCTACCGATGCTCCTCATCCAAAAGTCACGCAGGGCGGCTCAAGGCCCTTTGTCGCCTGAGCCTGCTCTTTAACAATCAGGATACCCGCCCCTGTAGCTCAGCGGATCAGAGCGCCCGGCTACGAACCGGGAGGCCGGAGGTTCGAGTCCTTCCAGGGGCGCCAATTTCGCTCCGGTGGCGAAGCTGGTAGACGCAGGGCACTTAAAATGCCCCGCCGGCAGGCATGCGGGTTCGACTCCCGCCCGGAGCACCAATTCAGAGCCGTACGCCAAATGGTTTGGCGCAGGTCTGCAAAACCTGTCCCAGCGGGTTCGATTCCCGCACGGCTCTCCATTTCCAGCGGGCATAGAAAAGCAGGAGAGGAAAGTCCCTCTCCTGCGTTGAAAGGTCGGCGCTCAGACGCACCGCTCGATCACTTGCTTGAGCGATTCGATTCGCTCCTGGCAAAGCCTCACATGCTCGTCCAGATCGCGCCCGAAAGGCGGCTTACGCCTGCCTTCCAGGACATCCTCGGCTTCCTTCTCAAGGCGCACTATGATGTCGGCATCGCGCTCCTCGCGATCACCAAACAGCAAGCTTCGGAAGTAATCCTCCTCCTCCAGCAAACTTGCGGAGTATGCCTCGATCTTCTCGCCCATCAGATGGCGCAACACCGCCTGGACTGCCTGCGCTTCATGACCTTCGGCCGGGAAGCAGTTGATCTCGTAGGGCTCGTCGCTCGGTGGCTCTCCGGAGCCATCCGGGTAACGATAAACCCCGGGGTTGTGCAGGCTTCCCGTGAAGACCCAGGCTGGCAAATCCACCGCCCGGTTTTCGCCCTCGGGTCCGACCCTCACGGTGAGAGGGAGGGGCCCGAGCTCCAGGTAATAGCCGGATCCGAGATCTATCCCGCCGTACTCCCCGAACTCCATGTCATCCGAGGAGACCGCTCGGGCCTCATCGAGGCCGAACTGACGAAGCATCGGATTCAGGTAATCAAGCATCAGAGACAGTCGCCGCGCCCGAGCCTCCTCGTCTAGCGCAGGAAGCTCACAGTTCGGATAGCGCTGCCCGAAGTATCTCCACAGCCTTGCGCATCCGATTGTCACCATGTGCGCCGGTGCCAGGCTTTGCTCAACCTTCCCTCGGCGCTCCTTGCGGTAGAAGACCTTCACGTCACCGCCGGCCGGGTTATCAGGATCAAGCTCAATTGCAGTGATGCTGCAATTGCCTCGCTCCGGGTTTCCGAGACGGTCCACAAACTCGTTCATATTCATTTCATCCTCGCATCAAGAGTCTACGGTCTCCCCTGGTATAGCGAGTCGCGTTTCGCCCCTGTAGCTCAGCGGATCAGAGCGCCCGGCTCCGGACCGGGAGGTCGGAGGTTCAAGTCCTCCCAGGGGCGCCATTGGTTGGCGCCAGATTGCTATACACCTCATGGCAAGCAACCCGATTCTCCGTCTTGAGCGCAACCCATCCGGCCGCGATTTCGTGGTCGGCGATATCCACGGGCAGTTCCACCTGCTCGACAAGCTCATGAGCATCGCAAGGTTCGACCCCTCGAGGGATCGCATCCTGTGCGTTGGCGATCTGGTGGATCGAGGGCGCGACAGTGAGCGGTGCCTCGAGTTTCTGCGCGAGCCCTGGTTTTTCAGTGTACGTGGAAATCACGAGCAGGCAATCATCACCGCCTGGGAGAGCATGGATGATTTGCAGTGCCTCTTGTGGGTTTCGCGCATGGGTGGCGCATGGTGGACAACCATGGGCCGTGCGCGCCAGTGCGAGTTCGCAGACGCTTTCTCGTGCCTTCCGATCATCATCGAAGTCCCCTTCGATCAAGGAACGGCGGGCATCGTGCACGCAGAGCCTGTCTGTGGGCAGGACTGGGCGCATTCCAGGGCAATGGCCCACGAACTGGCGCGCGGGGCGACGCACTGGCACTGCCCTCTCTTGTGGGGCCGCTCGCGGATCCAGAGCCACCGTGCCCTGCCGGTTGAGGGGGTCACCCTCGTATATACGGGGCATACGATCTGCGATGCGCCTCGGCGCAGCGCCAATGTCGTACACCTGGACACCGGCGCCTTTCTTGAGGGGCAGCGCCGCGCGAACCGCAATTACAGGCTCACCATGGCCGAGCTCGGCGTGGGCATGCCCGGGGTGACTCACGGCTTTATCAAGGATGAGGGCGTTGAGTTGCTCATCAGAAGATTGCCGGGCTGACTCCAGGCGCTCGCAAATCCTCTGGATTATTAGCTATATGGCATCACGCCCATGGAACCGATGGAAAAACAATCTCGACCGCTTCACCAGAAAATCCTTCTGGTGGTCTACATCATTATCGCGGGGGAACTCCTGGCCACGCTGCTGGGGTTGCTTGTTCTAAGGAAAATGGGGTTCTTGTAGCCGCCGTAGTTCAGTGGCAGAACACTCCCTTGGTAAGGGAGAGGTCGTGAGTTCAAACCTCACCGGCGGCACCATACGCTCGACAGATAACAGGAAATCAAGGATCAGCATGCTGGAAGCACTCCACGCCATGACGACACCGGCGCTGCTGGCTGGTTTGCTGGCCGCCACGCTTCAAATCGTGGCGTTCTCGCAACGCAGCCGAGCTGCCATCCTGTTCATCTACGGACTGGCGATATTCGCCTGGGCCGCGCATTTCTTCCTCCTCGGCGCCATCGCCTCCTCGGTGATCGTTGCCCTCTCGGCCCTTCGCACCTGGCTGTTTATCCGCTACCCGTCAACCATGCTGGCCATGGCCTTTATCGTGGGGACGGTGCTTGTGTTCCTGATCTCGCCGTCGCTACTGACCGCGCTGGCGGGCGCCGGCACGGTACTGATCATTCTCTCGAATCTTGCCGGATCGACCGAAAGGCTGCGGCTGTACCTGTTCGGCGGGATATTCCTGATCCTGACGCACGATCTTCTGGCGGGCTCGCCTGTGGCGGCTGCGGCCGATCTGCTGTCTTTGCTGTCTATCGCCTACGGCGCCTGGAGGTCGAGAGCGTCCGCAAAAACGACCGCCCTCGGCCCCCGTTGCCCGAAAGCCGCGCGCTAAGCCGCTTTCTTGACGCGGCGCCGGCGCTTGGGCTTGGCGCGCCGATTGGCCGCGGCTTCGATCCGCTTCAGGTCCTTTTCGGCAACGCCCTCCAGCTTGGCGACAGCGGTCATGACCTGCTTCTCGACCCTCTGCACCTGCTTGAGTGCTCGCACTGCGCTGTCGAGATCGATCTTCGCCCGCACCCGCGCCACGCGCGCCACGCTCACCCTTTCTCGAGCCTTATCTTTTTGTGCGCCACTGCGCGCGGCCTTCTGGCGCTCCATTGCCTTTGCAACGCGCTCCTTTGCAGTTTCGAGCATCGCCTGCTTGCGTTCAACGGCGGCCTCGGCCTTCAAACGCTGCTTGGCGTGCTTCTCGATCGCCTTGTTCATCGTCTCGCCAGGTGTCATTGGCTTGCTGACCCTGCGCCTTGCTTTTCTCTTCTTTGTGGCCATTGCGCGTCTCCCTTTCGTTGATGATCCCGGCAATTCTAGCCCCCGGGGTACACCAACTCAAACACAAACAGCACCTTCGCCGAATCCCCTATCCGACGCACAGCCGGATTCCCTATACGAAGCACCAGGCCACAACCCAGAAGGTGCATCATGAAAGGTATCTATTTCTGTTTTCTGGTGAGCTGCACGGTGGCTCTTCTTGCCGTGACCTCGCCAAGCCAATCCACGGAAGATCTGCGCGTCAACCTCGACCTGCCTGAGCCCCAGGAATCCGTTCCGCACAGCAGGGGGTACGCACCGAGCGCCGGCGAATTGGCGCAGAGCATCGCGCAGGCGTACCCAAGTATTCGAGGTCGTGAGCTCGAAGCTGCCGGCTGGATTCTGCGTGCCTCAGCGAGAACCAACGTCCCGTGGGAGATTCTCTCGGCTCTGATCGCCACGGAGTCCTCGTATCGGCTCAATGTGCGATCAGCCACCGGTGCGGTGGGCCCTGCGCAGGTACAGCCCTTGTGGTGGGACTCGCTTGGGTATGACTTGAAAGATCCTGCCCAGAACATCCTCGCCGCGGCGGTCATCCTTCAGGAATACAGGAAGGCGTGCGGTGACTGGGACTGCGCTCTCAGGGCCTACAACGTAGGTCTTACCGCGCACCTCGCAGGTCAGCAGAGAAAGGCGGAGGAGAGATACATCCGCAAAATCGATCTCGCCATGGCGAAGTTCGATTAGCTTGATTTCAGCAGCCCCGTGTCCTTGCGGGGCTGCTTTCTTGAAAGAGGAGGGGGAAGTGAACACCGTAGAACCGGTTGGCCAGCGCGCCACACCATCGATTCTGGCACTTGACGTCGCCGGGCGGCCTGTTGAATGGCTGCACTGGCGCTACGCTGTGCGCGCCTATGCCTCAGAGAAGGTGGCCTGGACGTACGGCGATATCATCTACACGGCAACCGGGGGCACCAGCGCTCGTACCGGGCTGGTTTCAACCATGGATCTGGCCGCGGTGGTGGCGCTCAAGGGCCTTACCGCCAAGAATCTCTGGGATATCACGCCTCACCTGAGCAACAGGGCTCTCTTTCAAAGAGACAACTACACCTGCATGTATTGCGGCGTGAAGTACCCGGGCAAGGTACTCACACGCGATCACGTGATCCCGCGCGGGCAAGGTGGCGAGGATGTCTGGGGCAATGTCCTATGCGCTTGTAGATCATGCAACCTGGCCAAGGGGTGCAAAACTCCCGAGCAGGCCGGTATGCCGCCCCTGGCGGTCCCGTATACCCCGAACCACGCCGAGGCCCTGATCCTTTGCAATCGTCATATCGTGGCCGATCAGATGGAGCTTCTGAATCAACACGTGCCGCCCGCGCGCCGGCGCTAGGGCGCCTTGTGCACATGGAAGTGCAAATCCACCTGCCGCACTCGCTATACAAGGCCGGCCGGCCTTTCGCCGGCCTCGGAACAGCCAACCACGGCCGAGCGAGAATATGCACACAGAGAGACAGTCGTTCAAAGAGCAATCACGCCCGTTGCCCTCAACGCCCGCATTGAGCGCACGCCCCGCCATCCGCCTGCTTGCGGAAGCATCGGCCCCGTACGCCAGAAGCGTGTTCTGGCTTGAGGGGATCGCCAATGGACGCCCTGGGCTGTGTATCGGTCCGCTCTACGTTCACCAGGCGCTCGATCTCGGCGATCAGGTGGAGGCGGCGCTCAGCTCGGACCTTCCCGTACGCCTTCCACACATCCGCCCCGAAGCCACATTACCTGCCTCCTGGCAGCCGAGCGTGCTGCTCGCGCTGGGGCCGCTTCGAATTGCCTCAGGCCACGGCGGGCCCTTGAGTGTAAACGGAGAGCTTCGCGCCGTGCGCCAGTTCGCCGTCAAGACATTCATTCGCGGCTCGGAGGCCGAGCTCTCGCCAATCGAGGAGAACAAGAAGTTCGCGCTGATGGCGCTGTGCGTGGCCGCCGGGGAATGTGACCTCTCCTGGGTTTGCGATCTGCTGGAGAGAAACCCGGGCCTTTGTGCTGCCCTGGATTATTTCTGCGAACACGACCCCGTCGAAGCGGTGGTGCGCTCGATCACTCACGGGAAGGCCAGGGAAACCGCGGCGCGCCCTGTTCTCAAGCGCCTGAGCCGATCCGGGTTCTCCGCCGACGCGAGAGATCAGGCGCTGCGGGCGCGGGTTCTGCGGCTCATCAACAACGATCGTCCGCATCTTCACATGTGCTAGGGCCCTTCGCGCATGCCTTTCCTGATCTACGCAACCATTCTGGCCTCGCTGGTGGCCTACACCATCAACGCCAATTTTCTCTCCGCGATGCGCTCGACATCGGAGGACGTCGCGGAGGTGACTTTTGCGCAGACCGAATCAGCCAGCTTCAGGCTGGCGGCCGGGGTGCGAGCCTACTTCTCTGAGCACGAGGCCCTCCCTCTCTCGCTCGCGTCGCTCCAGTCGAGCCACGCATTTCACCCTCCCGCCATGAAAGGGGTTCAGTGGTCGGTGGGGCAGGGCGTCTACGAGGATGAGCGCGTCGGCGTGTGGGCGTGCCTACAGGGGGATCTAAGCCTTGAGCAATCTCGCGGCTTGAACAAGGCAGTCTCGCGGTTTGCACAGGACATCACCGGCGTTGGCTCTCAGTGTGGCCTGGCGCCTGTCTCGCAGCCGAGAGTCCTGGCCGGCAACCACGCCATCACCATTTGGCTTGCGCTTGAGCCCGAGCCCCTGGAGGAGCCTCCGGGGGAGGGTGAGGATCCGCCAGTGGAGCCGCCGGAGCCGCCCCAGGTTGAGATGCTGCTTCACCGGTAGGGTGGCGCCGCTGATCACGCTCACGCACACCATTCCTGCCTTCGCGCACCACCTGCTCCTTTGATTCGCTATACGCACAACAGGAAGACGCAAGACATAGCCAACGAGATACTCTCATGCCTCACTTACTGATCACCATCGTCGCGATTATCATGATGTCTATCATGACGTTAGCGACGATCAACTACCTTCCTGCCGATCGCCCGGTTGTCGAACTGACTCGAGACCTTGTCCTGGAGGCGGAAAGGTCTACGCGCCGGGCCACCGAGCGATACGGCCTCGACCATGGCACGCTTCCGTCAAACAAGGCCTCTCTGGTCCCTGATTACCTGTTCGAGCCAGCCCGCCCCCACGGGCTTGAGTGGTTTATTGGACGCAACTCCTACGACGGCCTCAATTCCGGCACATGGCTGTGTCTGACCGGTTCCTTGAGCGCCGCCCAGGCCAAGGGCGCCTCTCTCGCGATCCTGCGCCTCTCGCCTGATGTGGTTGCCCAGGGGGCGAGCTGCGGCCTGGCGCCCGATCAAAGCACCACTATTGAGCAGACCTCCGCCGCGATCACCATCTGGCTGATGCTTGACTCGCATCTCGAGCAATAGCCCGCATAGCCTCCCCACGTCGGCCCCGGCACCGGCCTTTCTTTCCCTGCCTCGCGCTTTGTTCCCTATACCTCTTGAGTCCAGTAAAAGAGAGATAGGATATGAACCTGATAGCGCATCTGAGTCATACGGATCTGGACGGCTATGCCGCCCAGTACATCACCCGAAAGGTGTCCGAGCTCTGCGGCATTCCCGCGCTGTTCGAGAACACCAACTATGGGGACGAGATCCTCACCCAGTTTGACAGCCTCGTTGGTCGGGTCATCGACTCGGCGCCACAGGGCCCCGTGATGTTCCTGGTCACAGACGTCAATCTGACCGTCGAGCAGTGCGAGTACTTCGATCGCCAGGCACGGTATCTTTCCGACGCCGTGGGCCATGAAGTGCGGCTCATGCTCCTGGATCATCACATCACTGGCGAGGAAGCCGCCGCGCGCTTTACGTGGTACCGCCTGGATGTCGATGCCTGCGCCACGCTGCTCACGTATCGAAGCTGGGAGCCCGCGATCGAGGACAACACGGCCGCGTGCCAGTATCTTGGCTATGTGGCTGACGTGGTCAACGCCGTGGATCTTTGGCGTGAGGACGATGAGCTCTTCGAGGCCGGCAATCTGCTCTCCGAGCTGTTCTCCGGTATCGATGGCTACGTTCCCGAGGTGATGAGTGAGCTTCGCCGAGATTATCGTCATTTCTTGATCGGTGAGGTCACTCAGCTGCTGTTCAGCGGCGCGTCTCTTGACGACGTGGAGGATATGCTGCCCGTGATCCGCCGCCAGTTCATCAAGCAGTACCCCGGGCTGAACGAGGAGTCTCGCGAGATCATGGAAAGCCCTGACATGACCACCAGCAAGAAGTACTACTGGCTGGTTTACCAGAACCTGGCGGCCGACCTTGAAAAGGGGAGGTATCAGGTCGTCGAGGTTGACGGGCTCAAGGGCCTGGTGCTCCATCAGCTCCCGTACGGGGCATTTCAGTGCGCCTCGCACTGGCTGTTGAGAAACGACCATGGCCTTGATTTCGTGCTGCAAAGCACGGTGCGCGGCAATCTTTCGTTGCGCTCGATTGGCGACACGGATGTCTCCGCCTTGTCGAAGAGATACTTCAACGGAGGAGGGCACAAGAATGCCGCCGGCGGGCGCTTGCCTACCCGTGAGCAGATCAGGAACCCCGAGCATGCCCACCGCCTTGTACTGAAGGCATTGGGCCTGAAAGCGGCTTAACTGTTCAAGCTGAATTCACCCCGCAGCAGCAATGCTTGCGGGGTTTTTTGTTTCTGCCAGTAAAAATGACCCCCGCAACCCCGTATGGGATGCGAAGGTCATTGAAGAACGATCCATTCAGCCGATCAGGGCAGCGCGGGCATCGAGATGAACACATCCTCGCGCAAGCTCAGAGAGCGAAGGATCTCATCGAACATGGCGTCCGAGACAGCCTCGAATCCCAGCGTCTCGCAAAGCAAGGTGCTTTCGCTGTCTATGATACTCCTGACCCTCATCCCCTCACCGACGACGATATTCGCAGCAACAGGCACCACGAACGAGTCGCCCTGGTACTCTGCGCTGCGCTCTCGATCAATCGCCCACGAGGCAAAGTAGTTGCCTCGCTCGGAGACCTCGACAGCCACGGCCCTCAACGCAAGATCGCTGACCACCTCGACACTGAATTGCTCGGCAATCCAGGCAGGCATCACCACGGCGGTTTTCAGCTTATGGGTAAGACGCATACATCCTCCTGGGTAGATTCACCGGCCTTCACTGAGCGATGGCCATACAAGGCGACACCCCGGCACCGCACGACGCATTTTCCGTCGCGCAGCTCCGGCCGAGCACTACGCTCTGACCTGAGGTCGATATCGAGAAATGCTGCCCCTTCAGAGCCCTGATGCTTTCCACATCCGCATCGATTCTGCTCTTGAGCTCCCGAGGGCACGGCCCGCGATAGGTGAGCTCCAGGGTGGCGAACTCGAGAAACGCCAAGCGCTTGTAGTCGCCATCTTCATCCACCGTGCGATCGGCATACACAATGCCGGTCGGGTAGACCCCTGCAAAAAGCCTGTCCTCTGATTTGTTCACTCGCTTACTCCTTTTCATGTGGCCTCGAGGGGTATAGCGATCCTACGCCCCGGCATGTCGATTCGCCGCGGCGCGAAAATCCGCCGCGGTTTTCGCTATATCTCTGGCCTGGGGAGAAGTATCCCGGGCTCACACGACAGGTGCGGGGTGGTGTAAAGGCAGCATCCGAGGTTCATGATCTCGAGGATTCCGGTTCGATTCCGGTCCCCGCTACCACTTTTCAGACACAGCAGTTATGGCCGACGATCTGGATTTCAGCAACGTCACAGCAGACGCTTTCGGAATCAACGTATCCTCCCAGAGGATCGATGACCTCGATCGTCTTTGCCTCGATCATCTGCGCACCATAAAGGCCGCGGGGCGTATCCCGCGCGCGCTCGATCTCGCCTGCGGTGACGCGGCCATGGCTGCCCACATGCACCAGGCCGGAGCGCATGTGATTGCTGTCGATCGGGCGCTCCCTGGCGCGGATCAGCGCGTAGCGGGGATCACCTATGCAGAGGGCGATATGCGCACGCCGGCGCAGATTCCGGGCCCACCTCAGTTCGACACGATCCTGTGCCAGCGCGCCATCCATTATCTTCGCTATTTCGACGCGCTCTACCTTCTCAAGCACCTGCGCCAGCGCCTGACGGCCAATGGCGCGCTGTATCTCTCCGCTTCAGGGGTGAATTCAGAGCTGGGCACCGACTACCCGTCGGACACCGTGGTGGCCTCTCGCATGTCGCCGCTTTGTCATGAGATGGCGAAAAAGCACGGCATCCATCACCCCGTGTGTCTCTACCGCCCTGATGAGCTTGCAGGCCTCGCCCGCGCCGCGGGCTTCTCGGTCGCCTTTCTTTGGGAGAGCGAGTTCGGCAACGTGAAAGCCGTTCTCGTGCCGGACACGCAGACCGAATCCACGCCGCTTCGTCCAGAACCCGGTATTCGGCGGTAACTGTCGCTCACGCGGTTGCTATACCTGCCCATGCAACGACCCGCCGCCCCGATCCGCCTCGCTTCGCCCCCTCGGCGGCCTCTGCCAGGGGGCGCGTCACGATGAAAGTACTCGTCGCTGGCGGCGCCCACCTGGATATCCTGTCTTCGGTAAGAGACCCGGATGACCACCTCTTGCGCGGCGTGATCGACAAGCCGGGCTCTATCTCCATCAGCTGGGGCGGTACGGCGTTCAACATCATGTCGCACCTGTGCGAGCGCGGCGCCCAGGTGAATTTCCTCTCGATCCTCAGAGAATCCTCATTGTCACGGCTGATCCAGCACGCAATCGAGAACTTCGGGGTGCGGCCCTACATCGATTATCGGGATGACATACCAGAGGCAGGGTTCTCCGGGCATCTTGTGAACGGAGAGCTCTACGATGCGGTCGCTTCATGCCCGGTGGACGTCGCCGCGCTCAAAGAGGATCGGATCCGCGAGGCGCTGGTCGGATGCGTCGCGATCATTGCGGATTGCAACCTGTCGACTGAATCGCTCACTCGCCTGGGAGCGGCAGCCCGCGAGCGCGATATCCCGCTCTATGTCGCCGGCGTATCAGAGGCCAAGTGCCTGAAGCTTGCCCATCTGGCCGGCCACCCGAGGATGATTGCGTTCATGAATCGCAGGGAGGCCGCGGCGCTGGCAGGGTATATGGAATTTACCGCTCCCCCGGATTCGTCGATCCTCACGGCCTCGAAACTCGCGCGAAATCTCGAATGCCCGGTGGTCGTGACGATGGACAAGAACGGCGCCATCCTGTGCACCGCGGATCAACAGATCTCTCGCCACAAGAGCCGAACCCGCCTCGATCCGGAGAAAAATCACTGCCTCTCCGGCGCCGGCGATCTGCTCCTTGCGGAGACCGTCTGGCTTCACCGCAGCCAAGGAACCCCACTTGGCGATGCTGTCGAGCTCGCCCAGAAAGTCATCCCTGAAGCGCTTGAACGCCAAGAGGGCTGCTCGGTGAGGGCCAATGTGCTCGATGAGGCGTTCTCGTTTATCACCCGCATGGCCGACCAGGACCCCCTGACGAAACTGCTCAATCGCCGCGCCGGGATGGTTCGAATGGAGCACCAGGCCCAGCTCATGGATCGATTCAGCAAGTCCATGAGCGTGATGTTTATCGATATCGACCGATTCAAGACCATCAATGACCGCTTCGGTCACGCCGTGGGTGACAAGGTGATCCAGGCGACCGCCCGTCTGCTGGGCCAGCTGTTTCGCCGCTCTTCCGACCTGATCATCCGATGGGGCGGGGAGGAGTTCGTGGTCGTGACCTGTGACATTCCCATGCCCGATGTGTGCGCTCTGGCGGAACAGCTGCGCGCGCAAGCAGAGCAATGCGAGCTCGAGGCCGTAGGGCGGTCGATCACCCTCTCCATAGGGGTCGCAGATCGCGCCCTTGGGGAAAGCCTCGACAGCCTGATCGAGCGCGCCGATGAGGCGCTCTACGCCGCCAAGGAAGGGGGCAGGAACAGGGTCCTGTGCGCACCCCACAAATCCCCGCCCTCGCGCGCAAACCTCAGCCTCGATTCGCTATACGAACACGCCCCGGGATGACCGGGATGAAACCCACAAACTTCACAAGGTATTGACATGAGAAATCCGAGCTCCCTTAAGCCCGCCCTGGGCGCCGCAGTCGCCCTGGCCCTCTGGCTCCCCGCCGCCTCCTTTGCCGCTCCCCCAGCGCCGGCCGTGGCTGAACTCCCGCCCGTACTGAGTGAGCAGGCCGCGCGCGGTGTGACCGTGCACTCGAGCTTCGAGACCGGCACCGTACTGACCGGCTACACCGTGGAGCTTCAGAATGAACAGCACATCGTGTACGTCACCCCGGATGGCAATCACATGGTGCTCGGCGTGATGCTCGACAGCCAGGGCCGAAACGTCACGGAGCAGCACCGCGAAACCCACCTCTCGGGCGAGGATTTCGAGGAGTCCTTCGCGAAACTGGAGTCCAGTGCCTGGGTGTCCGAGGGTAGCGGCGAAGCCGGCCGGGAGGGCGTCTATGTGTTCATGGAGCCCAACTGCGGCTTCTGTCACCTGTTCTGGCGTGCTGCGAAGCACTACATCGCCGAGGGCGCCCAGATGCGCCACGTGCCCGTGGCGTTCCTGCGCGAGGACAGTCTCGGGAAGTCCGCCGCGATTCTCGAGGCCGAGGATCCCGAGTCCGTGACGATCGCCCACCAGCGCGCCTTCTCCAAGGGCGGCATCGCGCCCGCCGACACCCCGAAGGTCAGCTCGATCCAGGCGATCAACGAGAACAACAACCTCATGCGCGAGTTCGGCTCCACCGGGACGCCGACCATCGTATTCCGGGATGCCAGCGGCGCCATCCAGGTCATCAAGGGCATGCCCAGCCTGGATCAGGTCGCGATGATCTTCGACATGGACAAGATCGAGATCAACGACCCGGATCTGACGCGTTTCGATCGCTGATCCTCTCACACTCCTCCGGGCAGGGCGCTAGACCTTGCCCGGGGGTGTTCTCTCGCCCGAACCCTCCCCGCCAAGCCAGGCATCTCCCGGCGATTTTAACCATCCCCGCCCGCAAGCTGCTCCCTGTTTTGCCTATACCGTAGAGGACCACAGTTCAACAGGAGGGCATGTGACAGTCGAGCTCGTCATCCTGCAAGGGCATGTCGGTACCAACAAGGGACTCCAATCAAACGGATCCCGTGAGTACTGCCAGCTCTCATTGGCGACAGAGTACCTCGGAGAGAAGCGTTGGCATGAACTGGTGGCATTTGGCGCCCTCGCAAAGGTGGCCGCCAATTACGCCGAGAAAGGCCGCGAGATCGCCGTAGTAGGGCGCACTGCAAAAGTCGGCAGTTCCTCAAGACCAAGGACTCAGATCGTCATCGACGAGATCCACCTCGATACGATGGCGCTGACGATCATCCGCGGTAGAGTCGGCTACAACGAAGGCCTGATCAACCCCGGGCCAAAGCAGCTCTGCAAGATATCCGTTGCCGTCAACAAGCACAGCGGAGAAGGTCCTGAGTGGTACCGTGTTGCCTTATTCGGCAAGACCGCCGAGATTGCAGCCAGATACGCCGAGAAAGGGCGTACGGTCACGGTGATCGGCAAGATGAACACCAGGACATACACCAGGCATGGAGAGAAGCACTACTCCACCGAGCTGGTCGCCAAGAATCTCATGCTTGGCAGAAAACCAAGAGGGTCAGCCCATCCCCCTCAGGTAAAGAAGGCCGCTTCCGATGATATCTTCGGACTCAACGAATCACCGGCCAAACGACCTGTTGCTGACGTTTTTGTTTTCTAATCACTTCAACCCCGCCGCAACTGGCGGGGTTTTCTATGCCCACCCCGGGTATACGCCGGGAAAGAAAAAGCCCCGCCAGGATGACGGGGCTTGAAAGTGGTGTGGAATTAACGGTTGAGTCCGTAGGTCCTCACGAACTGCTCGGCGTCGGCCGCGCGCATGTTGCCGATACCGACCACATGCGCCTTTCTCCCCTGGTCCTGTAGCGATCCAGGGTTGGCCAGGATCACCACATTGGCCTCAGAGGTGATGACCGCGTAGACGTCGTTCTCGGCGTCCTTGCTCACATCGGACGTATTGTCACCTACCAGCGCGCGCAAGGTATTGAGCCCGGCGCCCATCAGGGTAAACACGGGTGTACTGTTCGCCCAGTAGTTATCCCTGCGCACCTCGAAGAGATCCCAGGTCAGCCCGCCAAAGCCAGAGGTCGGCTTTTGCTTGCCAATCAGGGGCTCCGAAGGGCTCCCGAACATCGCGACCCGCTCACTGACCAGCATGGCCATGGCGATGTTCATGTTGCTCGCGGTGCCGAGATTGCCGAGTCCGAACCCATAGTTGGAGCGGTTCGGGCGATCGGACGTGGCCTCTGCATCGAATACCCGTAGACGGTAATTGCGAAAATCCACCGTCATGTGCGAGAACTCAAGCCATCCCCAGAGCATCAGTCCGGTGCGGGCTGAGTGACTCAGAGGCGCCTCGTTGACGAACACCGCATCCGCGCTCGGGAACCAGTGCTGCTCACGGGTGTCCATGCGCACGTTCTGCATGTACTGCGTACGCCCGTTCGCATAGTCCCTGATCACCTCCAGCACGACGCTGGGATCGTCCCACTCGGTCGGCCTCAGGCTGTACCACCCGCCATCCGGCGCCGGCGCAGCCACTCGAACCCCGCGAGGCCCCGACACGGCCCTGCCCTCGGGCGAGTAGCCCGTGTAGTCGTAGAGCCACATCCCGAAGGGATTGGCGCCCTCGCTGCGCTTGGCGGCGAAGATTCCATTGTGGCCGACCACGACATCGGCGGGATCCTGCACGACACCGTAGGTGCGCGTGATCGCCCCGCTCGGGCTCACCTGGTAGTAGACCAGGAAACGCCCCCGCAAGGGGCTGGTGTGATCCACGGTGTCCTGGTAGACAGCAACCAGGTAGCCCTGCTCATTGGGGAGGAATCCACCGACATCGGCGTAACCTCCGCTTGCCGTGAATCGCACCCCGTCGATGTAGAGCGCGTTGTCACCGCCCTGGCGATACCGGGCAGGCACCCACACGGTGGTCGGATCCTGGAGTCCCGCGGCAGCCGCGCTGACCTCGATGCCCGTCTTGTCCGCCAGTGCCTCGGTGTTGTTGTTGCCCTTCACAGGCATGGTCACGCCGCAACCCGCAAGGGTGATGGCCGCGAACAGCCCGACGATTGTCTTGCATATCATTCTCATTTCGATCTCCTTGTGATTTCTGCTAAAAAGCAATGTCCTTACGGTATAGGGAACTTTGGCACGAACCGGTCTTTTGTTCGCTACACAAGGGAACCCACAACATCAAGGTTTCCTTATGAGCTACATCAAGAAAGAGCTTCTGCCTGACGAGCAACTCATCCGTTTCTCGCACGCCCACCCGATCATCTTCTTCTGGCCCATACTGGTGCTGTTTTTGTCGCTTGCCCTGTGGGCCGGCGCGCTCGGCTACCACGATGAGGCCTCGGCTTTCTCGGGGATCACCTCATCGGTCTCCAACGCCTCGCCTTACCTGTTCGCAGCCGCCCTGGTGCACCTCGCCTACGCCTATCTGCTCTACCGGTTCGAGGAGTTTGCCGTCACCAATCGCCGGGTCATGCTGAAAAACGGGGTGATTCACCGCAAAACGCTCGAGCTGATGATCGATCGCGTGGAGACCATATCGGTCGATCAGCACCTGATCGCCATGATCCTGCGCTTTGGCACTCTGCACATCACAGGCACGGGATCCCAACGGGGAAGCTTCAAGCACATCCCGGATCCCAATGGCTTTCGCCGTGACGTGATCGAGAACGCTGATCGCGCCCGGCGCCAGATGAAGCAGGACGGTGATTGAGCCCTACAAGCTCACCACGCCCCGCTCCATGAGCAACGCACAGACATCTCGCCTGCGCCTGAGGCTTCTCTCCGATATCCATCAAGAGATCCACGGCCGATTTGAGGTCGTACCTCATGAAGAGGATGCCGAGAGCGTGCTGGTGCTCCCCGGCGACCTGCACAACCCCCACGATCTCATTGGCTGGCTGATAGGGCTCAGCTATCGATTCAGGGCGCTGGTCGTCGTTCCGGGAAATCATGACTACTACGACGTCGTCATGGGCGAGATCGAGCAGCGCTGGGTCGAGGCGCTCGCAAAGGCAGGGATCTCGAACGTGCACCTTCTCTGCCCAGGCGCCGCGACCATCGATCACGTGCGCTTCATCGGCGCCACCCTCTGGACGGACCTGAGAAACGCCGATCCACTTCTCTGCCTGGATGTGCAAAAGATACTGGATTTCAGGCGGATTCTCGTGCAAACCCCACGCGGTCGCCGGCCTCTGACGGTTGACCACTGGCTGAGCACCCATGCGGCGCACGCCGAGTACCTTGAGGCAGAGCTGAGAAAGCCGCATCCCGGCCCTACGGTTGTCGTCTCACACCACCTTCCCTGCGAGCAAGTCAGTGAGGAGCACCGGAGAGCTCAGCGCCTGCAAGGCGCCTGGGCCTGCTCTCGCCTCGAGCCGTTGATCCACGAGCACCGCCCAGCGCTCTGGTGCTTCGGCCATACCCATAATCCGGTCAACATGCAGATCGAGGGGACGCGCATGCTCGCAAACCCCCTCGGGTACGTGCGCATCGGTGAAGGCCTGCGTTTCGACGATGACCTGGCAATCCATCTCTGAGCCCCTCGCGCGCCACCCCTGGAGCGCCGCCTTGCCGGCGCGTTGCCTTAATGAAAGACCGCCTCGCGCATTCGCTATACCGCAGGACCCTGAACAAGCGGAGCGAGCGCGTATGTCACAAACTGGACCAGGATGCCCGGTCAAGGACCTTGTGTATCTGAACCCTTCGGAGTCAGAGATCGGACGCGCGATAGCGCTCAGGTGCCGGCGTGACCAGCTCTACGGAAATCGGTTCCAGGAGCGCAAAGGCGACATGCGCCATCTCGGAGAACTGGCGGAGATCTGTCTGGTCCGCCATATCGAGAGCCTTGGGCTCGAGGTTGAACACCTCGACGAGGATACGGCCGCCGGCAAGCCCGATCTGCTGATCGAGGGGTATCCCGTCGGCGTCAAGGCGGTCAAGCGCAAAGGCCCGATCCTGTCGCATTACTCCATGCAGATCACCAAGGCCCATGCGCACGAGCCGGTTGATTCCTTCTTCTTCTGCTCCTACGAGTACCCCCTCAACCGCCTCTGGCTGGTTGGCGGGATCTCGCGGCTTCGCTTCATGCGGGAAGCGGTGTTCGTGGGGGAGGGGGAGGCGGTGCATTCCGCCTACCGAATCCGCCCCGGGCACAGCATCTACAACATCAACGTGATGCAGCTGATCCCTCCGCGGGCCTTTCTTTGCGGTTTCGGTCGAGCCCGATGCGCCTGAGCGAGTTCGAGAAGATCAAGATCATCGAGACGCTGCTGCTCGTGATCCTTGGTTTCCTGGTGGCAAGCGTGGTGCCGAGCGGGTATCTGACGCTGCTGGTGCAGCTCTACGCCGGCGTCACCGCTCTTGCGCTCCCGCTGGAGGCCCTGTGGCAATTCAAGGCCAGGCGCGACAACCGGCTCAGACACCGCCTGAGAGCGCGCCTGAGCCACGCATCCGCCTTATCTCTCGTGGCCATGCTCACCTGGGCGATCGCCTCGCTCGAGGGGGCGCAGACAGCCTCTCTGGCCGGTGCCACCCTGACTTCCCTATCCTTGATCCTGCTTGCCAACCTTGCGCACCACGCGGCTGCGTGGCGGTGATTGTACCTATACCTCTTGAGGACAACACACGCCAGAAGAAGGAGGCAATCAATGGCTTGTTTCTCATGCAACAAGGCCCGTAAAGCCTACAGAAATGGGCATATCGCCTGTGAGTTCTGGAGTAACTTCCGGGATGGCGAGGCGCTGCCGGAGAATGGCCCGTTCACCGGGGACTTCGAGAAGGATCTCGAGATGTACGGTCCGCTGGAGTACGCCATCGGATGGGGTGCGCTCAACATCACGCCCGAGGGTCGAAAGGGTGAAGGGGTCATGCGCCAGGACCTCGTCCTGGTGCCGGAACACGAGGAGTGCTGCGAGCTCGCAGAGATCCGTGCCCAGATCCCCGCCCAGATTCTTATCGCCGTGTAGTTTCAAAAAACCCTCCGTCTCCCGGAGGGTTTTTCTGTGCCCGCAAACCGCCGCGAAGGAGAAGAGGGCGCGCCTTAGCGATCAGCCCCCGGCAGAGGGATCTCGTCCCATTCCCCCTCGAAGTCTCGCTGGAGCATGCCAGACCAGAATCCCTGGGATGTCAGGGCCTGGTAGCGCGCCTGGGCGCCCCGCACTCCGGCCTCAAGGAAGCGTTCCAGCGCGTAGTGGATGGTGACATTGCCGGAGAGCTTGTAGAATGCCCCGTCCTCTGGCCCGGCCTGGTAGCAACGATTCCACGCCATCTCCTGGCCCTCAACCTTTTCCACCGACTGGACCGGATCGGAGCAGATCTCGAATTCATCGACCTCGCTGTACACGAGGGTCGGCACCGCGGTGACGTGAAAGACATCGAAGAGCCTCGGATCGATCTGGATCGTGGCCGTGCCGCCTTTCTCGTTGACAAACTCGTTGAGGTATCCGGTCAGGAATCCCGCCAGATCCTGATCCTCCGGGATTCCCCGAAACACCAGCACGGCCCCCGACCAGATCGCCTCCAGGGAGTAGGCCTGAATCAGTTCACGCGGCATGGAGCTTGAGACAAAGACATACAGCCGGCCCTGCTCATCATCGACGCCGAGCGCGCCGAGGGCGTTGTCTCGCGCCTGCTGCATGGCGTCATCGGCGATACCAAGGCTTCTGCGGGTAATCTCGCGCAGCGCCTCTTTGTCGACGTTCTGCCCGGCGCCGCCGCTCAGAATCTCATGCGCGGCACTGTAGGCGTCGCGCTCCACATCGGTCCAGTTATCCCCGAACAGGCGCGTATGCTCTTCGCTCAGCACGGAGGAGGGCGGCTGCGCCAGCGCGGGCGCGAAAAGGCCCGCAAGGGCGAGCATCGTAGCGGCTAACAGGAACTGTCTCATGGCTCCTCCGCGATGCCGTTCCATGCGCTGAGCACAAACGCCACCGTCATGTCTGATTCGGAAAACTCGGTGATTGCCAGGTACCGGCTGCGCGAACCTTCCCCCACCCCGATCATCGAAGGGGTGGCCCGGATGTCAAAGCGCTCGATAAACGCGCTGTCCGCGTAGAAGATCGGCTCGCCGGCCACTTCGCTGACTTTCCCTGGGTTGCCGGCCGTGAGCACGACCTTGACCCGGTCCGTGGCCTGTAGCGTATCCAGTGCCAGTCGCAGCTGCTGCTCGCTGCGCCCGTCAACGAGCAGCATATTGGTGGCGGGGCGCACATAGTCGAGCGGGTTGTGGCGCGTGCCCGCGCGAACCAGCACCCCCCACTCGTATGAGCCATCGCTCTGATGAATCGGGCCCTCGATATCCTCCTTGGCGATCACAGAGGGGTCCTGCCACCGGGTCCGGGTGCGCTGGGCTACGCCCAGGCGCGCGGGCTCGAGTTGGTTGAGGTAGGAGTCTGCACTTTGCGCCAGCGCCGCAGCGGGGTTCGGGGCTTCGAGCAGCTCACGCGCGATCCGCCGGCGCAGATCCTCCTCTTTAATATCGAACAGGCGTGCATGCTGGCCGAGATCCACCGCCTGCGCGAAGCCCGCGCCAGGGGCGCTCAGCAGCAGGGCCATGACCATGACCGCCGCCAGGCGCAGCCCTGCCTGAAAGTTATTCGAAATCATCACCTCAGCCTTCCTCGAACGGGTCATCAAGCCACTCGCCGGGGTCAAGTCCATCAAGCATCTGACAGTTGTTCTCCCAGCGATCCTCGAAGATGTACTCCTTGATCGGCTCGAACTTGGTCAGGCGCCCGCCGCCGCCGGAGTGGCGCACGTACAGATTGCCTTCTGTGTCCATGACAACGCCGGATATCCACGAGACCGAGAGGCCGTTGATGGTGTCCGGGACCGGCGTCCACTGGTACACGATCGCGGCATTGGACTTGCGCCTTTGCTCGAGCGTCGACTGGTTGTTGGCGTAATTGAATCGGTAGTAGAACTCCCCGATGGGCGGATAGAAGTACCCCGCACCCGGGTGCGCGCTGCTGAACTCGGCCTCATTGGAGTCGCCCTGGGCGATCAGGGACCCGAAGTCCACGTTGATCTTGTGGTGCTTGTATTCGCGCACATGCCCAGAGCCACCCCCGCCGTTCTCGCCCTCACCTTCACCCTCACCCTCGCCGTCGCCTTCGCCACCCCCCGTGCCCGGGGTCTCGATATAGGAGTAGATGTCGATGATTCGGTGGTTGGTGGGATCCTGCACCACGCGCACGCCGAAAGAGCGATCCTCGAGCGAGCCTTGCGTGGATACCTGGATCGTGCGATTGGACATCAAGCCGCCGGTGGAGGTGTAGTGCACCGTGAAGTAGATTCCGGTCTCCTGCGCGTCGTGGCGCACCGACAGCACTCCGACGTAGCTTCCACTCAGGCCGCCGAATGTCGCGTGCACGGTCCGGTTGACGCCCAGGTAGGTCTGCCAGCTCAGCCCGCCCGAGGCGGTGATCTGCTGGAGATAGCTTCCCGCGCCGGTATGGATGTTGCTGCTGACCTCGTAATTGGTGTAGCGCGAGTGAACGAAGTTCGTGTCGGTCTCAAGCGCGACATCTCCGGCAAGCGACTGGGAGTAAGAGCCGAGATTGCGCACCGTTCTGATGATGGTGCCCGTCTCCTGATCCATCTCCACGATCCTGTTGATGCCCCCAGGGGTGGTGTTGTAGGCGAGCAGGTTGCCGGCGCCGGTCAACCCGACCGGGTGATAGGCGTCGCTCGGGGTGCTGTTTCTCTGCCACGCCACATCGAAGCCAGGAAGGATGTTGATCGTCGTGTCAATCTCAAGCCAGTACTCACAGCCCGCATCGACCACAGGGCGCTCGAACTCGCACTCCTGCTCCTCCTGCTCGCAGACATAGGTCTCCACCGGGAAGGCCTGGTTGCAGGCCTCAAGCGTACGCACGGTCGTGCACATGCCATCGACCTGGTTCGGGTCGTAGATCCAGATTCGGCGCGGATCGTTCGGGTCGCACGCGAGAGGAATCTCCCCCGTCTCGGACAGGATCTCCAGGCGATCCACATTACAATCCGCGGCATTGCGCGCCTCAAGTCGACTCAACGCGTACGCCGCGCTCTCGCGCGAATCCTTGATATCATCGACCAGGCTCCCTCTCGAGAGGAACTGCTCGGCCTGCGCGTCCAGGCCGCCCCCGCTGAAGGTGCGCTCCCATTCCGAGCGGATCTCGAATTCACAGAACCCGTCCTCGCACTCGCTCAAGCTGATCTGGTGGCGCCCCTCCAGGGGATCACCCTCAAAAGCCGTCCCACCGGCATGTACCGCCCGCCCGGGGGAGAAGTCCTCCTCCTGACAGATCGTGCCCCGGATCATCGGCACATCACAGGCAGAGATCACGGCCTCGGTCTCGGAGCAGGCCTGGACCTGAAAGACCACCCCGCCGATGGCGGATCGGGCCCCGACCTCGCATTTGAGCGTGCCGCGCACGGTCCTGTGGACCTCGTGACGGGTATCCTGATCGTAGCCCCCGAGGGTCTTTGTTTGCCCGAGCCCCGTGGCATCCTCGACACCCTGGCGCGCGCCCTGCGGATCGAAGCCGCGTCCAAGGCCTGTGCCGAGCATCCTGCCCTGGTTGCGGCCGGCCTCGGCCTCAGCAGGCGTCATCGACGCCGCCGGCGCGCTGAACGCGAGCAGGGCTCCGATGACGATGGCTGTGCACACGAGTCTGAACATGAAGGCAAATCCGGTTAGAGGTTCGTTTCTGGTATAGGGAAGGCGCGCCACCCTCTTGCGAGGCCGAGCCGCTGGCCAGGGCGCCCGTTCACGGCGCCTCAAAATCGAGCATCAGGTCAAACAGGAGATCCTCGGCCGCCCTTCTGGCATCTTCCCGGGTAGCGGTCAGCAGCGACTCCACGTACTCGCTCAGGTCGATCTTGTCCATATCCAGCGCCATGAACTCATCCAGAGTGAACCCCTCGCAAAGCGGCTGGTAGCGCCGGTCATGGATCGTGCTGGCACGAGAGAGACACCGGCCAAAGACGCGCAGCATGCAGGGGCGGTACTGCTTCTCCGAGTAATCGAACCAGGGCTTTGCATTGATATCGAGCGTAAACATGGCTCGATAGTGGCAATCGTTGCCGGAGCACTCTCCCGTCAGCGTGGTATGCGGGTTGAACAGGATCGTGTGCTGGGCGCTGCTGATCGGGTTGGGCACGTTGAGCTCCGTCCACGCCCCATGGTTCGCGGTTCTGCAATGCTCCGTGCTGCCTCGGCAGTAGCGCAGCCTCGGGTAGGGGTTCTGCGGATCATCGAGCGAGTTCCAGGTGAAGGCCTCGATGTGGACATCCCCGTAGGCCCAGCGGTAGTCGCCCCAGGCGGTGCGGTTGAACACCATGGGCCAGGTCATATCGATAGGCGCCCGCAACTGCCCGCTGCGCCCGGCAGGCCAGGCGTGGATCGTGTACTGACACGCGCTGTTGTCAAAGCATCCGCCCTCGGGGATCACGTAGCGATTGACGGGCTTGACCGCGTGATCCTCAGCCGGGAGGAAATAGATATCCCACCCGGAGGATCTGTCGAACGGATCGACGGGCATGGCGCCGCAACCCGTCTCCGGCTTGGAGCACACCGCCAGCGGCACATCCGGGAACACCGGGCACGTGATCGACCCCATCATCTCCAGGCCACCGCCTTCCTCGGTCTGACAGCGCTGATCCCACTGCCAGGCGGCGACGCGGTTCTGGTTGACGAAGTATTGATTCGTCCACCGCCCGGTGGGAGCCCAGAACGAGAAGTTCATCTGGATACTCTGGGCATTGCCGGCGCCCATGGCCGCCATCTCGTTGATCTGCTCACGGCCCTGCTCATGGATGATGCGCGCAAGCATGGAGTCGAACTCGCACCACGCCTGATAGCGGTCCACCTGGATCTTCTGGTTCAGGTAGGACCAGGGCCGCGTCCAGTGCGAAGTGATCTGCCGGCAGGTGTTGATGTCACCGGCGGCCGGCGCATTCGGGGGTCCAAACGGCCCCAGAATGGTCAGGCAGTTATCCGTGGGCACCCAGGCCGGCCACACCTGATAGGCCCGCTTGCCGAGGCGCGCAGCCGCAAGGCTCACATCATCCTGATCGCAGTACTCGATCAAGGGGTTGAGCTTCACGTTCTCCGGGTTGTCCTGGCAGCACTTGAGATCATTGGCCATCTGAGCAACCGAGCCCCCGGCCGCGGCGGTCAGCAGCGCCGACCACCAGGGCCCAAAGTAGGCGCTGATCCCTGTGAGGATGGCGGCTTGCGTCTCGATATAGCGGATGAACGAGTTGGTCAGTGAGTTGCAGATCCGAGGCTGGCCGCTGAAAAGGCGGAGCTGGCCGTCAATCATGCTCCCTTCTTCCTGGATCAGGTCAAAGAGCGCGGAGACCGCCAGCGCCTTCTCAAAGCCCTCGCCATCCTCGCCGAGCAGCTCATTGATATCGTCACTGCTGTTGCACATCTCCCGCACGCAGCTGTACTCCTGCGTCACCGCAAGACACAGACCCTCTTCCTCCTCGATGCACTCGTATTCGAGCAGCAGGCAGTCGTCGTCATTGATGCAGCGCGGCATCGGGCCTGTGTGGCAAAGGTATTCGGTGCGGGTTTCGGTCTCCTCGATGAGAACGCACCCGTAGACATCATTGAGCTCGCAGTTGTCGACGCTCGTCTCCCAGACCTCGACCCATGAGGTAGGCAGCTTGGTCCATTCCCCGTTGTCGAGCAGGGTGTACTCCTCGCTGTGGATCTCGGTTCTGCTCCAGCCATCCTGCTCGAGCTCCTCGATATTGCACGAGGAGCTCTCTTCTGCGAAACAGGTGTAGTCTCGCTGGTATTCCCAGCACTCGCGCACGACCAGCTGGCCTTCGATGATGCGAGGCTCCGTGTCGACACACTCCTCGCCGATGAAGTAACACGCCGTGTAGGTGTTCACGTTGGCGGAAACCCCATGAGAGAACGCCGAGAGCGCCAACAGGCACAAGGCGGCCACGCACAGCCACAATGCGCGCCAGCGCGAGACGGTAAGTGGGAGTTGATCGGCCAATACATGTGTCATGAGCGAGGTACCGGAGATAGCGAACGGCGATCGGGCTCCTGTTCTCTCGGAGCAGCCCGAGGCTTGCGCCAAAGCGCCGCCGCGGCCTTAGATCTCCTTCACAGGCAGGCGCGGCATCTGTCGCCGCTGCGGGTGTATAGCGAATATTTCCGGCCCCTCGCGCCAGAGCAGGGGCGGTGTAGGTATTGGCTCGAAATACAGTGCCTTGCGCGCAGAACAGGACTTAGAAGAACTGGAGGCAGCACTGGCGTCCCACCCAGACGAGATAGGCCGAATCGGTCCGTACGGCATTGTTTGCCGGCGGCGCGAGCCCCCAGCGAAACTCGGACATCCCGAACACCACCGTGCGGTTCAACGGGTTGGGGGCAATGGGGTCGAGCCGGTACTGGCTCTTGAGCCAGAAGGGCGAGTACAGGGAATTGCATCGTGCCCCGGGGCCGATAGTGACCAGCAGGCCGGCCATACGGTGTTTCTTCGCCACGTACTTCGCCAGGATGTGCATGTTCCCGCCCTGGGGGCTGGTGTAGGACTGGGAGTTGCCTGTCAACGGGTAGACCATCCCCTGGGAGCCCGAGCACCAGAACAGGTTGTCCATGGGCTTGCCGAAGCTCGATGCGACCGCATCCGGCACGCAGGAGAGCGTGCCCATGACATTGGCGAACATGATCCCCTCGGGGTTATAGACCGCGCCCCAGGCATCATCCTGCCATGTGGGATCGATGGGGGTGAGATCCGCCAGGTTGAAGCCCGAGGTCGCCGCGCAGGTCAGCGTGCTCATCATGTTCAGGACCGCGAAGACGGGGTAGATGTACCAATGCACCTGCATCCGGGTGACTTCATCGCCGGCCTGCGCTTCCGTGCCGTCGCGCTGCTCCGAGGCCATGCGCCGAAAGCTCGAGGGCAGGGCACGCACACCTCCGAGCGTCGACAGGCAGCCCGGCTCGCGGGCCACCTCGGCAACGTAGGTGGGCTCCCAGTACGTGACTCCCAGCCCCGGGGTCGGAATACCGAAACTGCCGGGGCATGTACACACCGCGGGCATGTGCATGATCGATGGGTTGCTGTTGCTGCCTGATGAGATCGTCATCCCGGCGATCGTTACCGGGAACATGTTGTTCCAGTTGACATCGCTGATCGGATTGAACAGCCGCCCCTGGCACTCCGGACTCGCCTGGGCCAGCAGCGGATTCATCGCCGCCAGGAAAAGAAAGATCGACAGGACGAGCGTCAGGCGCCTGCGATAAAAGGTGGTGCTTCGAGATGTGGCGGTCTTGTTCATGGGTAAGCCATTGATCGGGGTATGGTGTGTATAGCGATCGAACACGGGAGCCGGGCAGGGCGCTTGCAGCATCAGCCTTTGGCGCTGGCGCCAAGCCCCAGTTTTCTGAACGCAGCGGCATGCGCGAGATCCTGATCCGCCACGCCGCTGACCTGGAGATGCGCCACGATGCACAGATCCACGTAATCCGGGTGAGTCCGTCCGGATTCGTACTGAGGATTGCGATGCTGCGCGACGGCTTCCAGCACATGCTCAGGGAATCCCCACTGACTGAGAACAAACTCCCCGACATCGCTTGAGTGCTCCTCGAGCAGACCTGAGATATCCTCAATCTCTTCGCCGGCCGCGATCTCTCGCTCCAGGCCTATCAGGACAGGCCAGCTGCCTACATCCGCCACCAGCCCGCTCAGGTAGGCCACCTCCGGCCTGAGATGCGCGGCGTAGGCCTCGCTGAGCACCCGGGCCGCGCGCGCCCGCCACACGGAGGTTCTCCAGCGCTGCGCGAGGGTGCGGTTGATGCAGGGGTCGGCTGCGTTGTGCAGCCGGCCCAGGACCAGCCCGATCACCATGTGCGGGAGTAGCTTGAGCCCGATACGCGCCACCGCGCCCTCCAGATCCTCGATTACGGCCGGTGCGCTCTCAGGCGCCGGATTGGCCACCTGGACGATACGCTCGGCCACCGCCGGATCTGCCTCGAGTGTTTCGAGAAAATGGGCGCGCGTGGCTCGCGGGTCCTGGGCCAGCTCGAGCGTCTGCCTGGCCACCTCCGGAAGCTCAGGCAGTTGCAGATTCCCTTCTTTAAGCTTTTGGGTGAACACACTCACTTCTTGCAGACTCCAGAGAAATCGTTGTGGATTGCCACGAGGCCGGATTCGACCTTCGATACCAAAACAGCCCTAGAACGCCCCTTCTGTCGCCTGGAGCATCGGAAGGATGGTCATGCCGAACAGAAGTCCGCCGGCGATCGACAAAAACAGCGCGGCCAGCAACTGCATGATGGGCACAAAGGTCTCGAGACGCTGACCGTAGATCTCGCGGTACTGGGTGGCGAGCACGTTGAGCGCCGCGGCGATCTGCTCACGGTCCTGAGAGGCCGCCAGCGCCGCTTTATCGGTCGGGTGAAGCGTACCCATCGCGGTGGGCCATGGCTTGCCGACACGAACCGCCTCGAGCGCCTTGCCGAGATCCTCCTTGAGCGCGCCACGCGGCGCGGTGCTGTGGGACATGCTCAAGGCATCTTCCATGCGTACCCCGGATCCGATCAGGATCGATAGGCCATAGAGCACGATGTAGTTGTTTCGCGAGAGCACGAGATCCTTGTAATACGGGATCTTCATGATGAGCTTGTCCGCCAGATTGGGCATCCACTGGCGCCCGAGCGTGCCGAGCAGCACCAGAAACGCCAGCCCGGCGAGCATCGTGCCCATGATCCAGGTGACGATATCGCCAACCACGAACAGCCAGCCGATGTTGATCGAGTCTGACATCGCCTGCATCATTGGGCTGCTCATGACTTCCGGGCCGATGTAGGCCGTGGAAATCACGGTGATGATTGCTGCAAGCACGAAGCCGCCGATTCCGGACCAAAGCCCCTTTCCGGAGGATTTCTTGATGTGGTGCATCTCGAGCTCGAATCGCGCCGCATCCTGAAGCGACTTCCAGGTGTCGCCCGCGCGCGAGCCCGCCTTGATCAGCGCGACCGTGGTGATCGGGAAATCCTGAGGACTGAACGCCTCGAGCGCCTCAGGGATGTCTTCTCCGGCCTCCACCCGCCTCAGCAGGTTGTTCGAGACGGTGCGGATTCTGCCGGAGAACGTGTCTCTGAGCAGCGTGAGCGCCTCGCCCGCGCCAACGCGCGAGCCGAGCATGGAAGCCAGGCGCTGCAAGAAGGTCTGGCGCTCTGCCGGCGTCAGGCCGCGCGTCGGGAAGAACGTGGCGCGCTTTTTCACCGAAAGGGGCCGGCCCTGGCGCTTGGCGATGCGCTTGGCATCCTCCACCTTGTTGGCTTCGACCTCGATGGTTCGCACACCACCTTTCTTCGCCTGAATCCTGATTTGATAGATCGCCATGCGCCCTCCTAGAGCCCGTGCTGCTTGAGATAGGGCTCGGCCTCTGCGCCGAACACGCGCAGGATCTCGCGCCGGTCTGTGATGCCATCGGCGCATTTGAGCACCGCATCCTCGATCATCTCCGGCCAGGAGCGCTCGCCGGCGATCAGCGCGTCAACCTCGTTCACGCTCTGGAAGTACTGAGCTTCCGACACCACGCAGCGCCCGGAGTAGCCGACCCCGTTGCATTCGGGGCATCCCTCGCCATTGCAGGATTTACAGATCACGCGCACCAGGCGCTGCACCAACACGCCGCGCAAGAGATACCTGAGCTCGTGCGACTCGATTCCGATATCGCGCACACGATCCACTGCGCCACGGATGGATCCGGTGTGAAGGGTTGCGAGCACAAGGTGTCCGGTTTCCGCGGCCTTGATGGCGTTTCTCGCGGTTTCGGTATCACGCATCTCGCCAAGACAGATCACGTCCGGGTCGGCGCGCATGAACGCACGCACGCTACGCGAGAAGTCGAGCCCCACCGCCGTGTTGATGTTGATCTGCCCCGTGAACGGCATCCTGTATTCCACAGGATCCTCGGCCGTGTAGATCGCGCGCCCGAAGCGGTCCATCTCCCGGATGGTCGCGTTCAGGGTGGTGGTTTTGCCGGAGCCGGTGGGCCCGCAGATCAGGCACAGCCCGTCTGCCCGGGATACCGCGCTTCGCCAATGATCGACGCGCGTGATGCCCAGCCCATCGAGAGACGGCTGGACGCTGTCAGGATCAAGCAGACGGATGACCACGATCTCGCCGTCAGGGCTCGGTAACGTGGCCACGCGCATGTCGACCATCTTTCCGTTCTGCTCGACCTGAAATCCGCCATCCTGCGGGACACGGCGTTCCGCCAGATCCATGCGCGCCCTATCCTTGATGCGCGCAACCAGCGTGTTGTACTCCTCCAGAGAGCCCTCGTGCGCGATGTGGCGCACGCCGAGATAGCGGAACAGGACGGTATAGGAGGCAAACCTGGGGATGATGTGCACGTCTGAGATGTTCTCGGTCAGGGCTCGGCGAAGCATCACGTCGACCACCGCGCCCTCATCGTCGATATCGGACTGAAGCCGCTCCAGGTACTCGTCGAGCCGCTCGGGGGTTACCGCGACAAAGAGAATCTCGAGACCCGGGAAGTAAGGGGCGAGCTCGGAGCGCACCTCCTGCTCCGGGGAGAGGGTTGCGACGATGAGCTTGTCATCGGTTTCTGCTATGAGCATCGCGCGCAGTCGCACCAGCAACTCCGCCGGCACCTGGGTGGTGAATACCTGCTCACCGATGATGCGCTCGGGCGCGACCTCGAGGATGGTCTTGATCAGATCCCGGTGGCGGATAAATCCATTTCTCACCAAGATCAATCCGAGCGGCTCACCGGAGACTTTCTGCTCGAGCAACGCCGCCTCGATCGCCTCTGGACGTGCGAGTTTGCGCTCGATCAGGTGCTCGCCGAGGCGCTTTCGCGGTTCTTGTGGCTGACTCATCGTCTGCACGGCCGGTTACGCCGATCTGCGGGTGCCGACCAGGCGCGAGCGGATCCACCCTGCGATGCGCGGAGCCGGGCGATACCAGGCAAAAAACAATCCGATGCTGCCGCCGACAACCCAGAGCGACCCATCGAGACTCACCCCCTTGGTGAGCAGCAGGAACGCTCCGAACGCCAGACAGCCGAGTGCGATGATCCAGTCGGCGCTTTTCATGAAGCGCGAGTTGAGGGCTTTTTCCGCTTTTGACATCTTCTCTACCTTTTTTGAGGCTACGCTGCCGGATTGCAGCTCAAAGGCGCCATCGGCGCCCCCGTGTATAGGTAAAACCCGGCGGCCTTTGCACAAAGAAAACCCCCGCACTAGGCGGGGGTTCCCGTACTGGCTTTGAAAGCCACGAACGTCTTACTTGAAGTGGAAGACCAGCTCTTCGGCGTCGGTGTCTTCGGCGCAGCCGTACTGGCCCGTGATCACGCTGGACACGGGATCCTGGCTACCGTCGAAGGTCGGACGGGTGCTCACACCCATGTTGTCGTTGACGGCGTCACAGACTTCACCGGCGCTCACGACAGCAGTGGCGGAGGTACCGGCGGTGGTCCAGCCGGAGGCCAGCACGTTCGGCAGGGAGGGCTCGGAGGCGAGGTAGTTCTCGCTCACCAGCGTGGCCACGTCGGAGGCGTAGGTGCCACCGTTGTCAGCGGCGTGGATGGTCTGGGCAGCAGAGATCTGCATGGCCTGGTTGACGATGGCGGACGCATTGGCCTTCGCGCCACCCTGCGTAAAGGCCGTGCCGCCATAGTAAATGGATGCCAGGGCCAGAGCCGCGATCAGGGCGATCGAGATGATGGTGATGATCAGAGAAAACATGTAGGGTAATCCTCCACGGATTGTTCTGGTTGATTGCGTCCTGCGAGCGTATTCCCGCAGGACTTGCATGAATGTATAGTCACCGAGTGTGCAAATTTGCACATCGAGTGAAAAAAATTTCGCGCCACAAGCAAAACGCCCGCGACGAGGCGGGCGTTTGTTCAGATGGAAGCGGGAGGCGGCCTCTTCTCCGCCCTGTCTTGCGGATCACCTAAGTCCCCGGGCGCGCTCTCCCGGCCGGCCGCCTCTTGCAACATCGCCATGCTCTTCAAATGAAAGGCGATCGCGCTTTCAAAACCGCCAGAGATCGCTTCGTTGTAATGATTGAGCAGTGATTTTCGAAACCCCTCGAGCTCGGGCGCCTGGAAGGCGGGCTCATTGAGAATCTCGGAGGCGGTGCGCGTGATGACCGTTCGCACATCGCTAAGCGTGCCTCCGAGCGCTTTGAACTCTGCCGCGATTTTCATCACATTGCGGCGAAACACGGGCGTATCGGTCTCCGGACACTGAAGCATCACCAGCGCCCTTATTCGATCGCCATAATCATAACGAGGCCCATGCCCGGGCAGGCGGAGCCGAAGCAAAAGCTCTTGATCCGGTAGCCGTGACAGGCGTGAAGGGCCAGCGAGGCTCTGGTCAGCGTCTCTTTCGGGGAGTCGACGCCACGCTCTCTCAGGACAAACTCCTTGGGGGTGTTGATCGATCCCCCGGATGCCGAGAACGGGATCTTCAGCTGATTCAGGGAAGCCTCGCAGCGATTGCTCATCTGCATCTTGACAAGATCAGGATCCGCCGCGGGCTCGGGGTAGTCGAACAGCTGGTAGGCGCCAAAGCCGAGCATTACGAGCCCAAGCAGCATCAGAGCCACTCCAACGAGCTTGTTGGTGACTTCCACATCGCGATTCATCAATTTCGCCTCCGCGCAGCAGACGGCCTCGGAGGCAGTCTGGAGAGATCATTTGCCCCGGGGTCGTCAGAGTCCACGGCCTCCAGATCCACCTGCCATTGCTTGGTCTGGGAGTTGTAGCGAAGCGCGGTCACGTAGGAGCGCTCGGCTTCATTAGCCGCCTGCTCGCGTAGAATGCGGTCCCACTGCGCGATGGGCAGGTCCTCGGCAGGCGTCGAGGTGGCAAAGGCCGGCGCCGTGGCGCGGGGGTAGAGGATCTGGAGATACTCCACGATATCGGTCTGAAGGTGCATCCCCAGGCTGTAATCCTGGGCAAGGGTCGTGACCCGATTGATCAGGCTGCCACTGATGGCAACGATCAGCCCGAGCGTGACCAGCACGCCGCCAGAGATCACCCACCCCTTGGCATCGCCCTTGGCGGGCTTGAGCTTCGGTCCGCCCTTGATGCCCGGGGTCTCCTCCTCGACTGAGGATTCCGGCAGCAGCAGGCACTGAAAGCCTCGCTCCGTGAAGCCGAGCCTGACCTGACGGGTGGAGGTCGGGATGATCACGGCATCCTCGGTCTGAAGTTTCTTCAGGATCGAGGGCAGCAGCGCGCGCCCCTTGCCGCCCTCCTGAATCTCGTAGAGGATGCCATCCTCGTACTTCTGGACCCAGTACCCGGTCGCATCGATAGCGTCGATGTTGCGCTCGATGTAAGCATGGACAAACGCGGTACCGTCCTTGACGGACAGCCCCGGCATGTGCCCCGCGATGTAGCGGATCGGGAGCTGCTTCATGGACGCACCACCCGCTCGTCAACCAGCATGTCCCGATAGATCGTCACGCTGGGGCGCATCACGATGAACAGGGCGTTCTTGTTGACGTTCCTGTTCTGGCTGGCGGTGCGAAACCGGTCAAGGCCCGCAAGACTCGAGCGGTTGTCGCTGATCTGGTCGTACACGATACCGCCAAGGATCACCGTGTCGCCGGCGCGGATGCGCACCAGGGAATTGAACGACTGGTCCTGTGTATTGGGCTGACTGATCGAGCCAACCTCTCGCCCCGCGGAGAGCTCCACAAACCCGAGCAGGCTCTTGAGCTCAAGATCGAGATCAACGGTGACCAGCTCGCTTTCGGCATCGAAGAAGGGCGTCATCTCAATGGTCAGGCCGGTCTCCACGGTGTCCGTGCGCGTCGACGAAGTGTTGAGCGAATCACTCACCGAGGAAACCCCGACATCGCCCACGTAAGGCACGGACTGCCCTGAGCGCAATCTCACCGGCAGGCCGGAAAGCGACTTCAGGTTCACGTTCTGCATGGTCTGCGCGCTGCCGTAGGTGGACAGCATGTTGATCATGCCGCTGAGCGAGAACTGATCGCGCACCACGCTTGCGCTCAGGCCCCCGGAGCTCAGCAGCGCCGTTGCCGTACGAATCGAATCCTCGATGACGCCTCCGTTCCCCGGATCCGGGGACTCGCCGTTCTCGAGCTCAGACAAGGTCGGGCCGAAATCGAACGGATCATCGCCGGCCTCCAGGGCGGGCTCCTGAGGGCCAGGTGCCCCGGGGATCGCCGGTGCACCGCCGGGATCCGGGATCCCTGGCCCCGGCCCGATCGGCGCATCGCCCAGGCGCAGTGCGAAGGTGTTCCAGTTGAGCCCCTGGTGGCGCTCACGATTGAGAGAAACATTGATCACCGCGACCTGGAGATCGACCAGGCCTGCGTTTTGCGAGATTCTCTGGATGTACGGCTCGATGGCGCGCTGTGTCTCCGGCGTCGCACGGTAGCTGATCAGCCCCGCGCCCTGGGAGACGCTGACATCACTGGCGCCAATGCTCTCGATGCCCGTTCTCACGCCGCTAAGCAGCGCCTCGTCCTGAGGAAGCGTGATCTGGTAGCGGGCGCTCTCGCCAAACACCACAAACCCGGATCGCCACTCCACAGCCAGCTCATTGGTGTCCCCGATGACCTCGAGCAGTTCCCCAAGGGTGCCCTTGTAGGAGGGGATGAAGAGCTGCCTTGCGAGGATCTCGGAAGAGGCGCTGGTCACGGGGACGCTCATATTGCCGAGCATGGCGATGAAGTCTCCGATCGTCGTGCCGGGCTCCAGGGTGATCTCGATCGGGCTGTTGGCAATCGCCGCAGGCAGCCGGTTGGGCTGCGTGACGGTAATCCCGCTGCGCGCTCTTGCCTCGACCACCGCCGGGGTGAGCGCCCAGTCCTGGGTTGCTTGATCGACGATCTCGGACTCGGCCGGCAACGACAGATCGGTGGGAATGCTCGCGCATCCCTGAAACAACGCCAGAACCGCCACACCAAGGGTTAGCTTGCGAAAGTTGATCACTGGGAACCTCCTCGTGCCTCGAGCGCTTGCAGGACATAACGCCCGCTCTCGCTATGATGGAAAACGGCGTATCCGTTGATGGTGCCGATCTGGCGTGCGCCGGACGGAGGATCCTGGTGGTAGGCAGGCGGCGGAGGTGGCTCGATCTCAGGCGGGATCTCTCCGGCAGGCCCCGCCACTGGATTGACGGTCCCCGGCTTCAGGAATGGATTATCCCTGCTATCGGCGGTGGCACTGGCGCTCACAAAGAGAAAACCCATGAGAATCAGGGCAATCGTTGGCTTGTTCATAATCGGATCTAATCCTCGTTGGTCGCAGCGGGTTTTTTCTTGCTGCGAGCAGGTGTAGAGAATAATTTTGCAGTGTTTACGCCCATCCCTTTATCGGTGAGCAGCCCCTTCAGCGGGTTCTTGCCTGACTTGAGCTTGACCCCCTTGCCTGAGCGCTTTCCAGGCCGCCCGGGTGGCTTTTGCAGGGCCTGAGAGGGCGCTTTGTCGGTCGTGGCCTGGGCCGCCTCAGGCGCCCTCTCGTCGCCCTGCTTTCCGGGGTCTTGCGGCGCCGCGGCGGGCGCCTCAGGTTCCGTGGGCGCGGTCGAACGGGCGTCCGAGCGCTCCTGCCCCGCGGACTCGGCCTTGGCGGGCGCCTCGGGCTCTGCCAGAACCACCACGCGCCGAGTCTTGCCGTTTTTGATCACCGTCTCAGGGGCGGGCCGTGCCTTCGGAGTCGATGTCGGCTCGGCCTTGTCGGGTTCGGCAGGGGAGGGGGGATTGGTTTTCTCAGCCTGCGGCGGGTTCAGGACGATCTCATCGTCAAAGGCGACCACAGGGTCGGCCGGTGGCAACGGGCTCGCCGGCGCTGGCGCCCCGCTCGAGTCAGCCGGCGGGTCCCCGAACAATTCATCGATCGCCGACTCGCCTGCCGCTGATTCTGGCTCCGGCGGGTCCGGGGCTACAGGGGCTTTCTTCTCGCCCGGCGCATTGGTTTTGGCGGGTTTCTTGGACCCAAGGATCGCGTCAGGCAGCTTGCCGCCGGAGATGACATGCATCCCGGGGGCGACAAACATCGGCGCCAGCACCTCGATCTCGTAGAGCGTATCCTCGCCGGGCAGCAACGCCTTGAGCTCCTCGGCCTGCGCCAGGTCGATGATGATGACGCCGTTGAACTCAAGCGATCCGGCGCGGATCTTCCACAGCGCATCCTCCCAGCCAAGCTTTGCCTCGCCTACGCGCTTGACCAGGCAGCCGCGCTCATTGAATTGCTCCATCAGCGCCATCGAGAAGGGCGCGATCTTGTTGTATTGGCGGTAATTCTCCCCCAGCGCCGCCCTGGTATGGGAATCCAGATGCTTCATGGCGGCCTTATGGATCGCAAGCTCGAGCAGGTAGAGCCGGTCGCCGACCTTCCAGCCCGCCGCCTTGATCTTTCTCGGCAGCCCCGGCACCTGTAGAGAAACCTCGCAGAGCGCCTTGCTGAAGGCCCGCCAGACCATCTCCGGGAGAGGGAGATTCTCGAGAAACTCGCTCTTCTCCTCCCCGGTGGCTTTGCCATCGGCCTGCTTCATCTGGGAAACGAGCCCCTTCAGGCGATCGACCATTGATTCCTCGACCGGAGCCTGCCAGATTGAGTGGGAGTAGCGCACGGCGAGGCGTGCCAGCGTGCGATCCTCTTCGCAGAGTCGAACATAACTGGGCAGCAGCGTCATCAGGCGCGCCGATTCCTTGTCATGCATGCGCGTGACGACCCAGCTGCCGCCACGCTTGAGGTAGGATGTGATTTTTCCCAGATCGTGGGCCGCCAGGACCAGGGGGAGCAGAGGATCCATGTCTTCGATCTCAAAGCCCTTGCGCATGACTCTCAGCGTGTGCTCAAGCAAGGTGACCTCGCCGTGACCCTCGCCGACATAGGCCTCGGAGTGGGCGGCAATCGTCCCGAGCACCTCGCGAGTCAGCTCCGCGGCGCCCTCAGGCATGGCGCCCAGCGCCGTAGCCACAGGCCCTGCCGCCTTGAGCTTGACCGTGCGCCTGGGCAACTCCGGGGGCTGCGGGAATGCGCCGAGATTGACGCGCAGCCCCCGATAATCCCCCTTGCCTTGCTCGCGGCACACCCGCTGGCGATGGGTGCTGAATGCGGAGATCCAGACAGAGGAGTAGCCGATCAGCGCGATGGTTGCGGCAACCAGAAGAAAGGGCAATGTCCAGTAGGACAGGACCTGGATCTGCACGTGAATCGCGTTATGTGCGGCAACGCTCTCAGGAAGGTCCAGCCCCAGCCATGGCAGGGTCTCGGCGAGCCGGCGCGCCGCGGAGAGGTTGTTTGCGGGATCTCCGGCGGAGAACTTCACCAGTCCGACGATCCACCAGAACAGAGTGACGACAAAGGCGCTTCGAGCAAGAGTTGGTCGCATAAGGGGCTGCCTAAACAAAAATCCCGTCCGATACGGGGGATATGTTCAGGGTATAGCGACAGAACGGCTTGCTATTACATGTCGATTTAGACTATACTGTCAGTATACAGCCGCCTTCAGGCAAGAGGGCGCAAGGAGTCAAAATCATGGAAAAAATGCAAAGAACAATCACTTTTCTCGTCAACACGGCTTCGACCTTGTTCGCGCTCGCTTTTCTCCTGGCGATCCTGATCGCGGTCGGGGCGCTGGTTCAGGTGACGGCCTCGGGCATGTTCCTCAACTGGGGATTCTCCGAGGAGATGTCCAACATCATCGGATGGGGCCTGGCCGTAGGCCTTGTCTGTTACTTCATCGTCAGCGACCCGGTGATCTTCATGCCAGGAGGCATCGGGATCAGGCGTAGACGCGAATAGCATGGAGAAAAGAAAAGGGGCTCGAAGCCCCTTTTCTTTTGCCTGCCTGTCTGGCTAGGGCATAGCCATGCTCATGAAGTTGTTGCTCGTCAGCCGCTCCTTGGTCAGAGGCCCGTTGCGATCCTGCTCTTGTCTTGCATAATCCAGGATCGCCTGATCCTGAGCCTGTATCGACTCCACGGAAACCCCCGTCTCTGCGGCCCGCTCAACAAGGCTACCGGACAGTTCATTTCCGATGCTATCCAGATCAAGGAGGTTGTTGCCTGTCGCGTTCTGCCCCAGCAACGACTGAACCCTCCTTGCCTGATCAGTCATGTTGTCGCGGATCTGGTTGATCCTGTCGCGCTCAGCCTGAAGCTCAGGCGCATCCAGCCGGTCCATCTGGGAGGCGAGATTATCCAGATCACGGATGCTGACCGCCCCGTTATGCATGCCATTCATGATGTTTCGCGCCTGACTCTGCAAGGCAAGCATCTCCTGCTCTCTCTGGGAGAGCTGGCCGGCGCCCTGCTGGATCGCCGCCAACCCGGCTCCGCCTTGCGCGTTCAGTGAGGCTTGGCGTGCAGCGTTCTGGCTACGCAGGCTGCTCGCGCCTTCCGACAGAGTGCCAAAGCCTTCCTCCATCTGGCGCATCTGCTCACCAACCCCGGCACCGCCCGCCCGCGCAACCATGGACCCGTGCGGGCCTGCGCCCCGGTGCGCCGCGTAGGCATCCCCGGGCCGGGTAAACGTGGTCGAATCAAGCTCTGCGGCCGTGTTCTGCCAGGTTGCGGTCTCCACAACCCCGCGCGAGATGTCGTTGACCCAGTCCTGCGAAACACCAAGGTTTGTTGTATATCCCTGCGATTCCGCTGCCTTGGTAGAGGCCATCAGGTTCTGAGCAATCGCCATAGAGTCGCGCGCCGAGATCTGATGCTTCAGGCTTTCTCCGAACGCTTCCGTATCAGAGATAGAGACCTTGTGGTCAGCCCCCTCGGATGTAGACGCGCCAGTACCTGCCTCGAGTTTTACACCCGCCTTGCCGACTAGGCGATTCCAGAGCGCTCCAGCAGAGGCGCCCACGCCGGCGCCGAGCCCAAGTCTGGTGGCGACCCCGCCAAGCGCAATCTTGCCTCCCTTGGCCGCTCCAACGCCAAGCGCGGCAATGCCAGCGCCCGCCGCCAGCTTAGGCAGAGCCACCGCCGCTGCCACCACAAGACCAGCGCCGACCGCCGCAGCAAGCCCCTTGTTGTTGGAAAGGGTGTTCTTGAATCGATCCAGGACGCCGCCGATCGCGTTCCTGATATCCTCCGCGCTCCCACCCCTTTTCCTGGCCGCATCCGCCGCACCCTTGGCCGCGCCTCCGAGGAGAGACTCCAGATAGGCCGCTTTGGAGGTATCATCCTTGAGGGTTGATGCATAGGAGAGCGCATCGCTCGTTTGGCGATCCAGCCTGTTGGACAGCTCCTGGCCTTGGTCGCTGGACATATCCCAACCGATCTGGTCGAGCTGACTGACAGTATCGGCAATATCCTTCCCGAGCTGCTGGGACTGCGCATACACGGAAGACGACATTCCCTGCTCGCGCTGAGTTGCGGCTTGCGAATAGGTCGCCGCGAGCTGCTGATTCCGAGCGATACTCGCTTGGTCGCTTGCGGAGTGCGCCAGAGATATCTGCTGCCCGTGCTCACTGGCCGTACGGCCACCGTAATCCGCACGAAAGAGGCTGTTTGACCCTGAGACAGAGGCTTCCGGAACGGAGTAGCCGCCGGTGAACTTCGGCGCCATGTTCTGCTGTGCAAACGACTGGTTTCCCATGCTTTGGGAATCAAGCGCCACCGAGCCGGCGGCCATCCCTGTCGCGGCGCCGGAGGACTGCGCCATACCCACGCCCGAGGAGATGAATTCAGAGAACGCCAGAGCGCCCTTCACGATACCCCACGAGATCATCGGCACCAAGGTCGCCATAAAGCCCGCCGCGGTCAAAAAGTGGCTCGTCTGGTTCGTGATCGAGGGCAGATTCGCCATCGCCATGCCGTCGAAATCAGCCAGGACCCCGGAAAGACCCTGCCGGGCATAGACGTGGATGATGAAATTGATGATCGAGAGCATGGGCTCCCAGAGCACCATCCAGATGGTGACCTGAGCGTAGTTCACGATGATGGTCTTACCGAACCCCGGGATCATCACGGCGACCAGCAGAAGCGGGATGACCGCAAAGATGAAGGCCTGCAAGATCGAGTAGATGTAACCCACCATGTCCCGAAACAGCTCAGATGCCGCCTGCCATTGGCTTTTCTGCGCCTGCTTGCCCTGCGCGATCGACATGGCCATGACCAGCTCGTTGTTGCCGGACATCGCCGAGGCGTGCGTGAACGAGTTCTCCATCATCGAGATGGTGGCAGCCTGCTGGACCGCCTGAGAGGCGCTGACGTTGGCCGTGCCGTCCGACAGCCACGTGAACGCGCTCTGCGTGGCGCCGGCAAGCCAGGCCATTGAGCGATCGGCATACCACGCCGAGGATGCGGCCCCGATCAGATCGGGCGCGTAGTTGTTCAGATCGTTCGCCACCGCCACGTAGGCTGCGCTGCAAGGCACCACGGTGCCGTCTGGCGCCGCAGGCGAGTAGTACTGGGTGAGGGCGGCCTCGTTGCTCGACTGGATGAGCGCGAAGAGATCGTTTGAATTCATGATCTCGTGAGTGGTCAGCTCCCCGCTGACGATCATGGGGATCACGCAGTCGATCATGTAGTAAGACATGGACTGGCGAAGCATCGGATCCATGATGCGCACCTCGCTTGCGTTCTTCACAAGCTGGATACCGGTAGTGAATCCGCCGGCCCCTGAGATCGCCATGGAGTTCGGGAACCCGGCGAGGGAGAAATTCTGCTCGATCTTGCGGGTGATCCAGTTCCCGATATTGGAAATGACGGCCGCCGGCACCCCGACCGCGGCCGGCACGCCTGTGGCAATATTCGAATAGCCCGATACCGGGTCATGTACCTCGATATTGGTTTCAAGCTTGGTCATGGCGAAGATCGCCACCCAGGCCAGCACGAAGTACACGATCAACCGATAGGCTCTCTGCGGATTGAACGCTGTCGCAACGCCAAGCACCAGCACGGCGATCACGGCGATCAGGGTCATCAGATTGAGGTATCCCCCATCCGACGTCATCGCCGAGATCGCGTTGAGAATGTGCCAGATGACATCTCCGTTGCCGAACACGTAGAGCGTCCAGGTGTTACCCGAGCCCGGCTCTACCGTCTGCCCCAGGGCAACGGCAGGCACCGAAAGGCCGGCAAACGCAAGCAGTGTAAGCAGAAAGCGAACCATAGTCAGCAAGTCTCTTGAAGCCACCCGGGCGGATCCCGGGCGTCTTTCGTATAGCGACTCACAGGCCTTGCTTTACAGGCCGATGCCGGTCGCGTGTATCAAAGGCTCAGCGCAGCGCCGCGGTCAGTTGCCGACCATCTGGCGAGTGACGTTGTAGGCAAACTCCTGGTTCCCCATCAACCCTCTGGACCAGATGGTGTCCTGCATGACGCGCTCGACACGCTGAATCTGAGCAAGCATTGTTTGCTGGCGCGCCAGCATGTCATCGAACATCGCCATGTTGGAGTCCATCCCATCAAGCATATCCATCTGGAACTCATGCAAGGCCCGGATCAGTGATCCGCTGATCGCGGTCTCGCGGCCGTGGCGACGCACATCGAGCATGAGGTGGCGCACGTAGGCGTCGGCGAACAGGTAGGCAAGCAGGAAGGCGTTGTTCTGGATCATCTGCTCGGCCACGCCCGGGTATACCGCCGCGAAGTTGATGACCTTGTAGAGCGGCAGCGGCGCGGTGGCGATCAGCGCGATCTCGTTGTGGGCAAGGGCCTGACCGGCGCGCGCCTTCTGCACGGCCGACATGAGCGTGTTGTAGGTGTTGAGAATGAACCCATGCCCCACGCGGTCGCTGACCTGGTTGACCCACTGTGTCAGCCCGAGCTGCTGGACGGTCATGCAGGTTGCTCGCGCCCCAGTACTCGTCCCGCAGTGATAGACTCCACCCACGCTCCCGACGCTGCCAAGGTGCGACTGGCAGAACTTGTCGCGCTCAGGGAAATCAGAGTTCGCGATGTAGCCGCACATGAATACGGCAACCGCCTGCTCCGGGTCGGTGAGAAGCGGCGGGTAGCGCCGCGGCTCCTCCATATCCGGGAGCATGACCGATGTACCGACCATGCTCATCAGTAGCTCTGCCATCTCAGGATCATGCTCGAACCCCATCGCCCGCAGTGCGTTCCACGTGGAGTTACCGACCAGCCCGGTCAGAGCCTCTCGCTGGCGGGGGTTGTTCTGCACGAAATCGTGAAGCGCTTGGCTCGCCCTTTTCATGGAGTTACACACGCCGCCGATCACGGACATGACGCTGCTCCAACCCTCACCGAGGCCGGTGTATTCCTGGCCGCAGATGGCCTCCACGCCGGCCTGGGACGATACGTTATCGTCACCCATCGGATCCCCCATCATGCGCCGGGCGATGGATTGACCGACCTGGCAGGAATCCACCGCCATCGCGTTGGCCATCGCCGCCGCGCGCTGCAAGGCCTGAATGACCGCCTCACATTGGGGGCATAGCTGCTTGAGGGCCAGCATGACCACGTAGCCGAGCGTCGCCTGCCCGATATCGCGTATCAGCTGCTGGAACTGCTCGGCATTGATGAAAGAGAGCCCGCCAAAGAACATGTCGATCCCGCCGCACCCGGCGGAGACGTTCGGCGGCGTGATGGAGAAGAGCTGTACGTTGCTCGAGGGGAAGCGCACGCCCGCGCCGCCGAGCACGAACGAGTTGCGCGCCTGGCTCTGATATGAGCCCGGGTTCTGGGTGGAGACGTTCGCGCCTTGCAGCAAGCTGCCAAATGCCGAGCCCAGCTGAGCGTGCGCCGGGAACGTGCAAGCGAACGCGAGCACCGCGCCGAGCATCAAGTTTCTGATCAGCTTTCCGAAAGCCATGTCTGCTCCATCTGTAGTCGTTTGGCGGTATAGCGAAATCCGTGCCGCTTCTTACCGGGCCTGCCTGAGCATCGTCTCGATCCCGGAGGTTGATCCCGGTCCAGGCTCAAGTCCCCGGCCCAGGCCACGCGCCCCTGTGCCGCCTTGTGTTGAGAAATCCACCGGCACCTGTCCGTCTTCAGGCTCGATACCCTTGATCATGGCCGCTCTATACGCCGAGAAGAAATTCACGATTCTCGATTCCAGCACGTCATAGGTCACGATGCCGTTGCCCACGCGGATCCAGGTATCGGGCTCGACATAGAGAAAGATCGAGGGGACGATCGAGACCTCCAGGACGCTCGCGGGATCAAGCGTAGCGGGCGCCACCATGCACAGCTGCTCAAATCCCGGCATGCAGTCCTCATCGAGCGAGGCGTTCCAGATCGACAGCCCGGTGCGCTCTGCGACCATCTCCAGCACCGGGCGCATGTTGTGGCAGTAGACACAATCGGTACGCGAGAAATAGACCAGGTAGCCGTTCTCGGAGAGGAAGTCGAAGATATCTCCGGAGTTGGACTCCCTGATATCGTGGAGGATGCGCAAACCGAAGTTGGTGACCGGGTAGGTGACCCTCGGGTCAAGCTCCGGATTCTGAACCCGGTTGAACGTCCACATCGAGGCCACCGCCGTGGCCTGGTCCATCATCCACTTGGTGTAGTACTGAAACGCCTCAACAGCCTTTCTGTCCTGGGGGTTCATCACCATGTGGTTGAGGAGCTCATCGCGCTGACGCTCCTGGAAAGAGAAGTCGTTACCCGGGTTCACGAACCCGCAACTGACCGTCCACGTATCCTTGTCCAGGCAAGGATCCTCCGGGCCCTGATCCGGCTCGGCGGGTTTCGCGGCCGAAGGCGGCGGGATCGTCCAGATCTCCTCCTCTTCAGTCTCGGGCGGGGCTTCGTAGAACCACCACCCGCGCTCAACGCGCTCGTTGGCCCCGGCGCCGAGCGCGACGAAAAGCCCGATGAGGATGATCGGAAGGGTGAACGATTTCATGCTTACTCCGCATCGATAGAAAAAGGATGCGCAACAGCGTTGCGCATCCCGGGGGAAATCAGGCCGCGTTGGCAGCCCGCTGGTCATCGGTCTCCGTGAGGAGATCCGCAAATACGCGCCTCATGTCCTGGCGAGCGAGGATGTCGTTGGCGTAGAGTCGCCAGCGTGAAGCCCGCCCCTCGTCGATGACGACCCGGGCGCACACGCCCGTGAACATGTCCACGATCTCGTCGGCGCCCTGCGGCTTCTCCACGATCACGGGATCCGCATCACGATGCTGGCGGACCGTGTACCAGATGCCTCGCTTGGTCTCGATCTGGGCCATCTCTACTCTCCTTTTCGGTTGACTCCCTCCGTATAGGGAAAAACCGATCGGAACGGACGCGGGCCCTCAAGAGCCCGGCGTCAGATCAGATCCGCCCCCAGAATCTGGGCATCGTCTCGTCATCACAGGTTTCACAGATGATGTGATCCGCCCCCTGGGAGAACTCCGCGGTTGGCGTACTGCACTGGGTGTCGTCCTCATCGGCGATCAGGAACCCGTCTCCTTGCCGACACACGGAGATGTCGACAACATCGGACACGCCTACGGCCGTGACGTAGAGCACGCCTCGCGTCTCGCCGATGTCCAGACGTACTTCCAGCTCGGCTATGCCCGCGATGATCGCAAGATCGGCGCTGCCGGACGTATAATCCGCCTGGTACGAGGCCATGGTCTGATTCGCGGACACCAAGGGGCCGAGACCCGCCGTGGCGATAGCCAGCAGCAACGCTGCAATGGTCTTTTTCATGACAACTCCTATAAAAGAGACCCTGCATCGCAGGGTCTATTGAAGGTCAACCGACAAGTCCGAGCTTGAGGGTAGATTCCAGGTTGAGCGCTTGTTCCGCCTCCCGATAGAGCGCGGCGATCTCGCCTTCGCGGTTGGTGAGCGTGATATCCGTGCTGAAATCATCGAGCGCGGTCTCGCTCGGGTGTTCATCGGCTCTGCTCTTGTTCTGGTTGAGCAGGGCAGGGCGAACAACCCGCACCGTATGGACCTCCAGCCCAAGCTCCGGGAACTGATCCATGAACAGGTCAGCCTCGTTTGGGAAACGGACATCGGTGATGATGTAATCACCGTCTCCCGAGCTTCTCACCTTCCCGACGAGCTTTTTGGTCCAGTACTCCGGATCCCCCTCTGGGCCCAGCCTGCGATACTCGGTACCCCAGTGCTGAAGGACCTCCCGCGGCGAGCGCTTGAGAAACCCCAGTGGCGCGAGAATGCGGCGCATGAACCCCCGGAATCCGACATCCCAGGGCGCCGGCGGGGCAAGTTCCTTGCAGGGGGTCTCCTTGCGGTCCCGATCAAGCAAAAGCTCAACCGGGACACCGAAATGCTCGGCGACCTCCTCGCGAAGCGCATCCGCGAAGGCCATGCGTTTGAACCCGTATACCTCGCACAGGTGGTCCGCGACCGTGTCTTTGCCGTGCCCGCGCTTACCCAGCATGCCGATGATTCTGCCTTTCATATCGTCTCCTTATGTGTCTGGTCCTGGCGTGTATAGGGAATATCGGCCTGGCTCTCGCTCAGCTCAGGCGGGACAGACGCAGCCATTCACGCACCGAGACCTCTCCACGAAGAACCAAGCCGGCCAAGCGGCGCAACATGCTCTTGAATCCCTGCGCGTTGGCGATAGCCAGCAGCTCCTCGGCGGACACCCCAGTGGCGATATGCTCACGAAACTCCTTGGTGACAGGCAGAAGCTCATAGATCAGGGTCCTACCCTTGTGTCCGGTATGCCCACAGCGCACGCAACCGGTTGCTCGCATCACCTTGCCCTTCGCAAATCCCTTTGGCGGATCCGGGTCCGGCTCCTTGCAGTAGGGGCAGAGTTTGCGCACCAGTCGCTGGGAGAGCACCGCGCTCAGGGCGGAGCGCAGCAGGTAATCGGGCACGCCCATCTCAAGGAGGCGCGCAACGGCGCCGGGCGCGTGTATCGTATGAAGGGTCGAGAGCACAAGATGCCCGGTCATGGCCGCCTCGATGCCGATCTTGGCGGTTACCTGATCACGCACCTCGCCGACCATGATCACATCAGGGTCCTGCCTAAGGGCGTGCTTGAGCGCCACCGAGAAGGAAAAATCGTGCTCAGGGTCGACCTCCATCTGGGCGACCCCGGGCAGCCGGTACTCGATCGGATCCTCCAGGGTGAGGATGTTTCGCCCGTCGCAAGCCATGCTCAGCAGGCTCGAGGCGAGCGTGGTGGTCTTCCCCGAGCCCGTAGGCCCTGTGACAAGCACAAACCCCTGGCTCTGATTCATCAGCCGCTCCCACAGCGCCAGATCTTCCTCATCAAACCCGAGGCCTTTGGGGGAGGGCGGCAGTTCGCTTTGATTGAGCACGCGAATCACCAGGTTCTCGCCATAAGCGGAGGGCATGGTCGAGACCCTGAAATCAACGTCAAGATTCTCGAACGAGCCTCGAATATGGCCATCCTGCGGGCGGCGCGTAATCGTGGTATCCATCTTCCCCATCACCTTGACGCGGTTGACCATATAGGCGAAAAAAGCCTTCCCCATGCGCCGCGCCTCCTTGAGGATTCCATCTACCCGGTAACTGATCGTCACCGTATCGATACCGGGGCTGATGTGAATGTCCGAGGCCTCACGCTCCACGGCGGTGCGCAGCACATGATCGACGAGACGCACCGCCAAGCCATCGCGCTTGGTGCGCTCGACCCGATGACCGTATATCTTCGTGGTCGCCTCCTGGCCCTGCGCATCCGGGAGGTTCTCTGCGCGCAGATCGTACATCTCTAGCAACGCCCACTGGATGTCTTCCTCGCGCGCCATGACCGCCATGATCGGGCGCGAGGCATGAAAGCCCAGGGAGTCGATCTGCTTCTCATCGGTTGGGTTGGTCATGGCCACGACCAGCCGCCCCTTCATGATTCCGACCGGGATCGCGCTCAGCTCACGGCAAAGCGTCTCTGGGATCTCGAAGGCCAGGGAGGGGTCGGGTTTGATCAGATCAAGATCGACAATAGGGATCTGTAGCTTCTCGCAGAGCGCCCATGTGACCTGATCGGCGGTAAGCACCTTCTGCTCGACGAGGATCTCGCCGATCAGCTTTCCGGGATGCTCGTTCTGATATGCAATGGCCGCCTCAAGCTCCGCCTCGGTGAGGTAGGCCGCCTGGAGCAGAAAATCGCCAATGCGCCGCACTTCGACCGGGGTTCCGGGGATCCCGGAAACCCACGCTTCGAGGTCAGCAAAACTCTTTAGGGCCGTCTCTGGGAGGGTCTTCATACTCATCCGCTATACCTTTTGATCCTTCGGCGCGCAGCGCCATATCGAGGCCGTAACGGGTATAGCGAATACGCCACGGCCTTTGCACACGGATCAGGGTTTTTTTCGGACAAGCGACAAGGCGCGAAAACCTCGGCATAAACGGCGCGCGCCGCACACCTCTCATCTATGCCTGCAAACCTCAGGGGTGAGTCATCACCTCAAATAAAAACCCCCGGAGAACCGGGGGCGTGAAAGGGGGTAGAGGGGAGACTCTCGCCAGACCTGCTATGCGTCGAGCTCCGGTCCCTCGTGTTCCTCGTCAGCATCTTCTCGTGCGGGCTCGACACCGATCTCCGGCATATAGTTCGAGCGGATTTCCTTCTCGATCGCCGCCCGCGCATCGGGGTTGGAGCTGAGCCACTCGCCCGCATTGGCCTTGCCCTGGCCGATGCGCTCTTCCCCGTAGCTGTACCACGCGCCGGATTTCTTGATCAGGCCGCAAGCCACGCCGAGATCGACGATCTCCGCGTTACGGTTGATCCCGGCCCCGTAGATCACCTCGAAGATGGCCTGACGGAAGGGAGGGGCCACCTTGTTCTTGACCACCTTGACCTTCAGCTCGTGGCCGATCACCTCATCCCCGGACTTGATCGCGCCAGCGCGGCGCAGGTCCAGTCGAACAGAGGAGTAAAACTTCAGAGCGTTGCCCCCGGTGGTGGTCTCCGGGTTGCCGAACATGACGCCGATCTTCATGCGCAGCTGGTTGATGAAGATCACCAGGGTGTTGGAGCGCTTGATGTTGGCGGTAAGCTTGCGCAGCGCCTGGGACATGAGCCGGGCCTGAAGGCCGACGTGAGAATCGCCCATCTCGCCCTCGAGCTCCGCCTTGGGGGTGAGCGCGGCCACCGAGTCGACCACGATCACGTCAACCCCTCCCGAGCGCACCATCACATCGGCGATCTCCAGCGCCTGCTCGCCGTGATCCGGCTGGGAGATCAGCAGATCGTTGATATCGACGCCCACGTTGACAGCGTAGCTGGGGTCCAGCGCATGCTCGGCGTCAATGAAGGCACAGGTCAGGCCCTGCTTCTGCGCTTCGGCCAGCACATGCAGACACAGCCCCGTCTTGCCGGTACCCTCCGGGCCGTAGATCTCGACCACACGCCCGCGCGGAAGACCGCCCACGCCCAGCGCAATATCAAGACCGATGGAGCCCGTGGAGATGACGGGGATATCTGCCGTCTTCTGCTCCCCCAGGCGCATCACCGACCCCTCGCCATAGGCCTTCGAGATCTGTGCCAGCGCCGCCGCCAACGCCTTGTTCTTCTGCGTATTCACGGCGGAATCGTTGCGGATATCTTCACTCATCGTCGCTTCCTCACTTCATGCCGCATGGCGGCAGGGTTTCCAATCGCGCCGCAACAGTTCGCGCGGCACATCTATCGTTCTGATGTGGCCAAGTATAGCATGGGTATCGTGCGTACTTCAAGCAGTTATATGGCGGGGACTGGGCGCTACCCTCAATGAACCCTCGAAGGCATTGGGGCCTCTCAGGCGGCAAGCAGTCGCGCCAGGTTCGTCACTCTCTGGCGGGCCGTCACGGTACGCACGGCGCGTTTGAGGGCGCGCTCCTGACCAATGAGAAGCACCAACTGCCTTCCGCGGGTGATGCCGGTGTAGATCAGCTGTCTCTCGAGCATGATGGTGTGCTGAGTGGTCAGAGGGATCACCACCGCCGGGTACTCGCTGCCTTGGGATTTATGAATGCTCTTGGCGTAGGCCAGGGAGAGGTTGATGAGGTCACTGGTCTTGTACTCAACGACCCGCCCCTCCATGTCCACCCACATGAGCCCGGCGCCCAACTCGATACGCACAACCCGGCCCATGTCTCCGTTGAACACGTCGCGGTCATAATCATTGGACAGCTGGATAACCTTGTCGCCAACCGCGTAGGACTGCTGGCCATGGGTGAGCCGCACGCCCTGCGAGGGGTTCAATGCCTTCTGGAGCGCCTCGTTGAGCGCCTGCGTTCCCAGTGCCCCGCCGTGCATCGGGGTCAGCACCTGGATATCCTTGATCGAATGCAGGCCGAAGGTCTGAGGGATCTTGACGGTGACCGCCTCGAGAATGCGCTCACGGATGCGCTCATAGACCTCTGGGCGATCCTCATCGTGCGCACCGTCTACCTTGAAGTAGTAGAAATCGGAAGATTTCCCGGGCTCTCGAGCCAAGGGCATCTGTCCGTTGTTGATGCGGTGGGCGTTGACCACGATCATCGAGCCCTGCGCCTGTCTGAAGATCTCGTTGAGCTCCACCACCGGGATGGCCTTGCTCTCGATCAGGTCCCGAAGCACCGCCCCGGCGCCAACCGAGGGGAGCTGGTCCTTGTCGCCAACGAGGATCAGGATCGCATGGTCAGGGAGCGCCTCGACAAGCGCCGCCATCAGCTGAACGTCAACCATGGACATCTCGTCGATGACCACAACATCGGCTTCAAGCTTGTTATCGGCATTGAACTTAAAGCCCCCTGCCGGGCTTACTCCGAGCAGGCGATGGATGGTGGAAGCGTCTCTCTTGGTTGCCTCTCCCATGCGCTTGGCGGCCCTGCCGGTGGGCGCGCAGAGCAGGACCCGCTTGTCTGAGTGAAACTCGAGCAGGGCCTTGAGGGTGGTGGTCTTCCCGCACCCCGGCCCGCCCGTGATCACCAGGACCTTCTCAACCGCCCCAAGGCGCACCGCCTCGCGCTGGCGGCCGGCAAGCGTGATCGAGTTTCGGGCCTCGACCTCGGCGAGAGCCTTATCGAGATCCGGCGCGCAATCCGCGCCCGCGCCTGACATCAGCCTCTTGAGCCCGCGCGCCACTTTACGCTCGGCGTACCAGTAACGGGGCAGGTAGACCACGAGCCCAAGCCCTTCGATCTCGGTGGAGAGAAGCTGGCGTTCAGCAATCTCCAGCTCGATGCCGCGCCTCAAATGATCATCGCTGACCTGGAGAAGCGTCCTGGATTCTTTCAAAAGCTCACCCGCCGGCAAAGCGCAGTGCCCGTTGTTGGCTGCTTGCAAGAGGGCGTGATGAAGCCCGGCCCTGACCCTCTCCATGGAGTCGTGCGCGATCCCGAGGCTTCGAGCCATCCCGTCAGCGATCAGGAACCCAATCCCCTCCACCTCGATCGAGAGCCGGTAGGGGTTTTCCTTGATTCGCTCGACAGCCTGATCGCCGTAACGGTCATAGACCGCCTTGGCTCGGTTCGCGCCCAGGCCGTGAGTATGGAGAAAAACCATGATCTCCTGCACAGCCCGATGCTCGGACAGGGCGTTCACGAGCGCTTCAGCGCGTTTTGGCCCGATCCCCTTGATCTCGTTGATGCGATGGGGCTCTTTCTCGAGCACCTCAAGGGTTTGATCGCCAAATGCCTCGACAAGGGTGCGCGCGAACTCAGGGCCAATTCCCTTGACCATCCCCGAAGACAGAAACTTGACGATCCCTTCGCTTGAGCTTGGGTTTTCGATCTCCAGGCGGCTCGCCTTGAACTGCGGCCCCCACTGCCTGTGGGTCGTCCAGACACCCTCGGCAGAGCACTTCTGCCCGGCGCCCGCGCAGTTGGTGACGTGCCCGATCACGGTGGCCGGCTCACGCTGGCCGGCCAGGCGCACCTTGAGAACGGCCCAGCCGGAATCAGGCTTGTACGCCTTGACCGATACGATCTGCCCGGCAATACGCTCCACGCCCCCTTTGGGAGACATAGCGGCGTTGGAGCGCGTTGTTGTGGTCACAATAGATCCTCCCTGCATAGGCCGGGCAGCTTACTTTTGTATAGGGAACAGGGGTTTGCTACCTGCCCTGGTGGGCGCGGATGGTTTTTTCGCGCTGATGCCAATCCTCGCACTCAGCGCAGCGCTGCACACCAGGGATGGTGCGCTTTCTGTAATCCTCGATCGGATCATCGCAATCCAGGCAAAGCTCCCTCGACGGAGGCAGGGCCCTTGTCTGCTGCTGCTGATCCTGTGCGCGCGCCTTAAGGATACTGGCCACCTCCTGATCAGTGATCTCTCCGGCCCAATCGGCATCGTCCGCCATGTGTCTTCTTCTCCGAGTAGTTGATGGGTGCTCTCAATGCCGCTTACCGGCTGAGAGGCGATCCTGTATAGCGATTTATCCTGCCCATCTGCACGAAGTGCGCAAAACAGCGCCCGCTTGTCGCTATACCAAGACCAGATAGACAACCGCGATGGGCCAATGGCCTATCGAAGAAGGGCTTGGGCTCTTTTCCAACAAACAACCTGTAAACAGAGGATCGCGACATGTTTTCACTCATCATCACCATCATTTCCATCTTGCTGGTTGCTGTACTGGCCATTGCGTCGATTTACTTCGGGGGAACGGCCTGGAACCAGGGCGGCACCAAGGCAGCGGTGACCCAGTACTTCAACGAAGGCCAGCAGATCGCCGCGGCGGCCACGCTCTATCGCGCCGAGAACGGCGGGCGCAACCCGGAGAGCATCCAGGTCCTGCTGGATAACAACTACCTCAGGGTCCTGCCTGAGGGTCAGTGGGAGTTTGGCAACGAGATCATCACGCGCGGCTCCCTGAACTACGATCAGTGCCTGCTGGCCAACCAGATGGCCGGTTACGAGGATGTCCCGATGTGTGATGACCCGGGTATCAGCGGATCCGTACGCTGCTGCGAAGTCCCGGAGTAATCCAGACCGCAAGAAAGCAGAAGAGCCACGCACCGAAAGGGGCGTGGCTCTTTCTTTGAATTATTGAACAGGCAGCCAACCGGGGAGATTGATCCTGCCATTTTCCCTTACGCAATCCGCGTATATCTGAGCGGCGCGGTCGGTGGGGAACTTCATCCCACGATCATAACGCTGCCCGTCCAGCGTGGTGGCCTCCACCCGCAGACCCTTTGCCTCGACTTTCTCGATCTTCTTTCTATGCATGCTACCTCCTAATTGGTCAGGCCCTGTTTCTAGGCCTGTATAGGTACTCGCTGGCGCGTGCTGCGCGAGGTAATCGCTATACGCCTTGAGAACACACTCAAGTGGAGGACATGTATGAGAAGAGTCAGTGGTTCTACAGGAAGCCGCGGCTGCGGCTCACGCAAGGCGGGTGGTGTTTACCTGTGCACCGGCCTGGCGGAAGAGGGACTCCCGCTTTCACACTTCATGATCGATCCGGTCAGAAGTCTCGATCTGGAGGCGTTTCGCGCCCCTATCGTGTTCAAGGATCCGTACAACGAGAACCTCAATCACGTGCTGATCTGGGTGGGTGCGGAGCACTATCCCTCGCCCGCGGATTTCCTGGTGGAGTGCCAGTTCAAGGGCGCGAGCCGGCGGATTCCCGCCGAGTTCGATCTCTCAGACCTGACGCCCGGCGCGAGCCGGATGGTATTGGTCCATCCCAAGGCCTTCACCAAGCGCATCGATGAGCCGAACTGGTGCCCGAAGGATATCCATCCCGAGAAGCCCGAGCCGTGCCTTGGCGCTCATTGGCGCTACGCCGGTGCCCTGGGCTCGAAGCCGAAGAGAGGTCCTGATGGTGATATTCCCGAGCACTTCGTGGTCGGGGATCTGAGCTATCGCGGCGACGGCCAGATCGAGGTGCGAGCCTCGGAGTTCTCGCCCGGCGCGTTCCTGCAACTGCCTGTCACTCATATCGAGTACCAGGCCAAGGACGTGAAGGATGACGGCCCCGACGTGCTGAAAAAGCACGACAAGCAAGGCTGGCGCGTCGATATCGTCGACGACCCGGGTGTCTATGTGAGCCCGGCACGAGCTCTTGGAGGGGATCCTGATGAAGAAGAAGGAGTCTGAAATGAGAATCGAGAGCGAGGTTTTTACCGGAACGATCCGGGTGGTCCCCGTCTCCAGTATCTTCGGCGGCGGTGTTCAGGCCAGACCCTCCATGGTGCGAAGCATCAAGAGCCGCGGCCTGCGCAGCCTTCCAGTGGTTCGCGAGGTCCGCGACGCTGACCGCGAACGATGGGCCGAGGAGGGGTTCCTGGATACCGGGTTCGAGTATGCGATCGAGGCCGGTCGTCACCGGATCGCGGCAATCAAGGAGCTCAACATCCAGGAAGTGCCGGTGATCGTCGCCGAGGATGATGCAGATGAAACCACCCTGGTGGAGAATCTGGTTCGAGGCCGCAACCTGATCAGCGAGCTCGAGGCCCTCGAGGGTCTGCTCGATGCAGGCAAGGAGCCTGAAGATATCCAGAAGGAGCTGGGCATCTTCAAGCGTGATCTCAACAGATTGCGCCGGCTCTCGAATATGGGCAAGGTCACCCGCGGCAAGCTCGCCGCCGGCCTGATCGCCCCCTCGACCGGGGAGGTGCTGGCAAAGATGCCTGAGCAGTACCAGGAGGCCTTCTTCAAGGCCGCGGACAAGACAACCCTGAAGGCGGCCCGGGAGTTTCTGTGGAAGTACCGGTTGCCGAGCAACCAGCTCGACTTCCTGGCCGAGGACCTGCCAACGCTGGAGTAAGCCATTCAAACACCCCGGATCCTTCCGGGGTGTTTTTTCTTGCGCACCGCAAGCCCGCCGCGCTTTTCGCTAAACCAATAAGGACCCTGCATACCACCAATGGAGGATATCATGGCAAGCAGACTGGAAAACGTCGCCAGACTCTATGTCGAGGCGATCCGCAACAAGGGTGACGTGGGTGAGGCATATCGGGAGCTCGTCAAAGCCGTTGATATGTCCGCATATGAGAACTTCATTCCCTACATCGCCGCGGGCAAGGCCCTCCAGCAGGAGGGGGAGATCGAGGTTGACGACGACGCCTGCGTTTCGCTCGGCGAGGGCGGCGCCTACGTGGCCGCATGGCTTTGGGTGGAGAACAAAGATGTCCAAAAGTTCATCGATGACCCAGGGCTGATCCCGTGGGGCATGCGGACGTAATAACTGGAGAACGCACCATGTCATACGGTTTCGACGACTTCGACATTCCGAGCAACAGGCCGGCTCCGCCTGAGCACCACGCGCCACAATGGGATGGTGCTGCACCCAAGCGAACAGGGGGGCAGTACCAGAACCACAAGGTCTACGCGGGCAAGGCGGCACTGCACGTTGAGCCAGATGAGACGCGCGCCGGCGTGGCGACGATTCGCATCGAGGCAGCTCCAGCGAAGTCGCCGAGGGTTTACGACTGGAAATCGAAGGTCACCATCCAGGTAACCCAGTCGGAGCTTCCGCTGATCGCAGCAACGCTTCTGGGCTTTATCCAGGAGGTAAGCTTCACGGCTCACGGTGAAGGGAAGGATAAGGGCTTCTCGATCACACGCCAACCCGAGCGCGGCGGACTGTTCGTGCGCGTGTTCAAGACCGGCACGGCGATGGCGATACCTGTCCCCGCCACGGATGTCACTTATCTCCTGGCAATGGTGTTGAGTCAGATCAGCAAGAACGGGTTCGGTGTCCATCCGGCGCTGCTGCCTGGGATCATCAAGGCCGCGGCTTCGTTGTACAAGCCCCCTGAAAGGGCGTAATACCAGCACGAGCACTTGCGTGCCATTCAAGAGACCCTCGCAGTCCCAGCGGACTACGGGGGTCTTTCTCTTGCCTCGATCAGCGCCCCGGCCGTCGAGGGCCCGGATCTTGACCTGGCGGCGTCAACAATATACGCTGTACAGAGATAGCGAAGCGACCGGGGTAGGCGAAAATGGCTAAAGGTTGGAGCGCAGCCGAGGAGGCCCTTCTTCGTCGGCACTATCCGCACGAGGGGGCCCTTGCCGTGGCGAGCAGGCTTGGGCGCAGCGCAACCGCGGTACGTCAACGCGCGGCGGCCCTCAACGTGCGAAGCACGGAATGGTGGTCAAAGCGTGATGATGATTTCCTGCGGGCCAATTACGCAAAGCACGGCGCCTCCTGGTGCGCCCGCAAGCTGAAACGCACCGCCTTGTCGGTACTCACCCGCGCCTCCCGCCTGGGGCTGTCTGAGAACCAGGCGTGGACAAGCGCCGAGGATACCCACCTGCGCCGCCATTACCAACGCACCGGGGCGCAAGCCTGCTCAAAGGCTATCGGGCGAAGCCCTCATGCCATTCACCAGCGCGCCGCCCAGCTCGGACTCTCCCGGACAAACAACACGCCCTGGAAGGACAGCGAGGATCGCTACCTCATGCGCCACTACTCAAAAAAGGGACCCAACTGGTGCGCCGAGCGTCTCGAACGGAGCTATCGCGCCGTCGTCTCCCGTGCCTACCGCCTCAAGCTCCCCGCCAAATAAGAACCCCTCGCGCCGCGTACGGCAGGGAGGGGGTGTGAATGTTACGTGCTTTCTTCTTCCCAGATCCGGCGGAAGCGATCAAAGTGTGATTGCATCAGATCCACCAGATCCGCTCCGCTGATTTCCTCGTCGCCGCCGTAGCCGATGCTTCGGAGGTCGCTGACCAGGTAGTCGATAGCGGTCATGACCTCTTCGGCTCTTGCCCCGAGGGCTTCGGCTCGCTCCTGGCTGTCGGCGTTTAGAAACTGACAAAGTGCCGGCATATCTCTTTCTCCTGTGTTCCTAGAAGTGGTACGGATTTCCCGTGATCACCTCTATAATCTCCGCCTTCGGAAGATCAACCCAGATATCTGGATCGCGGTTCAAGTATGTCGGGCCAGGCATCGCCTTGAAAACCACCTGCGCCTCCTCATCCAGCACGCCCACGGACGTGTCTGGATTGAAGAAGCTAACATACTGGACGCCATCGATGGTCAGATAGCTTTCTCCGAAGCTGTTCTCTGCAATGTCGATACACTCGACAGCGCCTAATACATACATCGCCCCTCCTTTCGTGCCCTTTTGTCCCTCGTATAGCGATCAAAGCTCGCCGCTTCTCATCGCCTTGTTGTACGCTCGCTCGGAGAACACCGGGTCAGAGAGCACAAGCTCTCCAGTGGATTCCCGAACCATCAGATTGGCCTCATGCAGATCCGCGCCCACGCGATACTCGCCGGCAAACCTGAGCAAGCTCGCCAATGCGTCCAGGAGAACCCGGCTGACAAGTCGTTCTCGCCTGACGCAACGCACCACATCGGAGAACCTCTTCTCCCGAAAGAAGATGCTCTCCAGTCTGTGCGCAATCGCGACCAGGTGCTTGTGCCGAGTCCGGTGTATCGGCGTGAGCCGCTCGATGCGAAACAGGTCAAGTCCAAAGGACCTGTCTTGCCAGACAACCCCGAAATCTCGTAACACCCTGGGGAATGCCGGGCTTTCAATGCCCGATTCGCACAACAACCAGCGCGTGGCCGGGTCTTTCGTGAGTTTCAGTACACTGCCTTTTCCCGACTCACGCTCAAAGACCACGCCAAAGGCGCCTCGGGCGAGCACCCGGGCGCCCCTCAGTGGAGGCTTGCGGATCAGCGCGTTATAGGGACTGCACCTCAGATCAATCGCCATCTTCTGCGCTACCTGTCATGTGAGACTGACAGGTATAGCGAACAACGAGGTCCGCCAGATCCCTCACCGGCGCAAGGTGGAGGGCTATTGCTGTACCGGGAGTTGGAGTCGAAAAAGCCCGTGACCGATAACAGTCACGGGCAAGTGAATCTTGTATCAGGGGGCGTCGACAAACAGGTACTCAACCCCGCCGAACACCTCATTCCAGGGGGTGCGGTGGTAATCGTAGCAGTCCGTCATGCCGTTGAACCTCCCCTTCTCGTACTTGGCGGCCAGCGCCTTGATCTCCTTGATGCCCGGCACGCCCTCCTGCCCTGTCGGCTCCCAGGTCACCCGCACACACGAATGACCCTGTTTCCTGACAGAGAACTTGACCCCGGGAAACCGGGTCTTGAGCTCCTTGCGAAGGTTGGCAGCCACCAGCTTTGCGCCGCGCCATTCATGGCCTTCGCCCTGGCGCAGTTGCGGGTGCGCCTCTCGAAGCGCTGCGACGGCCTGATCGAACTCCAGTTTGGCTGCTTGCGCTTCGCGCTCCTTGCGCTGCTCGAATTCCTTCGCCAGGCGAACACGACGCTCGACCTCTTCCCGGGAGACGACCTCGTCGTAGATCCTCCACTGAACGCCGTGAAGGATCGTCTCGGGGATTGTGCTGCGCGCGCCGTTGTCGTAGACCACCTCAAGAGTGGCGTTACCGCCGGCCCGCCCGATCCCGTTGGCGATAGAACGAACGCTTTGCGGGGCCTGCTCGCCGAGAATGCCGACCACGACCCCGTTGCGCCCTCCATAGAGGATGCTGTGTACCCGCTGACCTATCTCGACAGGTTTGTTGCTCATGAAAATGCCCTCCGCATGCATCACGACAAAACCGCAACCGGTGTTGCCGCTCGATAATTCTCTCCAAAGCGACTTCTCGTCGCACTGGTCCTGGTAAGTATAGGGACCGCAGGAGGGGCTCACTTGCGAAGCGCCTCCCTATACTCATTGGAAATGCAACACACCTGAGAGAGGAACCGATGAGCGAGAAAATCAAGCTTGAGATCAGCAATATGCGCGATTGGCGCATCGAGGAGGGCCTAACGTCAAAGGATGACGCCGACCTTCATCCAGGAGACGAGCGCTTGTTCCAGGCAACCGTGGAATACAACGGTGCTTCCCAGCTCTTCGTGATGATCGCCCCTGTGGGCGAAGGCGCCGGCGCCGGCGCCGATAACAGCCCCCAGATCGGGATCTCGATCGAGATCAACAACGGCGTGCCGTGCGTCCACCTGTCGGCCGACGCCCTCGGGGATAACCTGCTCCACGTATTCTCCCCGGACGGCAAGCGCCTGGTGCTCAATACGGAAGGCGAGACGAAATACGAGCCTCCGTCGCGACTGACCTACCGAAACCACGGTGTCATCGCTGTCTCGTGATCATTCCCCCCGGGCTCTGCCCGGGGTTTTTGTGTTCCGGTGCCGCCCACCCGGTTCAGGATTTGCCTTGTATTCGCTACACGCATCATGCGCGTGTTCGTATACAAGAACCTCCACAAGGGGTGCTTCTCTGTCAAATCCCTCGAAGGAGAGGACAAGGGCAGGGTGATTGCGCACGCCCGCGCCGTGCTTCTCCAGGATGCGTGCTTCAAGGTATCCGAAGCAGGCCGCCAACGTGTGCTCAAGGAAAGGCGCAAGAACGTGCACGCAGGTGTTGTAGGGCAGCTGAGCCTTATGGTGGCGCTCGATGAACCGCCTGACAGGACGCTGACGCCTCCCCCTCGCTGCGTCCTGGTCACCTACAACCCTTACCGGTACAGAACCTTTGTAACGGATGGCACAGAAATCCCTGTGCAGCACGCCGCCAGCGCATATCTGGCGGATGGCCGGGTCTACGTCTGCACGCCTTGGGGGTAGGGCAGCGCTTGCGCCGCAAAGCCCCTGCGAACAGAGACCTCTCGCCTTCACTGGAGCGCACAAAAAATCCCCTGAAGCCGCGAGGCTTTAGGGGATTGAGAGGGTGAATATCTTCGTGCTCCTGGCTTTCTGCCGGTGCTGGCCGGCCTACCGGCGGGTCAGCGGTTCGTGGATCTCGCCGGTCATGAACGCGACCCAGTGTGCCGCTTGCCCCATTGTCTCGAACCGGGCGTGAGTCTCGCCATCGGCCTTGACCGATACCGGCAACTCCCCGCAGGCAGCCTTTGTGATGAGGAACTCGGGCTGATGGTAGCCCCGATGGCGGTACAGCTCGCGCCCCGTCTCGACGTCGATGATTCGAATGACGTTGGAGTCAAGGATGCCGCCGCCTCCGATTCCGCCTTCCTCCTCAATCAACAGCGGGATCTTCAGGGTGCCCATAGAGCGCCCGATCCTGCCGAGCACATCGTGCTCGGACAACCAGTCGCGGCCGGTCTGGGCATCACCGAAGAACAATCGCAGCCGAGTGCCGTTCTTGCGGGCTTTCTCGAGGATGGCTCGAACCTTCTTCGGGGTGTCCGGGTTGAACCAGGTCCCCAGTTCGCTCTTGGCCGCCTCCTTGAGCAGCTGGTCGCGCTTCTCCAGCGCGGCCATCGTACCGAACTCGTCATCGCTTGGCGCCAGCTCAGGCAGGCCCAGGCGCGTTGACAAGGCCGCGGCCTCCTTGAACAGGTTCTCGAACCCAAGGCAGGAGAATCCGTGCCCCAGGTCGAACACGTACATCTCCTGTTCGTGATTCAGCAGTACACGCATGCTACACCTCACTTGATGTGGTTGACCTCAAGAGGTATAGCGAACCCTACAGGGGCCTGGCCACCGGGACCCTGCGCGCCACGATCTGCTCCTGCTCCAGACGCCCTGTGCCGCGCTCGAGCATATCAAGAACAAGCGGGTCGACCGCCGGGTTGATGGGCAGGAGCCGCTTGAGATCGTCCATCTGCTTCGTGGAGAATGCCTCGCCCTCGTCTAACCCCATGAGGTGAGGGTGAACCGTTATGCCGGCGCTGGCCTGTTGCAGACACTTGAGGATCCTGAACCCTCCTACATCCGTATCCCCCCAATGATACACAGGCGCCTGGCTCGTAGCGGTGAGGCGTCGGTAGAAGGCCTGGAGCGCGCGAACGGGGAATCCCGCCGTGTAGATAACCACCCCCTCGTCTCGAAAAGTCGCGGTGTACTCGTTGAAGCTCGATTGATTCTCGATGGTGAGAATGTACTCCGGACCTGCGGTGAGGGCGCAGGATTGCAGGAGGGCTCCTGGTACACCCACATAGGGCTGCACGCGGGCATCCACGCGATGCTCGCCATCGAACACAGTCAGAGGCCCTCTCAGGAGTACCGGCTGGGAAAGCGGGACCAGGTTGAGCTGGGCGAGCACCTCGCGCGACTCCAGCTCGACCCCCACCCGCGGGCGGTAGAGCGCAACAAGCGGCGCCTCAAGAAAGCGCAGCGCCTTTGAGTCGCCAAGGTATCTGGCGCCGAATTGGCGAAAATCGAGCGCGCCCTCGGGCTCAAGTGCCTCGATGGCGCGTACCGCCTTGATGAGCAGGGGCAGTTTTCCCGCATCCTCGACGCGAAGGGCGTAGCGCGAAGCGCCTCGAAGCCAACTCTCGCGTAACTGCGAAAGCGCTCCCTGGAGCCATTGCGGCAACCCGCCGAGGTCCAGCGCCTCGAATGCCTGATCAACCTGTTCCGGCAAAAAGGGCCTACCCAGAAATCTCGCCAGCGCCGGCGCGTCACGAAGGCGCACGCGCGCCAGCTCATGGCCTATGTAGCCACGCACCCATTCAACCGCGATGGCGCCGCGTTTCTCCGCATACTTCAGGGTTTCGTGGAACTCTGCGGCTGCTTGTGCGTCCCTGATCGGGTACCCGGCAATCCTGGATGCCGGCAGGGTGATGTCTCGTACCCGCTCGCTCGCCACCTCTCCGCGGCGAAGAAGGCTCTCCAGGACGCCCTTCGCAGACAGGCTCCTAACCATCCTGAGCCACCGCCTCATCCTGCAAGAAAGCCTGCTTGAGCAGGCGCTGCGCGCCCGCAGTCACGTAATCAGGCTCAACCCATGCCTTGTCCCCGTCGCGAATAAAGAACAGCACGGTATCGACGACACACCGAAGCCGGGCCTCCGCGTTATCCGGGGCGGCAACAAAGAGCTGGAGCCCGATCGATTTCAGGTAATCGGCGGCCTGAGCGGTGTTGATGGAGTCCATTTTCTCGAACGCCTCGTCGGCGAGATACAGATTCAGCCCTCCGTCGAAGCCTCCGTTTCCAGGGCGAGGTTCAATCCGGTACGCGCTCGCCATCGAGGCGCCCATTGCCACGTAGAAGGGTGTCTTGTGCTCACCTCCAGAGGCCGAGCCGATGCGCTTTGAAAGCCGCTCCTTGATACCGGTCTCCGGGTCCTGGATCTCGATATCGAAGGTGAAATACTGGCGGTAGTCGGCAAATTCGTCCCCGGCGTCTTCGGCAAGCATCTGCTCGATCTTCTCATTGATCCCGGCATGCACGTCAAACAGGCCGTCGATGTCCGCGACGACATGCTCATCGACGTTGTCGATGAAGCTCAGAAACTCCTTGAACTCGGGCTTTCTTTCATAACGGAACTGATAGATCTGGTTCGAGGAGAACGGCCGGCGGCGAAGCTCGGAGTTGAGTTCCGTGAATCTTCTCTCCATTTCCTTGATCTGGGTCTGGAGCTTGATGGCGATATCCGAGCGCAGCACCCGCTGCACCCGGCGAAGCGCCTCATCGAGCTCCTCAGCACGCTCGTGGAGTCCGACCTCACGAAGCTCACGCACCAGGTCCTGGACCTCCGCCCGGCGCCCGGCTTCGCTCACCGCGTCCATGAAATGGCGCGTCTCGTAGGTAACCCTGTACTCAGCGAGCTTTTCGCGGCCATCGTCGGCGTCTCTTTTCTGAAGCTTCTCCGCCGATTTGCTGCGCTCGGTCGCCTTCGCGATCAGATCCTGATAGCCATCAGGACCCTCCTCGGAGATCGTCTCGTCGAGGTCCGCAAGCATCTCGTTGGTTCGTGTGGCGTCGTAGTCCTCATCCTGCTCGCATTCGCGCCGCGCCTGCGCCAGATCAGGGAGCTGGCGGGCCAGCTGACGGCGTTGCTTGTTGGTGTTGCGAAAGGTCGCTCGCAGCTCGCCGATACGCTGAGTCCCCTTGCTCAGAAGCGCGTCGACCTCATGCCACTTCCCTTCCAGGGCCTTCTCCTGGGCTTCCAGCTGCTCCAGGTGGCTGGTATCGATCGCCTCGATCATCTTCTCCAGGCTGCGGGTCTCATCGCGCGCCCCGCCAAGGGCCTTGACGCGCGAGGCGACCGTATCGGTGAGCTCATTGAGCTGGTGGTTGAACCCGGACAACGCCCCGGCGAGCGCGCCAAGGGCTCGGTGCTCCTCATTCTGGCTCGTAAGCTCAGCGCCCAGGCGCTCGGCCTCCCGGGTGATCTGCTTGATCTGCTCTTCGGCCGCCCCCTTGCCCAGTGTCGGCACCGAAGGCAGACGCAGCCTCTGGATGCCCGCCTCTCGCACGAACATCCCATCCTTGGTCAAGGCCCGTTTTTCATTCATCAGGGCGCGGGTATCGACGTCTCTGAGGGCGATATCATGAAGGAGCCGGCGCACATAGGCGACCGCGAGCGGATCACTGCCCTCGATCAATGCGCCCGCGGTGCCGGGCTCGACTCTGTCCCGCCAGCCGGAGACTTTGAGGGTGTTGACCACGGTGGCGCCGTAGACATCGCCTTTCTTGAGCCGCCGGTATATCTCGGTCGCCTCGGTGGCCTGCTCGGCAGGCACGATCAGCGCCTCCATGTTCGAGCGCAGATACGCCTCAATGGCCGGCTGCCACTGGGGGTCGCTGACCTCTACAAGCTCGCAGACAGGCACAGCCCGGATCCCGGCCTCCTCGAGGGCTTCCTGAAGCACCAGAGTGTTGCGCGACAGGTCCGAGGCGCCGCCCTCAAGGCGCTTGCGCCTGCCTTCGAGCTCAGCGATGCGCTCCCTGATGCGCTCGCCCTGGTAGCCCTGGCGGGCGTGCTTCTCGGCCGTTTCTTCAATCATCCGCCCGATCGCGCCCCGCACGGCCTTGGTCGCGCGATCCACGGCGGCGGCGTCTTCAGGCCAGTCAGGGGAGATTTGCGCGCAGACCCGGTTCAGTTCGCTCAGAAGAGCGATATCAGAGGCATCCAGCCGATCCTTGTACTCGAGCACCTCCGAGACATGCGCCAGGCGATCCCGCGCGCGCGAAAGCGCCTCTTGCGCACGCTCGATCTTGCCGCGCACCGCCTGGAGTCTCTGCTCAAGCAGCGTCTTTCTGGTCTTGGCGTCGTCATTTGCGAGCGCGCCTCGCACCGCCATGAGCTCCGTCTCAAGGCGCTGACGCTGCGCCGCCAGCGCCCGGCGCTCTGCGCGCAGTGCGCTGTACTGCCCGGCCGTCTCGACAAGGCTCTCGGTGAGCTGTTCTCTTTGGCTGTCCGCCATCTGGAACCGGTACTCGGCTGCGCACCAGGCATAGCCGGCGCGGCGCTGCCCGCTGCGCTGGGCCCGGGTAAGCAGGGCGTCGATCTCGTTGAGACGCTCGATCTGCTCTTTGGTGCGCTGCACCGCCTCCTGCTTGCGACGATAGCTGGCGATGCTCTCGCGCATCTGCTCGAGGTTGAGCGTCTTGCTGTCCAGGATGGAGGTGCGTACAAAATCCGAAACCGACTCATCGAGCCCGCTCAGGCTCACGGTCTGCTTGAACGCACGCCGAAACTTCGAGTCGAGCGGGATCCGTGAAGCGGTCCCGAGGCTTGAGAGCAGCTGCTTGACCATCTCGGTGGGCGCGTGGGGGTAGAAATGGACCCTGGTGTCGGCCAGATGGTGCCCAAGCATCGCCTTGAGGGCAGGGTAGGGCTTGGGGATCTCCCCGAGATCCGTGGTATCCAGAAGATCACTCAAGCGAAGCTCGTGGCCCTCCGCGATGAAAAACCCCTCAAACTGCGCCTGCGGGTCGCTCTTTCTGGCCGAGATCGCCGCGCCGACGCTGACCTTCTCGCCGGTTTCCTCGTCCGTGAAGACCAGGACGATGCGCGAGAGCGCATCCGGGCGCGGCTGATAGAAGGCGGATCCCGCAACCGCATCCTCATCCTTGACAAGACCCAGGACGTAGCTTCGCACATCGCGCGCGCCACGCCGGTCAGTCGCCTTGGCGTTGGAGCGCCAATCAGCGAGGTTGCCGCCGAGCATCACGAGCTGGATCGCGTCGATCAGGCTCGATTTCCCGGCCCCGTTCTTGCCCAGCAGGGCCGCGTGCCCGCGTATCTCCCACTCGACGGCCTCAAAGAGATACCAGTTGACCAATACAATACGGGTGAGTGCCTTCACGCCTCGTCCTCCTCGACAGACTCATCTTCCTGGTGTTCGCTGGTATCGATATCCTCAGCCCTGAGGTATACCTCGATGCGCTTGATGGCCTCACCATTGAGTAGCGCGGTGATGGTCGGCAGAATGCGCAGGCGCTCGATCTCCGGGTGCTCCTCATCGGCGCCGTGCTCCAGGATGGCGCAGCGGATGAAAGGGGCGATCAGGGCGTCGAAGTCGCCCTTGGTCTTGGGTAGGTCGCGCTTGGTAAACTGATGGTGGCGGATCTCGAAATCCTCAACGGTGAGCTCCACCGTGCCGTCCTCGTTGGCGGAAAAGTTGGTAACCGCCTCGTCGTAGAGATAACGCAGGGTGAACAGCACCAGCGTCTCGGCAAGGCTCATGCGGCGCGTATAATCCAGCGGCACCGCTCCGACGTACCCTCGCTCCTCGCTGATGACGAGTTCGTAGTTGAGCGCCTCCATGAGGTTTCGGAAGTACCCCGGAAATCGAACCACCAGGTCATAGTGCTTGCGATGCCTGCCTTTGTGCTGGAGCAAGAACTGGCGGGCCAACAGATTGTAGGCCGCCTCCTTGATCGCGCTCTCCTCGATATCCTCATGCCGGGCGAGCAGGTTCTTCAAATCGGAAATCACAGCCCCTCCTTGCGCCGCGTGATGGTCACGTTGCGCATGCAAAAATAGTCGGTCTCGACCCAGTCTTCCCCGGGGGTCAGCTGGTAGCGAGATAGAACATCCGGGAATTCCTGCGCACCGCTCCCCGGGCAGCGTGCCGCCCTGCGAAGCGCCAGTGTGCAGAAGTAATCACGCACTGTGCGTACCTCGAACGCACCGAGCTCTCCCTTGCCGCCAGGACCTACCCGCTGGGAGAGGAACTCACCGAGCGCCCGCTCGGTCACCTGAACTGCCTGGTGCGCAAACCTCTCCCGATCCGATCGCGCACGGACCTTCGGATCAAGCGGCGTTTTCTTCACCGCCCGCGGCGCCGGCGCTTCGCGCACACGTTTTGGCTGAGCAAGCCTCGCCTCGCCGGGCAGCTCAGCGCCCATCAAGGGCAGGGCGATACCTGCTTGAGGGTGCCTTTCGCCATGGCGCACGAGCGCCGCGCTCAGGCGCGCCAGATCCTTGCCAAGGGTGCGCGGGGCGCGGGTCGCGTAATCGATCACCGTGTCGATACGGCGCTCGTAGCGAACCTTCATCGCATCGATCGCATCGAGCTGGCGCTCTATGTTGAGAAACACCTGCTCAAGGCGGGAGAGGTCCTGATCGAGGCGCACGCGGGCATCTCCCACCTCCACCTCACCATAAAGGCGCTTGTACCCCTCGAGGAGCTCCGCCTTGATCTCGTCCTGGTAACGCAACGCAGTCACGATACGCAAGAGCTCGTCGCGGATGCGCAGCGGGTTCTCCGAGGTCTTGATGGGCGCGTAATCTCGCACCAGAAGATCCCGCAGGAAGTCATCGAAGAAGGTGGCCACGATCTCACGGGTGGGCAGATCCCCGCGGATCCGGTCATAAAGAGCCTTGATCGCGCCGCGGATGCTGTTGACGTGGCGCGCGAATCGCCCGGCGTCCTTGGCAAGCTCGGTGAGCGTGTCGGCCTGTTCGCGGGGCGACTCATAGACCTGGCGCATCCCGGCCGCCATCCCCTTGAGCTTTCCAGTGACGATCAGGGGCCGGCCCTCGGCCATCTCTATCAGAAGAGACAGGCACTGGCTGACTCTCGATGCCATCGATACATAATCGTGGTAGCCCCTGCGCTCTTCTTCCAGCCACCCCGCCGCCCGGAGGGCGTAGTAGGTGTTGTTGGCACGCAAGCGCCTGGGGTTGTCCGTTTTCTCGGATCCTGCGCCCTCGCCACCCTCATCCACCCAAAGATCGGAGCGCTCATCGAGCACCGCCTCGATCGCGTCGATGACAGATGATCGCGCATGCCCATAGTCGAGCACCTCGACCTCATCATCGAACATGGTCTTGTACAGACGCAGCAGCACCTGCCAGTACAGGCGCCGGTTCGGCGAGGCCAGGGGGCCAAACAGCCCCTCGGGCAATTGATCAAACAGGTTGCGCGGCGTTCTCGACATCACGGGCTCTTCAAGTGGGCATCACAGGCCTTTCTGCTTCGGCCGACCCACCTTCTGTCATGAAGGTGCTTCGCGCCATGCTTCTCTTGTTTCGATGGTCAGAGTATAGCAATTGTAACATCTATACCCCCTCAGAGGCAATTATGCGAAACGCAGGATCCGCCCCAAGTCGCTCAGGCGGAGCGCGCAGTGCGTCTGTCAATTTAATCTGGAGGGGTTCGCCCGCAGGCGGCGCTCGCGCACCAGGCCCGGAAGGGGCAAACGGAAAGCCCATTACCTGGCCGGCGAAGGCGTCATCGGTCCGCGACCATAAATACGGCTTATAGAAGCCGCGAAAGCCCCAGGGCAGGGCGGCGGGGTTGATTGAAGGGTGTCGGTCAGGCGCCATTGCGCTGCGAGCGCGCCGGCCGCCTGACGGGTTCGAGGGCTGCGGGTCAGCGCCCCAGCCGGGTCTTCTGATCCTGTATCTGGCGCACAATGCGGTTCCACGCGTCCGCGTGCTCGTCGGACTGAATCTTTGCTGAGACGCCCTCGTTATCGGACAGGATCGACTGCATTCCTACGGTCTCCAGGCCCAGGCAGCGAACATAGACCACGGCGCGCGGCCAGCGTGCCTGAGGGTTGTAGAGCAGCGCCTCTGGCATGCACCCGGCGATGCCGGCGCTGCCGGCAATGGTGCATGTGCTCAGGACTCCGTAGTTGCGGGTGCCGTTCGCATCATCGCATTCGCAATTCGCGCTCAACAGGAGGGTGTCTTCCGGGCAGTTGATGTGCGCAACCCCATCGATGGGCGCAGTGGAGTCATCGGCCCCTATGGTGTGGATGATGACTGCGGACAGGGAGCGCTCCAGGAGGGCTTGAAAGTTCTCGTTTACTTCGCTGGCCCGAGCCGGCTGTCCCGCCTGAAATGTATGCGGCAGCTCGGCGTATACCGCCCCGCTCATCAGCCAGAACGACAAGAACACTGCGCGTTTGAACATCACCGGTCCCTCCCTGAAGAGATCCTATTGCCACGTGGCGCTATCCCAGTCCCCGCTATCCCACGCGAGCGGGGCGGCCTCACCGCCGGGCGGTGGTGCAGCGCCATTTCCGGGGGCAGGGGTCGATGAGCTCGAGCCTCCGCCGCCGCATCCTGCGAGCACGAGAAAACAGATGACCAGGGGAATCGCCACGCGAAGCCGTGACCCTGCAAATCGACGAAGGTGCGTGTTCGGATTCACTGACAGCCCCCAAAATGAACCCGGCGCTTTCTCAGGCGCCGGCTCTCCCCACCTAGACCTTAGGCAGCCCTCGCGGGATTGTCAACGAAGCCTGGCCGCGCTCAGAGGTCTTTCAGCGCCTCGCTGATGAGCTCTTCGGGGGGATCCTCGTAGATCAGGGTCGTGGAGGGGTTCACATGCCCGGCGATCTTCTGGGCGACCTTGACCGATTTCTTCTGCTTGTGGATGACGTTGGTGATCACCGAGCGCCTCCCGCTGTGCGAGCTGGCCTTCTCGATCCCCGCCCAGTCCCGCAGCATCAGCGCCATGTGCTCCTGGAGCGTATTGGGGGAGTAGGGCCCGCCTTTCTGCGTCACGAACAGCGGGTCCGTGGGACGAAGGACTCTGGCCTTGTCCAATCGCACGCGTAGATGGTCCTCCAGGGCCTCCCGTAACACGCCATCGACCATGGGGAGATCGCGCGCGTTGCCTTTATGTTTCTTGACGTTTGGATAGAAATCCTCTGGGTCGATCTCGGCGCCAGCCTTGGCCTGTTTCTCTACCTCGCGCAGAATCTTGGCGAAGTCCTCGACGCTGAAGCTCACAGCCCTGCGCTGGTAACGGCTTTTGGATCGACCCATGGCGTTCGCGCCCTTGGTGTAGGACGCAGGCAGACTCAGGACCTCCAGAAGCCTGAAATCCTTGCCCGTGGGCGCAAGATGAGCCACCTCCTTGATCTGGAGCAGCGCGATCTCCTGGGCACGCAGGCCAAGCTTGAAGCTCACCTGCATGATGGCCGTGTTCTTCTCGGGATGGCGGTGCTCGCGGATCACATCGAAGAGATGACGCTGCTGCTCGGCGGTGGGTACGCGTGCCTGGCCGGATTTTGCCATGGGGGACCTCTGGGCAGGGTGGGCTCTAAAATCCGTAATAATGTTATTTTAACGGATATCCACGCAAAATTGGCAGCACATGGGAAAAATCGAGGCCTTGAGCGTTTCTGCTGCACAATTTATGTGCTATCGTTTCCCTAGAATATACTTAGCGGGAGATCACAGCCATGCTGAGTACCGACACGCAACACACCAGGCATTCACCGCCGACCCGCGCGCAGGTCCTGACAAAGGCTGTTCTGCGCGCCGCGGACCTACTTGGCCTCAAGCGCAGCCAGCTCGGCGCCGCCATCGGGTTGAGCCCGGCGACGCTGAGCCGCATGCACGCCGGCAAGTACCAGCTCGATCCTGGAGACAAGTCCTGGGAGCTGGCCTTGTTGCTGGTTCGACTCTACCGCGGCCTGGATGCGCTCATGGGCGGAGATGAGCGCTCCCTTCAGGCATGGATGCGAAACCCCAACAAGGATCTGCATGAGGCCCCCGTCAATATGATCGGGCAGGTGGCCGATCTTGCCCGACTGGTCGCCTATGTGGACGCACATCGCGCTCGCGTCTGAAGCCCAGCCCGCTGCCGGCGAGGCCTGGAGGGTGGTGGAGCACCAGCACACGTTCTCCACGCGCAAGGTGGTCGATACGCAGGAAGAGCAGCTGGTGCTTGAGGACCTGGTCGAGCAAAGCAAGCCCCCGTACCCACCCGGCACCGAGCACCTACATTACCTCCTGAAGACCCCCTTTCGCTACTATCCACCCTCTCCCTGGGGGTCCCGATTTCGCCGCGCGGATGATGGCCGCGGCGTCTTCTACTGCGCCCCTGAGAAGCGCGCCGCGATGGCTGAGTGCGCCTACTGGCGCCGGCGCTTCCTGGATGCCTCCCCCGGCACGCCTCTGCCGCGCAACCCCGGACTGCTCACCGTATTCTGCATTGCCTATGAGAGCGATCTCCAGCTCGATCTGACGCGCCCGCCGCTCGATGCCGATCGCGCGCTCTGGGTTCACCCTGAGGATTACTCCTCCACTCAGGCGCTGGCCGATGCGGCGCGCCAGGACGGGATAGAGATCATCCGTTACGAATCGGTCCGGGATCCGCAGCGCGGAGACAACCTCGCCCTTCTGACCCCCGCCGCCTTCTCCGAGCCGAGGCCGATCACAGAACAGGCCTGGTACCTCTATCTCGACGCAACCGAGTCTAACTTGAAGCGCTCGGGTGGCGCAGAGGTGGTGACGTTCTACGTTTGATGGGGCCGCCCCGGCGGCCGGCAAAAGAAAGCACCCCTGCGAGAGGGGTGCGGAATTGATCATGCTCACGCCAAACGGGCTCAGGCAGCCTCACGGAGAGCTTCGGAAAGTTCGAGATACCGACGAGGTACCCGATTCCTCCCCCAGTGCCCCATGTGGTGCGCAACAGAATAGGCCTTTGACAGTGCCCGCCAGGTCTCCTCGGCGCCTCCACCTGGAACCACGCAAGTGGATCCGTAGAGGCGCAGATTGCGTTCATTCATCCAGCGCGTAGCTTCGATGTACAGAGCGGTGCCGATGCCTCGTCTGCGCCACTCTTCCTCGACACCCACAAAGTCGACCACCGGCTTGTCCACAAACCAGCCCAGAAACTCCCTGTACGACCTCTGATGTCGGCGCTCAACGGCCTCGAGAAGCTCGAGCGCCTCGTCGATCGGCATCTCGCCGCGCTCCAGCTTGAGATAGGTGTCGTAGCTACAAAAGCCAAGCGCCGCCTGTTTCGCGAACTCCAGCGTGCCAACACCAAAAGACATGCCGACTCGGCCCTTGATCTTCCTCAGCCAATCCCAGATGCCGTGCTTATAGAGTGCCTTGAGATTCTCCCGCGGGATGTAGCTGATCTTCAGATAGCCCGCCCGGCTGCGGCCGATCCAGGCATCCACCGAATGAACCACCCATCCCCGATTATGCGGCTCGGTGTCCTCAAGGCGCTCCATCACGATCGGCTCGCCTTGCTTGGTCGCATATCTCATACGGCATCCCTCCTTGAGGGGTCGGCGCTTGCGTCAGCGGGATCGTGCTCTGCGCGCACCCGCTCCACAATCTTTGCGATATCGGCGACCCGCTCGCCCATGCCAAACTCATCAGTGGCGCCCGCCTCCTTCATGATCTGTCGTCGAAACTCACCCAGGATCAGGCCGTAGTCTTCGAGCCACTCCAGCGGCATCACCACCACAATACCGCCCTCCTCCGTGCGCCTCGCATCCCCTACTACCAAGTCCTCACAAGCCATCGTAATGCTCCTCCGAATACGAGATCCTCATGTGTGTGCCACGTATAGCGAAAAGCACAAAAAACCCCTCAAGCAAAAGCCTGAGGGGTGCCTTCCAGGGAAGGGAAAAATCTAAAACGGGATGCTCTGTTCCTCGATCGGCACCTGAGGCATTGGCACGGGTCGCCACACCTGCTCGTGATCCGGATACGGATCGGCGTCCTGATTCAGAAGGGTGTTGACCTGATCGCACAATACCTGCGCTGCTTGACGCAAAGTCTCCGGCGCCTCTCGATTATAAGGCCCCCTGTTCTGAGCGATTCGCGCCCCGCCCTGAGCCATCTTCAGCTCCAGCGTGACCCGCTCGCCCGTGTTGCACTGCGTCAGCGAGAAGATGCGACTGCTCCCTTTCTCCACGGCATGCATGTAGCCGCCCACGCAATGGTGCATTCGCACGCCTTCCTCATACAGCCTGGTCCCTGTAACGAGCTCTTCTACGCGAACCCGCTCGGGATCCTCGATCTCCAGCGTGACAGCCCCGAAAAACGGCTCCGCCAGGGTGCGATTCATCTGCTCGAGCTCGCTCTGGATATACCCGTCCAGAACCTCCAGGTAATCCTCAACAGTCATGTCTCCACGCAATCTGGAGCGCAGCACCCTCAACACATCGATATACTGTGGGCCTGAAGGCTGAGAAACGGTCTCCAGGGCTCCGTAGACAATCGGCCCGTATTTCGCCGTCATACGAAGCACGCCATCGATCAGCGTTCGCAGCTTCGGGACAGGCAAATGCGTGAACTGAGTGATCGCCGTGGGATGCTCACGCCCGATCCTGTCGAGCCTGGCAAGGAGTACCTTGTCGGGGCGCTCCAGGATAAACTGCGGCCCCCTGTTCAGAAGAACAGCGTAGACAAGGCTCCCTGGCTTGCTTCCGTGGCATGCCAAGAGCCTGTGATACTGCTCGATCACCGCCTTGGACCACATCCCCAGGTCGAGCCTGTAGCTCTGCAACAGCACCACCGGCTCACTGCCCAGCGCGTCCGTGTTGCGCATCTGCTCAAGCCAATCCTCACGCACAAACGCCTGGTTGATCTCGGATACCCCCCAAAGGGAGTCACCTGCGGGGGACTCGCGGCGCCAAAGGGCATAACGCGGGTCCGCCTTGATCACGCTCGCGACGGGCCGTTCTACAAGCCTGAATACCTTCTGAAGGATCGGGTACTCAAGCGATCGCTCCATGATCTTGCGCGAGAAGAGCTCACGGAATCGCTCCGTCGTCAGTCCCACGCGCTTGTTGAGATACCTCCCGAAGCGCTGCTTGAGGAAATCATCATCTTTCGGGTGAGCGCACAGATCCGAGATCTCGCTGCACGACATCATTGTCTGCGATGACTCATCGAACTCCTGGCGGACCACCTGCCGGTACTTGACCGCCTGAAGCGTAGTCGCGACCAGCTCGAGAGCCCGCCTGTCATTGCCGTAGCAGCCCAGCTGACGCTTCTTGTCAAAGTACCTGACCAAGGTCCGATACGGCGTGGTGGCTCTGGTTATCCTGAGCTCGTAACTGCGCAGGAATTCGAGAAACTCCCCGGTACAGCACACCTCCTTGCGATTAAGGTCGAGCGCCACCTGAACGCAGTTCAGATCAAACCTTTTGATCAGTTCGGGTCCAAACATCTCGCGCTCTTCAGGCCCGTAAGCGTTGACCTCGATGAGATTCAGAATCCCCGCGGTCATCGTTCTTTTGACCATGTAGCTGACCTTCTCCGAGTTGATGACTCCGATCAGATCATACTCCGCATCATTATCCAGACAGGGGACCGGGGTTGGGTCGCGCGCGATGTACATCGAGTCATCGTGACGCCAGCCGTTCTCCAGGTTGCCCGCGGCATGTGGATTCTCCACCCTGAAACCAGGGCCGTGTTCGGTAAGATCCGGGTAGAACACGTCGATATCTTTGATGACCAGCGGCCCTATACCGAGAAGGTGTAGGACTGCGCTCGCCACGGCCTGGCCACTCACAACAAGCGGCCAGTTCTCCACGTCCATGTGCCCCTCAGGGAAGCACAGAGCGCGAAGATTCTCTCCAGAGAGATCCGCGTAGCCTGACAGCACGCGGAAAATCTCGTTATAGCTTGGAAGCTCGATCTCTCGATCCATCTCCATCTCCTGTATGCGTTGACCTCAAGAGGTATAGGGAACGCCTTCTCCGGCGGGATTCGCTAGACATGAAAGGTCCAAAGCCAAACAGAGGTTCAAATGGATATTCAGAAAGAAGACCCCTCCTTGATCGAGACCCTCAAGCCCTACAGGTGGGCGCACCCGAGCTCCTACGGCGGGTTCTCCCCGGATGGGGATTACGTGGTCGCCTCCTACAACCGCGACTCCAAGTTGCTGGAGAGAGCCAACTTCGAGGCATTCAAGAGCGCGCTGGAGAGCGCCGCGAAACCTTTCGGTGACGCGCCGTGCCTTGGTGACATGCACAGGGAATACGTGTACACCTGGCGCGCTCGGCACTGGGGCTGTGGCTGGGTGGAGTACCTTGGCGTACGTTCGGACGCGCCTTACGTGATCCTGAAGACCGCCGGCGACATCCTCGACGCGATGGCCGACTACCCAATCATCGACGATGAGCTTCACTCGTTCCTCGAAAGCGAGGAAGTCGAGAAAGCCTGGGATCAGGCCTCGATGAATGAGAAGATCGATTACTGCCGCAATGCAGAGATCTCGATTTTCGCCGCAAGGGAGGAGATGCCTCGTTCCGAGGTATTTGAACGCATTCGCGAACAGATCTAGCTCACTCAATAAACCCCCACCAATTTGGTGGGGGTTTCGTTTTCAATGACGCAAGTTTCAGATCATCCCTCTCTCCGCAAAGCTGACCTGCGTGCTATCTCCGATGATCACATGATCCAGGACATCCACACCCACCAGCTTCAATGCTCCGGACAGCTTCTGGGTAATAGCCTCGTCCGATCTTGAAGGCTCCGCGACCCCGGATGGGTGATTATGCGCAAAGATCGCGGCGCCTGCGTTCAAGGAGAGTGCCTCCTTGACGACTTCTCGCGGATGGACACTAGCCCCGTCGATGGTTCCTCGAAACATCTCCTGCATTGCGATGATGCGGTTACGCACATCAAGGAAGATGACAAAGAACACCTCATGTTCGAGAGGGGTGAGACGAAGCCTGAGGTACTTGTAGAGATCCTCAGTACCGTGAATCGCATACTCCTTCTCGACGAGCCTGCTCTGAAGAATCTCCAGCGCCTGCTCGATAATCCGGTCTTCCTCGACCCGGTCCTGCTCATCACTCTTGAAAAGCTGACTCACTTGCCCTGGCGCCATCTTGGTTCTCCTGTCTTGGGTTCTCCCTGGTATAGCGACCCACGGGCCGCATACCGAGCACCGGGCTCACGCCCTCCGCGCACGATTCCCTATATCTGAGTGAGCGACAATTCATTCTCAGGAGGGCAAGTAATGCGTGAGTTGATTGTCTTGCAGGGCCCCGCCGGGTGCGGGAAGAGCTATTTCACAGAAACCCAGGGGCTTTCGCCCTACACGCTCAGCTCCGACACGATCCGACTCATCAAGAGCGGCGCTGTTGCGAGTCCCGAGGGTGGGTTTATGATCGACCAGAGTCAGGCGGCTGCGGTCTGGCAGCTGCTCTTTGAGTGTCTCGATGAGCGCATGGGTCGGGGCGAGTTGGTGGTGGTTGACGCCACGCACACCAAATCATCCGAGCTGGAGCGCTACCGGCAGCTGGCCCGCAAGTACCGCTACCGGTGCACGCTGGTTCAGTTCCCGTTCGACCGCGAGACGCTTCGTGAGCGTAACGAGCATACTCGGCCGCCCTACAGGAAGGTGCCGATGACTTCGATCGATCGCATGATCGAGGAGCTCTCGAGATTCAAGGCCCCTTCCGGTATGCGGGTCATCCGCCCTGGAGAGATTCGCGAGGTGCTCAATCGGCCTCCCAGGGATCTTGCCGGCTACAAGCGGGTGATCCATATCGGGGATATCCACGGGGTTTACAGTGCGCTGCTGAGTGCGCTTGACGCAAAGGCGCTCGATCCGGACGTGTTCTACGTGTTCCACGGCGACTATATCGATCGTGGCCCGGAGAACGCCAAGGTGCTGGCGTTTGTCGAGCATTACCTCTATGCGCCCAACGTGGCGTTCCTGCGCGGCAACCACGAGCTTCACCTGTGGCGCTTCGCGGAAGGCATGGAGAGCGTTTCCAACGAGTTCGAGCGCATCACCCGCCCTGAGCTTGAACGCCATGGCTTCGCGCCTGAGCGTGTCGGGGTGATCTTTGATGCCATGCTTGATGGGATGGTCTACCGGACGCAGGCCGAGCAGGGTCGTACGATCTCAGTCCTATGCACCCACGCCGGGCTTTCCTTCATGCCAAGCGCCGAAGAGATGGCGCTGGTGCCGTCCTGGCAGATGATCAAGGGTGTCGGCAACTATGGAGACCCGGTGCATCAGTGGTGGGATCGAAATACCGGCCCTACCGAGTACCAGGTCCATGGCCATCGCAATACGCTCGATCTGCCTCATCAGGCCTCAGAGCGCTGCATCAACCTGGAAGATCAGGTGGAGTTCGGAGGCGGCCTTCGTACCGTGGCGGTATCGGCTCAAGGGTTTTCCTTTGAGACCCATCGGTGCACCGAGGGCCTTGACTCCAGGGAGCGGCGCGGGCGCGGTGCGATTCTCCGGGCGCATTATCCGGAGATCAAGGACGACTGCCTGATTTCTGAGCAGATGACGGAGAAGCTGGAGGCCTCGAGCTACGTTCGGGTCAAGGATTTCGGATCCGTGCGCTCCTACGCCTTCACACCCAAGGCCTTCTATAAGGGGGTCTGGGATGATGTCACCGTCAAGGCCAGGGGGCTTTTCGTGGACCCGAAGACGCGCAGGATCATCTCCCGGGGCTATGACAAATTCTTCAACATCGGGGAGCGGGAAGAAACCCAGATCGACCGCCTTGCAGAGGATCTGGTCTATCCGGTGACGGTCTATCTCAAGGAGAACGGGTTTCTCGGCATCGCCGGGTACCACGAGGAGGAGGGTCGGCTGTTTCTGTCCTCCAAGAGCACTCCTGAGGGAGAGTTCGCCTCCTGGTTCAGGGAGATCCTGGGTGAGACCCTGGGCCCTGTGGCGCTTGAGCGTTTCGGGCGCTATCTCAGGGACGCCGGCGTGACCGCGGTCTTTGAGGTCATCGACCCCGAGCGGGATCCGCACCTGGTGCGCTATGCCTCTCGAAAGGTCGTGCTGCTGGATCTGATCCGGCGCAGCGAGAGCTTTGAAAAGCTGCCTTTTGACGCGGTCAAGGTGATTGCCAAGCGCTTTCGCCTTGAGCACAAGGAGCGTGTCACCGAGATCAAGGATGACCGGGCCCTGGTGGGGTGGTACAAGCAGGCGAGCAGCCGCAAGTATTCCTATCGCGGCCAGGAGGTCGAGGGCTTTGTGCTCGAGGACGCTGCCGGGCGCCACGTGAAGGTCAAGTGCTTTGCTTACGGATGGTGGAAGAAGATGCGCTCTGTCAAGGACAGGCTCATCAAGGCCCGTGAGAAGGGGCTTGAGCTTCCGACCGCCGAGCGTCTCGGTCTCACCGAGAATCATCAGCGCCAGGTGCTCGAGTTCATGCTCGGGTTGCTCGATGAGGGGCGGCTCGATCAGCCCATTCTCGAGATCAAGGCGTTGTTCGAAAAGACATCAACCAAGGCTGTCGCGTAACCGCACAACCTTTCATTGCAACCCAGCCCCTTACCGCGAGGTGAGGGGCTTTTTTATGCAGCACCCCTTCTTCCACGCCCTGCCCTGGGTTCGCGCCCATTCCCTATACCTCCTGAGGACAACACAATACAACGAGGCATGAAAATGACAGGATCAGTCTCTGAAACGCTGCGCAAAGAGGCTCACAGGAAATGGTCTCAGCACTATAAGGAGTATCTGGATCACGTCGAGGAAAGCGGCCGGCATGTGGTCATCAAGCCTTCCCGGAACAAAGGGCTGGCTGAATGGGTGCGAACCCAGCGCCACATGTATCGCAAAGGGCTTCTCGACCCGAGACGAAAGGCCATGCTCGACGCCTCCGGGTTCCTCTGGTACTGCGGAGGAAACGCCTACTGCTGGGGCTACCTGTACGCCCAGCTGTCGATGTACAAGGACCATCACGGCAACGCCAACGTCCCCTACAGCCTGTACCGGGAAAAAGATCCCGATTTCGGCTACCTGGCGATGTGGGTTCACTGTCTTCGGATGCAACACAGGAAGGGCCAGCTCAGCCAATACAAGGCCGGCATGCTGCGCTCGCTCGGCTTTGACTGGGGCCGCCCAGGTGTCACGCCAAAGCCGTGGATAGAGATGTACGAGCTGCTTCGGGATTACCACGAGAAGAACGGTCACCCGAACGTCACGCAAAAGGAAGATCGACGTCTCTACCAGTGGTTGCAGAACCAGCGCACCGCTATGAAGGGAGGGAGCCGGGACCGCAAGCCGTTGACGAAGGAGCAGACCTGGCTTCTGAACGCCATCGATGTCTACCCGACGGTACTCCCCTCCTTCGATGAAGGCATGCGGCGGCTATCGGTGTTTCACGCGATGCACGGTCACGGGATGGTCCCGTCGAGCTACCCGCAGGATCCGCGCCTGGCTATCTTTGCCAAGCAGGCCCAGCGTGCCGCCAAGGCTGGTCGCTTGACGCCTTGGCAGTTGCGTCAGCTTGAGTCCCTGGGGCTTAACCCCTTCGGTCGCCAGTTGCCGCGCCGTGAGCTTGATCGACGCTTGAAGCTGTTCGTAGAGCGCCACGGGCATGCGGATGTTCCAAGGCATTACCCCGAGGATCAGGTGCTGGCCGACTATGTGTACTATGTGCGCCATGAAAGCGCATATCGCACCATGAAGAAGTACACGTGGCTGCTGAAGCGATTGGAGAGCAAGTTCAAGTCTTAAGCTCTACCACCCTCTCGCTACCGTCTTGGCGGCGAGAGGTTTTTTGTGCTCATTGCGGGCATCGCCGACGCCTCTGGACCGGAACCCAGGAAAAACAATCCCCTTCAACCGTCGGGTTGGAGGGGATGGATAAAGGAAAGTGTCGAGTCGGCTCAATGGTGCTGGATGGTTACTTGGCGAGCCGAAGGTGTCGCCTGGGTGTACTCAGCGCCTGAGATCACACCACTCAGGCAGGCGGGCCTCGTAGACCTCTTTGGGTACATCGAACTCGATATGCTGGCAGTGTTTGCAATACAGCCCGGCGCCACCGTGCGCTTGCTTGCACAGATGATTCCAGCCGCGGGTCCAGTTGTTGCCGCGCACAGTATCGCGCGACCCGCAGGCACTGCACCGCTCACCAAAGAGCGTATTCAGGATACGCTCGATCAGAGATTTTTCGCTGCTCTTGCGCTTCATGGTTTTACCTTGGCGCGCCGTAAAGCCTCACCCTTCAGGGCGGGGATATAAGGCGCGGTGTGCGAGGCGCGCCTGAAGGCGCGTGCAGGCCGGCGGTTTCTGTCGCTATACTGCCCGGTATGAAGCGTCTACAGGCTTTCAAGTTCGAGCTACGCCCCGACGGTGAGCAGCGGCGCCAGATGCGCCGCTTCGCCGGCTCCTGCCGATTCGTATTCAACAAGGCCCTGGCGTTGCAAAAAGAACGCTACGAGCGCGGGGAGAAAAAGCTCGGCTACGCAGAGCTATGTAAGGAGCTGATATCCTGGAAGCGGAATACGGAAACCACCTGGCTTGGCGATACCCCCTCTCAGGCTCTCCAGCAAACGCTCAAGGACCTTGAGCGGGCTTATACCAACTTCTTCGCCAAGCGGGCCGCCTTCCCGCGCCGCAAGAAGAAAGGCCTTGCCGATAGCTTTCGCTATCCGCAAGGCTGCAAGCTCGATCAAGGCAACAGCCGGATCTTCCTGCCCAAGCTTGGCTGGCAGCGCTACCGCAACAGCCGAAAGGTGCCCGGTGTGGTGAAAAACGTCACCGTCAGCCTGGCAGGGGGTAAATGGTTTGTGTCGATCCAAACCGAGCGGGAGGTGGAACAGCCGATCCCGAAAGCTATTAGCGCCATCGGTATCGACATGGGGGTCACCCGCTTCGCCACCCTTTCGGACGGAACATCCTACGCGCCGCTGAGTAGCTTCAAGCGGCACCAGGACAGGTTGCGTAACGCGCAACAGTCCTTGAGCCGAAAAGCAAAGTTCAGCAACAACTGGAAGCGGGCAAGGGCCCGCGTCCAGAAGATTCACGCCCGCATCGGCAATGCCCGCCGGGACTACCTGCACAAGACCTCAACCGCGATCAGCAAAAACCACGCGATGGTGTGTATCGAGGACTTGCAGGTGCGGAATATATCCCAATCCGCGGCAGGCACCATCGAGCAACCGGGCAGGTATGTTCAGGCCAAGGCCAGCCTGAACAAGGCCATCCTCGACCAGGGCTGGTTCGAATTCCGTCGTCAATTGGACTACAAGCTGGCGTGGCAAGGCGGGTGGTTGGTGGCCGTGCCACCACAAAATACCAGCCGCACATGCCCGGCCTGTGGCCATGTCTCGGCGGACAACCGCCAGACGCAGGCCAGGTTCGTGTGCGTCGGATGCGGTTTCGAGGAGAACGCCGACATGGTCGGCGCGATCAACATCCTCTCTCGCGGGATGCAAAAGCTGCGAGACGAAGGGCAGGACACGGCGGATGCTTCCGCTGGGTGTGAAAGCACAGCCCGGATCGCCTGTGAAGTGAGCGGTGCAGTAATGCCGCCAGCAGCAGGAACCTACCGAAGCGACTCAGGAGTGGCTCGACGCCTCGCCTGAGCGCCGTAGGAATCCCCGGCCTTCAGGCCGGGGAGGATGTCAATCCTGTGTCTTGATACGGGCCTGCTTCGTATAGACACCAGAGGGGATCAGCGTAGCCCGAATAGAAAACACCCCTGAAACCAGACGGTTAAAGGGGTGTGTGATTGAATGCGTCAAAGATCAACGCATGATGCGTGTGCTACAGACGCTTCGCCTGCAATTGGACAACCGAAACGCCCGTGCCCTCGAACGCCCCGGTGATCGGCGCCGTCCAATGGAGATCGTAGCCTGATATGCTGAACTTTCGAGCCATGCTCGCCGGCAGAATCGCTGCCAGCCGCCCCCCGGGTTTGAGAAGCCCGAGCGCCGCACGAAGGTGGGCTTCCGCCCTGCCCTCCCCAAATGGCGGGTTCATGAGCACTACGTCGACCGGCGCGATATGCTGCGCCTGCTCCAGGAAATCCCCAGGGATCACCTCGTAGCCGCTCGCCTCCAGGATCTTCGCGTGCGTGGGGCTCACCTCGACACAGAGCGTGCGGTCTTTCGGCAAATGCGCCGCGAGACTCCCGTGTCCTGCGCTCGGTTCCAGGCAGCGATCCTCAGGACCGATGTCAATCATGGCCGCAAGCGACTCAGCAAGCTCCTCCGGTGTCGGATAGAACTGGTGGGACTTGTGGTTCGGAATCATGCCGCGGGTCAGCACCTCGCCGATGACATCGTCAACCACATAAGCGAACCTCCAGCAATCGCCTCCCTCACGAGCGCCACCGAGTGCCTCCATAATGGTCGCCACCCTCCTCTTGATGTGCTTGTCAAGAGATTGGTGATCATACGGAGCCCTCCAGTGAAACCCGTCCACGCGACCATCCGCGATCACCTTCAATACGCTGAACGGGATCGGGTCTTCGATGAGCACAAAGGTCTTGTCTTTCGCGATCTTCTCGGGCTTCTTGCGAAACTGCGACGGGATCGCATTAGGGTAGCGGTGCGACAGGATCTGGTTCAGCCGATAGGCCAGGTGCGGGTGCACCTCCAGATGCGCCGTACCTTTCTTGTAGATCCGGATGCGAAATGCGCCGCCGTCCACCCAGTTCCACTGCCCCGGAACCTTGCGGACATGCTCGATCAGCTTCATCGACGAACCCTGGAAGGGGTGATCTCGCCCCATGAACTTTGCGATCACGAACCGGAGATCATGGATCAGGCCGGATTTGCGATGGGTAAACCCGTAGCTGTCAACGACATAGTCGATGATCATGCGCTTGGAGAACCCTTCCGGCTGATTGGTCACATGCTCGCCAGACAGCCCGTAGAAGATACCGTCGACCATCTCGGCCAGGAATTCCGCGCGCTGATTCAGGAGGGTATTGATCGTCGCCCTGACCGTCTCGGAGGTGAACTCCGGGGTCTTTCGCGCCTTGATCTGCTCATACCACTCCGTACGCCTTGCACTGGGCATGAAGTCCATGACATCGGTCAGATTCAAAGCCCGTTGCCAGTACGCGCTGTTCAGCGCACCGATCGCCGGCTCCTTCTGAAAGAGACTCGCGATATTCCGTATCGCATAGCCCTCGATGTCAGCTCCTTCCATGAAGTACGAGACCGCTGAGCGCATCTCGCCAGACGCCATGAATTCCTCGACTCTCTCCAGATTTGCCCTCTCCGCGTCATACTTCGCAACAAGAACATCAAGGGCATCCGTGTCGGCCGGGGCAAAGAACGGCTCATCGTGCTCCGCCAGATCCACTCCCCCGCCACTACCTGCTTCAATAATCCTCATAGCTACTCCTTGGTGTTGGCCTCAGGAGGTATAGCGAAACCGCCGGCGCCGCCTGGCGGCACACAGTCAAGAGAAGACCTGGCGCTATCGAGGAGACCGAACAGAAGGGCCCACGTCAGGCTCAGAGCAGCGCGAGCTCCTCGCGCTCGACCACCATGCTCTTGTGCTCATACTGGCCGTCGAATTCGACCTCGAAAGCAGGGCCTTGCTCTCGATCGCGCACAATCCCGATGATCGTGCCGCTCATCCCTTGCGGATCAGCGTCGTACCAGACCCGGGCACCGACCTTGATATCTGCCGAGCTCTGCCGCCGGGTTTTCTCGATAACCCACTGCCGACACCAGCGCGTGACCTGCTCCTCAAGTGCCGAGATCGAGCGTGGCGGCGATTGCGAAAGGAGTTCGTCCTGGTGCTCAAGCACCGGGATCCCTGGGACGGTCTCAGCAAACCCTCGAAGCCATCTCCTTGCGAGCTCCACGCTTGGCGCCGACAGCTCGACACGGGTATTGAACCGACGAACCACCGCGCGATCCAAGAGCTCCTCGTGATTCGTCGCCCCGATGAGGATCACGTTGTCCGGCAGGCGGTCGATCTCAAGAAGGAGCGTCGAGACCACCCTGCCCACTTCCCCGACATCCCGGCCGCCGCCATCGCGCTCGGTCAGCACTGTTTCGAGCTCATCAATGAAAAGCACCACCGAGTGAGAGGATGCGGCCCGAAAGAGCTTCGCGAGCTTCGCGCCGGTCTCACCCAGCATGCTCGAGATGATCGAGGAGAAATCGGCCACCCAGAACGGCAGGCCCAGTTCCTTGGCAATCGCCGCGGCAAGGGTTGTCTTGCCGTTTCCTGGAGGACCTGACAGCAGGAGCTTGTGGGGGACGGGCAAGCCTGCGGCCTTGATCTGCTCTGCGTATCGGCGCTCATCAAGGAAGCTCTCCACCGCGTCCTTTGCGCCCTCATCGAGCACCACGCCGGACAGATCGATCCGCGCGCTCTGCTCCAAGACGAGAGGCCTCACCTTGGGGTCGAGCTCGACCATCTCAGGGCGCCTGGTTATGCTGTTGAGCTTGTGGGCCAGGGCTCGCTTCAGTGTCGATCCCTGACGCTCGCGCGCGATGATCTGCTGACAGATGCTTGAAACCCTGTCGCGCTCCCCTTTGAGAGCCGCATCCGCAAGCGCCAGTACATGTTCTTTTGTTGCCATTGTATCTCTCCTTAAAGAATCTTTGCGCCCTGCTCCAGCGCCGCCTTGCGAATAACCTCCGCCTTGTCCGCAGGACATTCGATCACCAGGCAGACCTTTTTGATCTGGCGCCGCCACTTGTTGAAGTGCGATTTCAGCGTCTTGATTGGGATCTCCTGCCCTTCCTGATAAACAGCCCCGCCAGAAACCTTCATCGAGGCATCGTTCGGAATATCATCGAGCCGGGCGATCTCGGCCGCATCTGCGCGCTGCCCGTCGATCTCTATGAGGGCATTACGAAAGGTGACCGTGGGCGGCCAAAACTGGTGATCGGAGAGAAACCGCTTCCATTCGGCGCCTGTTGTCAGAATACTCTTCATGAGCGATCTCCGTGAGGGAAAATTGGTGGAGGTGACGGGAGTCGAACCCGTGTCCGAAACACATCTCACTGCGTGGTTCTACGTGCGTAGTCAGCGGTTGAATACATCAGGCACTACGCCCGCCGACGGCGCCTGCCTAACGAACCCCTCTTGTATCAGGCAAAGAACCGAAGGGCTGAAGTGCTTGCCTGTTGCGCGTTTAATCGATACCCGATCACGCCAACGCGCGAGCGTTAATCGGGCAGATCAGGCCGCGAGGGCGCGATCGAAGCTGTCGTCGTTGGCAGCTATAGCTTTTGTGTGTTGACCCTGCCTCTTAACGGCAGGCGGAAGGCACACTCTTCCGGCACGCACCACGGAGTTGATAAGCCTCGTCGAAGCCGAAACACCCCCGGGTATTGTCAAAGTATAGCACCTGTAGGCACCGTTTGTCGAGGACGCGGCGCACCCAAGCCCATCACGCACGCTCGCCTAAGCGGCGCCCGCAATCTGCTTTCTCACCTGGTTGAGCTCAAAGCGTGCATTCGAGAGGTCCGTCTTGAGCGCCCTGATCTTCTCGCCCCTCCTGTCAAGATCCCTGAGGATGCGTTGATTCGCCCCCTCGGCGGCCCGCAGTCTCTGGTTGAGCGCTTCCGGGTCTCCAACGCGAGAGAGCATCTCGGTCATCAGGAACAGCTCACCTTCGACAGACCGCTCGAACTGCATCGCCAGCAGCGCCTTCTCGTACTCACCATAGGCCGCTTTGGCGTTGTGGTAGCGAAGCTGCGCCGCCGGGCCGGCCGCGGCCTTGATCCCGCCTCTGGAGGTCACCAGGAGCAATCCCCAGCCATCCGGGAGGTCGTCAGGGGTAATCACGCCCTGCGGGCACAGGTAGTAGCGCCACCGCCCCAGTCCGACCCTGTCTCCGTTTCGGTGCGGCTTTCGCCGATCCGCCAGGAAATCGCCGCGAGTCACCTTGACTTCGACCACGGTGGATCCGTCCAGCGGGTGACCCCCCTGGTACCTGAAGCCGATGGCATCTGGGATCTCCCCCTCGTGCCCGCTCCTGGCTTCACTGAAGGCAATCCTGCACCCTGGCCCTCCTGCGCTTTGCGGGCGCTTCAACCACCTCGTGGCGAGCTCGCAGAGCTGCGTATGCGTGATGGGCTTCATTCTCGAAATCTCCAGTTCGCGCGCGCCGCGCGCATGTATATCTATCAGCGCCCTACCCCGCAAAGGAGCAAGGCGCCTGCGCCCAGGTGTAGCGAATCGCCCGCCCTGGCTGACATCCGCAGCGCGGCGCCGTGGTCGAGTCTCCTCAAGCGAGAACGCGGTACTCGAACAGCCCGAAGTTGACAGGGTTGGCGCGATGCGCCTCGATGCGCTGATTCAGCGCAAAGCGGCTCTCCTCTTGCGCGAGCACGTGCCAGCCGGCCTGCGCCGCGGATGTCGTCTTCTTACGACAAAGCGCGGCAAAAGGCCGGCGTGGATCCGGGCGAAATGTCTCCGGGGTGAGAGGGCGTCTGGCGCCCGACTGCGATTGATTTCTCGATGGGGATCTCATGACGCCTCCTGTGAAATTTGGGGTGTCCGATCGGAGTTGAACCGACATCTGCCTGGGTCACATCCAGGAGCTCTACCTGTTGAGCTACGAACACCATGGGTTGCACTGCAAGGTTGGGTCTGGTGCGCGCCGAGGGACTCGAACCCTCACGGCCTGCCGGCCACCTGGTTTTGAAGCAGGCGTGTCTACCTGTTCCACCACACGCGCGTGATTGGCTGTCGCCCAGGGACTCGAACCCCGGTTTTCTGGTCCAGAACCAGACGTCCTACCACTAGACGAGGCGACAAGGATAAAGTGGAGCCGAAGGCGAGATTCGAACTCGCGACCGCCCGGTTACCTTGGCGCGCCGTAAAGCCTCACCCTTCAGGGCGGGGATATAAGGCGCGGTGTGCGAGGCGCGCCTGAAGGCGCGTGCAGGCCGGCGGTTTCTGTCGCTATACTGCCCGGTATGAAGCGTCTACAGGCTTTCAAGTTCGAGCTACGCCCCGACGGTGAGCAGCGGCGCCAGATGCGCCGCTTCGCCGGCTCCTGCCGATTCGTATTCAACAAGGCCCTGGCGTTGCAAAAAGAACGCTACGAGCGCGGGGAGAAAAAGCTCGGCTACGCAGAGCTATGTAAGGAGCTGATATCCTGGAAGCGGAATACGGAAACCACCTGGCTTGGCGATACCCCCTCTCAGGCTCTCCAGCAAACGCTCAAGGACCTTGAGCGGGCTTATACCAACTTCTTCGCCAAGCGGGCCGCCTTCCCGCGCCGCAAGAAGAAAGGCCTTGCCGATAGCTTTCGCTATCCGCAAGGCTGCAAGCTCGATCAAGGCAACAGCCGGATCTTCCTGCCCAAGCTTGGCTGGCAGCGCTACCGCAACAGCCGAAAGGTGCCCGGTGTGGTGAAAAACGTCACCGTCAGCCTGGCAGGGGGTAAATGGTTTGTGTCGATCCAAACCGAGCGGGAGGTGGAACAGCCGATCCCGAAAGCTATTAGCGCCATCGGTATCGACATGGGGGTCACCCGCTTCGCCACCCTTTCGGACGGAACATCCTACGCGCCGCTGAGTAGCTTCAAGCGGCACCAGGACAGGTTGCGTAACGCGCAACAGTCCTTGAGCCGAAAAGCAAAGTTCAGCAACAACTGGAAGCGGGCAAGGGCCCGCGTCCAGAAGATTCACGCCCGCATCGGCAATGCCCGCCGGGACTACCTGCACAAGACCTCAACCGCGATCAGCAAAAACCACGCGATGGTGTGTATCGAGGACTTGCAGGTGCGGAATATGTCCCAATCCGCGGCAGGCACCATCGAGCAACCGGGCAGGTATGTTCAGGCCAAGGCCAGCCTGAACAAGGCCATCCTCGACCAGGGCTGGTTCGAATTCCGTCGTCAATTGGACTACAAGCTGGCGTGGCAAGGCGGGTGGTTGGTGGCCGTGCCACCACAAAATACCAGCCGCACATGCCCGGCCTGTGGCCATGTCTCGGCGGACAACCGCCAGACGCAGGCCAGGTTCGTGTGCGTCGGATGCGGTTTCGAGGAGAACGCCGACATGGTCGGCGCGATCAACATCCTCTCTCGCGGGATGCAAAAGCTGCGAGACGAAGGGCAGGACACGGCGGATGCTTCCGCTGGGTGTGAAAGCACAGCCCGGATCGCCTGTGAAGTGAGCGGTGCAGTAATGCCGCCAGCAGCAGGAACCTACCGAAGCGACTCAGGAGTGGCTCGAGGCCAGGATGAGCGCCGTAGGAATCCTCGTCCTTTAGGGCGAGGAGGATGTCAAGAATCGGGAGCTCTGGCCGGCTGAGCTACTTCGGCTTAGAAGAAATGGCGGCGAGGGTGGGATTTGAACCCACGGACCCTAAAGGGCCTCCCGCTTTCGAGGCGGACACGATAAACCAGGCTCCGTCACCTCGCCGCAGAACATTGCTTGCCTACTTCAAAGGCAGGTGTTTTCCAGCATGGCCGATCACGACCATACGATCCTCGGCATCCCAAAGAAAATGCACCCGCAGGGTCCGCTCGATGTTATCGGCCACCCCGATACCGAGGTGCGCGAACATCGCCCTGCTCTTGCCCTTGTAGAAAAAATGGCGCTTTTGAGCCAGCGCCTTGCTCTTGCGGATCGTCTCTGACTCCGTGGCGCGATAAGCCTCGCCAAGCCACTCGCGGGCTTCCGCGTCAGGCCGGCCGCTTCGCAGAGAATCCACGTAATCGGTCACCAGGGTCCTGAGAAGACCGAACATCCGTGCCCCATACTCAAAGCCGGGCACCTGCGCAGCGCTCTCGTAGGCGGAGTCCAGGATCCGGACGCGATCACCCCACAGCCATTCGACAGCCCGCAGCACCTGCTCGGGAGTCGGGCTGCCGGACAGGCATTCGCGCACATCCTGCCATCGCGGGTCGCGCTCCTGGCCCTCCAGGGATTGTTTCAGCCGCGCCTCGCCGGCCTCGACGCGCTGGCGCAGATCGAACGCCTCCGCTTTGGCTTGAGCGGCCTCCTTGAGCGCCTCAGCCTCCCGGTCACGCGCCTTCGCCAGCTCGACCTCCAGCTGACGCTTGCCCAACGAGACCTCTTCGAGCGCTTTCTCCAGTTCCCGCGCCTGATGCTCCTGGGGGTCAGCCTGCACCGACGGCTCCGCTGAGCCTCTGTCAAAAACCTCCCCTTTGCGCCATTCAGAGACCCCTGCGTAGCACGCGCAGACCTCCTCCAGCGCATCACTGATCGACAGCTTCGCCGCCTCCAGCTTCGCTGTTGCCTTGGAGAGATCGGCGGCATGAAGCACCGGATCCTTGCTGTAGCGCGTAACGTCTTGCGCCGCGTCGTGGATCGCCTGCTCTGCCTCCGGGAACTGGTGCAAGAGAACCGGGATCGTGCTGGTGATCCGCTCGAACACGTCTCGATGCAATGTGGCGTAATCCCAGAGCGTTTCGCAGGCGTGATACCAGCCGACATACTCCTTGCAAATCTGATCCGTACGGAATTTTCCGGTGGGGATTCCATACTTCTCGGCCGTCTCGTTGAGCCGATCGAGCGTCTTTTGCAGAGGGCCACCCAGGCTGATCTCCTCAAGCACAGCCTCTGGCAGTGCGGTTCGAAGAGCGGCGTGCGGGCCGATGATGTCGTCCATTCGCGCCGCCGCCTCAAGACTTGCGAATCGCGGCATCTGGCGAAAGACGGCGTTCTTTAGATCGTCCCACCAGCAGACAAGGTCGTTGACCTTCTCCATGGCTTCACTGAGCGCCCCGCCCTTAACCTCCATGCCAGAGGAGCCTTCGACGAGGTTGTCCCTCTCGTCTTTCATGATCTCGGCGAAGCCGAAACGGAACTCCTCGGAACTATCCAGGTAATGGCGGATGACCCCCTGCCAGCCGCATAATGTCGCCAGGGCCACCAGCGCCAGCAGGAATACTTCGAACTTCTCCAGCCGATGCAGCCCGGGGATGCGATCTTCACCAACGAGACGCTCAATCTCCACCGCCAGCATTAGCCAGCGCGCGCCTTCACGGGAAAGGGGCTCCTGTGCCGCTTCTCTTTCAAGCCACTGCGCCGCCCACGGGACTTCGCGAGCGAATACTTCCTCGTCGAACTGCTTTGGCGCCGAAAGACTGTACTGCTTGATGAACCGCTCTAAAGCCCCCCGCTCTACTGAAGGAACCGACCCGGTCTCGCTGAGATTGAATATCAATCTACGGTTGGTTGGTTCTGCCAGAAGCTCTCCGATCAATTCCTCGGATGACGGCTTCCCCTGGCCCTTCTGCGCGAAGCGCTTCTTGGTCTTGCTCAGAAGCTCGGCGATCTCGGGGGTCTTTTCATAGGTCTGCATGACTTTCTTGAGAGAGCCGCCCAGATGGCGCGGCAGCACCCCTTGCGAAGAGATTCTCGAGCGAGATGCTGCGTACAGATAGGCGATGCCTGGAAGGATGTCATCGGCCGCGTGGCTTTCTATGGGAGAAGTATTCATTGCAAGTCCTCTGCGATGGGTCACCGCTTTATAGTTTACGTCGAGAGCGCCGCGCGCTCTATCCAGGCGAGGGGCATCAAAACGGCAGGCATTGCTCGTGCTTCCCATACCGCTTACCGCAGTCCCGGCACTTCTCAGGCATCCACCTGCGCCAGAACCAGTACCCGACCCATTCCTTGAATCGATTGTGCCGCGTGTCTCCCGCCAGGTCTTGGTACGAGAGAAGCTGATCGCAGTGCGCGCAGTGCAGGTGCTCCGGGGGAGCCGGATCCTCCGGGTGGCCTTCGCAGCCGAACCACCAACATTTCAAGCCCATATCAACCTCCGCAGACAAGAATCAGACCAGTCCCTTCAGCATCACTCACCGGCGATCGCCACCTGAATCTGACGACGCAGATCGTTGAGCGCCGCGCGGTCATCGGGGTGCATTTCCGATAAAGGGCGATCGAGGATGTTGCTGATCTCGCACTCGGCACGCTTGAGCGTCCCAAGGCGATATCGCTCCGGGGTCATGCCCCTCTTGTTGCACTCCGCGACGAGCACGGCCTTGGTGGCGCTGGTTTCTCCTGGCGACGTGATGTGCATGCGATTCTCCGTTGTTGATGTAGTATCGGCCGCGGGGGACCGCCGGACTCTCTGCGTCAACCCTTTATACTCAGGCCGGCTCGTTTTATGTATGGCGAAGGGCGTGGGATTCGAACCCACGAAACCACAATATGTGTGGTTTTCCCGCTTAGCAGGCGGGTGCTTTAAGCCGCTCAGCCAGCCCTTCGAACAGGATAGAGGCAGGCTCGCGCCCCGGAACATTTCCGGGTTGTTCATAGTATAGCGCGAGTATTACCCATTACTCAAGATCAATAATATGCGGCGAGAGTGGGATTCGAACCCACGGGCGCTCTTTCTAAGATCGCCTCCCGCGTTCAAGGCGGGCACGATAAACCAGACTCCGTCATCTCGCCATAACTTGCCAGAGCATAGGGCTTTGAGCCCTCGACCTCGTGCTCACAAGGCCGTCGCACACGCTTGCGCCGCCATGCTTGGAGCTCTCTATCGGCCGGCCCTGCTCCTGGGTTCGGCCAATATTGGTGGCAGCGGAGAGACTCGAACTCTCACGGAATAATCCACTGGATCCTAAATCCAGCGCGTCTACCGGTTTCGCCACGCTGCCGTGTTTGGTGGTGACGGCGCGGATCGAACGCGCATGCTCGGCCTTATGAATGCCGCGGTATTGCCTCTTCACCCACGTCACCGAATACAGGGAAGTTGGTGCACCTGACGGGAATCGAACCCGTGTCGAGAGGTTGAGAACCTCCAATCCTGACCGCTAGACGACAGGTGCTGATGGTATATGTCGCTCAAGCCCTTGAGCTGAGCAGACGGAATATGGCGGGCCTGATGGGTTTCGATCCCACTACCTCCTGCGTGACAGGCAGGCGCTCTCCCGATTGAGCTACAGACCCGGGTTGAAGTCTTCCTTGACGATCGCCTCGTGCCGGCGTTCCTGGATGGTCTTTTTTCGCCACCTTCTGCGCGGATTGCCGCACATGAAGCACGAACAGGGGCATGGCGTGTCGACCACCATACTGAGGTGTTTGCGCTCGCCGCTGAGGTCCCTTCCCCAGAAGCGGCGCCTGGCGTTTTTGAGCCGTTCGACATGGTGCCTGCGTATCGATCGGCTTTGATCCTTCACCTGATCATTCATGCACTCCTCCGTAGTTGGTTGATGGTGGTACCCCCGGTGGGACTCGAACCCACACCATGCGCTAATCGGGCGCCATTGCCGGGACATAAATCCGGAGTTCTACCAATTAAACTACGGGGGTAAATTGGTGCACCTGGCGGGATTCGAACCCGCGTAACGAGCTTGAAAGGCTCGTCTCCTGACCGCTAGATGACAGGTGCGTGGGGGCGGAGGGCTCGAACCAGGGCACGCAACCCAAGGTAGTAGTGTATGCAACGAAGAGAAAGCGCGCCCTTCCAGGGGAGAAATATGGTAGCTCATTGTTTTGAAAGCAAAATGTGAGCCGTGTTGGATTCGAACCAACGACCAACGGATTAAAAGTCCGATGCTCTACCAACTGAGCTAACGGCCCATAGCAAACCTAATTTTACCGCGACTTCATGCGCGCACACGTACGACTACAGATAAGAACCTCGCCGCCCGGGTAAAAACCGGGTGCTCTTCCATCTGAGCTACACCCCCTTTGGGACATCTTCTCCCCGGCGCAAACGCGAGGACCGCTTGCGCAAGAGGAATGAATTGGAGCTGGCGACAGGAGTCGAACCTGCGACCCGCTGATTACAAATCAGCCGCTCTACCAACTGAGCTACACCAGCGTGGATCACCCGCCAGGACTCGAACCTGGATCTCAAGGGCCAAAGCCTTGGGTCCTACCATTAGACGACAGGTGAGCTGAAAAGAAGATCGAAGGAAACTTCCAGCCTCCGGACGAGAGACTGTCCCGCTTGTCCAAGGCGACGGATCTGAACAACCCGCTTCCCTTCGAAAACTGGAAATTGGTCCGGGTAGAGAGATTCGAACTCCCGACATCCTGCTCCCAAAGCAGGCGCGCTACCAGACTGCGCTATACCCGGGTACTGACTTTAACTGGTGGACCGTGTAGGGCTCGAACCTACGACCATCGGATTAAGAGTCCGGAGCTCTACCAACTGAGCTAACGACCCATGAAAACCTGCTGCGTGAAGATTGGTAGGGACGGAGAATTTCGAAATCTCGACATCCGCTTTGTGAGAGCGGCGCTCTGCCTCTGAGCTACGTCCCTCTTTGATTGGCACCCCCGGCAGGGCTCGAACCTGCAACCTTCGAGTTAGGAACACGACGCTCTATCCAGTTGCGCTACAGGGGTGTGGTCGATCGCAAGCGCGCCTCGATGCCGCAAGAGAAGCAGCGCTGCCCTGTGCGCCTCGAGGCCAGGCCAATTGGCGCCCCCGGAGGGACTCGAACCCCCAACTATCGATTTAGAAGACCGATGCTCTATCCGGTTGAACTACAGGGGCGGATCAGGGTTTCTCGGAAGGGGTCGATACAGCCGCCATGCGTTCGAGATAACGCTCTTCGAGCTCCGGCCGGTAGAAGCCATGACCGCTGACCTCTTCGTAGATCTGACGCATCAGGCTCAACGCGGCGTCCAGGCGCCTCTGGTGTTCGCCCTCGCCATAGAGCTGATCGTAGTACCCCGGGCAACCAAGGCCGTGGTCATAGCGAAGCGCCATGCTCATGAGAAGGCCCTTAAGGGGCTCTTCTGAGAGCGCCACGCACGGCTGCGTACCGCCACATTCAAACCATTGAGCCCAAGTCAGATCGGCAATGGTTTGCGCATCCTCCACGGGAGGGTGATCGAAGATCTCGTGGTTGCCTGTCATGCAGGCCTGATCAAAGTTCCGTGCCGCCCAGGCGGCCAGGAAAGAAGCGATAAATTGCGCTTTGAAGGTCTGCTCGTCCATCGATTGGCGCCTCGACAAAGGAAAGTGGGGTGGGCAGTTATCAACCGCACCCCCTTCCTCCCGTGGGTGCGACGGCTGCGGGGAGCGCCGGAATTAGGTGGGCGCGACATTACCGGTGGCTTTACCTTCCGTAACCCGCGGCGAGCGTTGTTGATGAGCGCTGACTGTGACACAACGCCCATCAGGAATTTGGCTGGCACGGTAGGGGTCGAACCTACGACCACTCGAGTAACAGTCGAGCGCTCTACCAACTGAGCTACGCGCCAAAAAACAAGGACAGGGACAGTATGTTTCGCCCTGTCTGGCTTGACCCGGTAAAGTTTGATAGCAGAACCGGTACATACACAGCGCGATTAAACGCCTTCAAGCCCTTCGCTTGGCACTCTCTCTTTGGGGTCAGAGGCGACAACCCTCCAAGACGCAGGCTTCTAGGCGGCTCACGGCGGGATTGGCCAATCCCCCATAACCACCTGTCGACGCCGGACATGGACTGTCATGCCAAACATCGACCCCTTTCGGGACGCGCCCAGCTTTCGCCGCAGCACGTTAAGCGCATTACCTGCACCAAGGACGCTTTATTCAGCCATCGGACATTGACTTTTCAGAGTCATGTCATAACCGTGAGTGTTGATTGCGCTTCCAGGAAAAGCATTAAAACCTGGTCGGGATTGACAGAAAAACGGTTGGCGCCGCCCTCTTGCCGATCCCCTGGTACTGCACCGCCTTGAGCCGCCAAGCACACTAGCGATGCGCTGCGTTCTGGGAAGTAACTCGGGAAAACACCCTAAAACCTTCCTCGCAGCCCCTCTATCCCTAACGGGCCGGTATCCGCGCACACAGACACCGGTTTCATTGGCGGAGGTCTCGCCAAATACTGTTCACTTACCCAATCCAAAACCCTCCGGGATAGCAACCACCGAGGGGCGCCATAGTATAGGAACCGCCTCGCCGGAAATTCCTCCCGGGGCCCGCACTCCAAGCCGTGCGACCCTGAGAACCAGTCAGAGCCTGGTTCGAAAAATGGTGGGCAGGGAGGGATTCGAACCCCCAAAGTCGGAGACGCCAGATTTACAGTCTGGTGCAGCTCGCCGTCGCTGCCGCCTACCCAGTGCGGCGCCAGGGAGCACGGCCTGGCACCACCCTCCTATCCTGGCCAGGAGAAGCCACCACTCGCCGTACCGAGGGATAGGGTGCGCGCTGATCCCCTCGACACCATTCGAGGTTGAGATGCGCGCCCTGGTATGCCGGGTCTCCATTTAAGATCAGCCCTTGCCCGAGGCGCTTGCCTCGGGCAGTTGCATTCAGCGGGCCCGATACTCCACCGAACTAAGCGGCCAGTGGCGGCGCTCGGAACCTGCACGCCGCGGAGTCACAATCCCTGAACACCTAGCGGACCGCCCGTCCGCTCATCCCGCGCCCGCGAGACTTAAGCGTAGCTACTTCAGTGCCAGGGTTGTTGTGATGGTGCGGGCAGTGAGGTTCGAACTCACGACCTCCTCGTTGGCAACGAGGCGCTCTACCAGCTGAGCCATGCCCGCGGACATGTGTATAGCTACCGGAAATTGGCGGTTTCCGGCCGATGCCGGACATGCCGGCCGGCATCTGAGACATTTCACCCAGTTGTTAAAGAGTTCCGGGGAATAACAAAGACTCCGCCGGGAAACCCTGCGGAGCCAAAAACAAGACATGGAGATGTTTCTTGTTGTTATCTGGATCCGGAGGGCTTCGTGACACCCTCCGGTTAAAAGGAGAGCGTCAGCTCGTGTTGATCGTTTCTCTGGACAAGGCTGGGATACAAGCCTGATTCCAGGCAGCCACGACCAACCACCAGGCCTTTCGGCTGGCTCGGCATGTTTGTCGATATGGTCGTGATGCTGTTCATTTTTACGATTCCGTGATCAGTTTTCAGGTCGATCTGATTCGATCGTGTGTCATAGTATAGCGCATGTTTATGGCAAATGTCACTGGTGCGGTAAATTTTTTTTCAGGGCCATTGCACGATGGCACTGACCCACACCCAGATACCGAGCGCGGCAGGCCAGCCGGCCAGAGCAATCAGCAGGCAGTTGAGCACGGCTCTAGTCCCTTGCTCTAACTTTCCGCTCAAGGATCTCGGGCTTTGATCGTGCGCTGAAAGGGCGCCGTCAGCGTTCATCCCTGCGCCCCTACAAGCCAAGCATATCGGCAATCATAAAGAGAAGAACCGGAGAGGTCACTAAGCCGAGGATCGTGAGCACCCACGCCAGCACGTTTACTCCAATCCCCGCGATATTCATGTTCTTAATGGCGATAATTGTGCCAAATATAGCGACAATCGCGGCGAGCGGAACAAATATAAAGCCGATAGTGACGATCCCAAGAACAGCTAATACACAGGCGATAATTCCTGCGACTAATCCGCTCCCCGATCTGGGCTCTAGTTGTGATTCAATCATGGTACCCCCTTGTTTATCGTTAGATGCCAGCGCTTATCCAGGGGTGCGTGACGGGCATGAGATGTAGCGTGCTGCGAACACCCCCGTGAGGCCTTGAAGCGCCTTGTCGCAGCAGCCGGATCCTGGTAACAGACCCCTCCCTTATGCGCTTACAACCCTTGAGACTTACGGCTGCTGAGAATGTGTAGGGAAAACACCTCCGAAACCGGCAATGTCTACGGACCCCTGAGGTTGAGTACAACCGCTCCCTACACAAGGAAGGCAATTACGAAAGAGGATTTAGTTATGGATATCTATCTGGTAGGAGGCGCGGTGAGGGACTCCCTGCTTGGAAAGGAGGTCCGGGATCGTGATTACGTGATCGTCGGAGCAACTGCGGAGGATGTCGCCCGCCTGGAGAGTGAGGGTTACGCGCCGGTGGGGAAAGACTTCCCGGTGTTTCTGCACCCGAAGACCAAGGAGGAGTACGCACTGGCACGGCGTGAGCGCAAGGTGGCGCCTGGTCATACGGGCTTTGCCGTGGAGGCTTCCCCGGAGATCACCCTGGAGGAGGATCTGTCCCGGAGGGATCTGACCATCAATGCGATGGCCCAGGCCTCGGATGGTTCGCTGATCGACCCCTTCAACGGGGCTAAGGACCTGAAGGCCGGCATTCTGAGACACGTCTCTGATGCCTTTCGCGAGGATCCGCTGCGAGTACTCCGAGTGGCCCGCTTTGCGGCCCGTTACGACTTTCAGGTGGCCTGGGATACCTTCGAGCTGATGCGCGACATGGTCTCCGAAGGTCTCCTTGAGAGCCTGAGCACGGAACGCGTGTGGGCGGAGACCCAAAAGGCCCTGGGAGAGCCAAGCCCTCAGCGCTACTTCGAGATCCTTAGGATCACGGGTGCGTTGAAGCGGCTGTTCCCGGAGGTGGCTTGCCTGTTCGGAGTACCTCAGCCTGTCGAGCACCATCCTGAGAAGGATAGTGGCGTGCATACGCTGATGGTGCTGAAGCAGGCCGCGGCCCTGTCGGATGACCCTGTGGTGCGCTTCTGCGCCCTGGTTCATGATCTGGGCAAAGGAGTGACGCCGGAGGCTGAGCTCCCCAAGCACCAGGGGCACGAGGAGGCCGGCGTAGCGCTCATCGAGCAGATGTCCGAACGCCTGCGTATCCCCACAGCCTACCGACAGCTGGGGCGCCTGGTGTCTCAGCATCACTTGAGGGCTCACAGGGCCTTCGAGCTTCGAGCGGGATCGGTGTTGAAGGTGCTGGAGGCCTTGGATGCTCTGAAGCGTCCTGAACGCCTCGAGACGTTCCTGCTGGCCTGTGAAGCAGATGCCCGAGGTCGTCTTGGGCGCGAAGATCACCCCTACCCTCAGGCAGAGGTGTTTCGGGTTGCGCTCTCGGCGGCCAAGTCCGTCGACGCAAAGCCACTCGCAGCGCAGGGCTACGGCGGCGCAAAGCTCGGTGAGCTCCTGAGGGCCGGGAGAATCAGGGCAATCAAGAAAGCAGTATCTGCAATTCGCCCCGCCTAGCAGCGGGGCTTTTTCGTGTGCCTGTCGTCAGCCACAAGAAAAGCCTCCCGAAGGGGAGGCTTGTTGAAGATTCAATCGTGATTCTCGGCATACTCGAAGACCGAGTCTTCGACGTATCGCACCTTGCGCCCCAGAACCTGGTTGGCAATGTGCTCGATGAAATCACCATCGGCCTGAGGCAAAACCTCCGCAATCTGGCCGATGACTTCCTCTGCTGTTAGCAGTTGCTTTGCAGACATGCTGTCCTCCTACTGGGTGCCACCATCGGGCATTCTTGCGGTTCACACAGTTCGCCGTCAGCGTCCGGGTGCATGCACTGGTTCACGCCGCTGTTTATGCGGACGCCCTCATAGCACGGACACTTCTCGCGCTCGACCTCGAATGCAATTGCATCACTCGGCATCTCCTGAGCAGCATCCGGGAGGAACGTCGCGACCATCTCGGTACCCGCCCATTGGCACTCGTCACATCCGCCTCCGCCGCAAGCTCTGTGGTCTCTCAACCTCATATCAACCTCCGCGCGACCCTCAATCATTCGTTTTCAGGAATCCCCCTCAAATTCAGGATGCGGTACATCCGGTCCTTGGTAGTACGGGTTCCGATGCCAGACGTCCCGGTCAGTGAGTATCCAGCACTTCTCAGGGTGTTTTGCACCCAGTTCGCTGGCCTCTGCGTTATCCCAGTCGGTGTCCGAGGAGTATTCGAAATGTTCTTCAGGAAAGCCCATAATCTTAGCCTCTTGGTTTACGCACTCTCTCGGCTATGTATAGAAACCGAACCGCCGGGGAGAGCGGCCTGACTTGTCTTGCTTTTTTGTTGCGCACAGAAAACCCCTCCACGAGAGGAGGGGTAGTGAATGAATCAAAGAGAAGACTGGGTCAGCAAACCCGGAGACTGAAGCCCCGGTCCGTGACTTCCTGCTCACCGTTGACGAGAGCCTCAAAGGCCTCGTCGCTGATGTAGTTCATCGCCTCATCAGCGCGCTCATCGATCGGGATGGCGAGCCACGATACGTCATTGGAGGTGACCTCGATCCTGCCGAGGTTTTCGCCACGCATCGCAATCTGTGCCCATACAGTTTTCATCTCATGCTCTCCTAAGTTAATTGACCTCAAGAGGTATAGGGAACGATGCGTATGGATTTGATGCAGCGCCGCGCCAGGGCCAAAAAGAAGGCCCCTGAACCGCCAAATGACGGCCAGGGGCGTTGAATAGCATACTGCGAGCGCGTGCCCTTAGCGGCTCGCCCGCGGCTTGACCTTGATATCTTCGGTGGCGTCGCAGTCCCATCCGCCTTCGTCATCGACGCCGTTTTCACGCAGAAATTGGACCAGATCACGCAAAAGCGTCTTCATGCCCATGCCGGTGTTCGCAACGATCTCCGCGTCGGGAAACCCCATGTATTGATCGCGAATAGCTGTGGTCGCAATGGCGAGCATATCCAGACAGTCGCACATCACTCGATGGTCATCGGCTTCGCCGGCGCGCCCTTCTGACTGCCCGGCCTCATCGAGAGGCTCCGCCTCTCCACTGAACTCCGCGACCGTGGCGACCTTTCCGCAGGCCATGCACTCACATCGAGCGCCGCCCTCCCATTCGATATCGCCATCGACCCCTTGAAAGATCCCGTCGTCATGGACAACCGCAATTCCTGCCTGGGTTGCCGCAATCTTGAAGGGACCGAGATCGCCGCACTTCGGGCATGCCATGCCCGCCAGGCAGTTCTCGTTTACCTTCTCACCCATAACATTCTCCTCTGAGAGTCCTAAGCACCCATGAGGGGTGCGCTCCAGGCACATCGCCCTTAAAGGGTGTAGAGAATCGAGTGCCGATCGACGTGGCGCGCGTGCGAGCGCTCCGCCGAGGTGGCGTCGAGGACGGCTTCTGCCCATTCGGGAGGGGTTTCATGAGACAGGGCTACTCAACGATCAATCGGGGTTCTACGCAATGCGAAAGGGCGCAATACCTCTCGCACGAGGGCAGCCCCACCAGGAACCTCTTTCTACCCCCCCTCCTACCCGCTACTGCCCGTAAACGCCGGCAAGCCCTCGCCACCGGCGCTCAAGGTCCCGCGTTCAGGCTGTGAACCGCCTCCCAGGCTGCCCGGCCGCACCTCTCCCTTCTTTGGCGCGCGCACCGACGGCGCGTCTTCCACTGACAGAAGTCATCGTCTTTTACGGAAGGCCCCCTCGGGCAATAGGGGCCCGGGAACACCTAAACTGGCATCGGCTAAAGGGATCGAAAGCAGGCGGGACGGGCTGGGATTTCGGGACTTTCTTAGCATCCGGCGACAGCCGGGCCCAACACTACCCGCCTTGCCGGGGCACACCCTCAGAGTCAGCAGCCTCGGCCATCGCCCGGCGAAAGTACCCCCTCAGAGAGCTTTTCAGGTGGCGTCTCGCGCGCCGTGCAGGGATTCCCTTGAGAGCGCAGAACAAGGCCAGGGCGTAGGTGGTCTCCTGCTGGCCCAGATGAGTGGCCCTCGCTACCTGAGGGAGCTTGCACTGGCCTCCACACCCAACCCTCGGTGCGATATACGCAGTGTTGGCTATCATCAGCCCAAAACCCATGAAAACCGCCAGCACCTCGGCCGCGTGTGCCGCGCTGCCCGCCCCGCCAGGAGGAGGCTCCCCAAGCGCCGCTATCAAGTGGGCCGCCAGGGTTTGCGCGAAATGGGCAATCAGCACCTCGGGATCCGAGATCATGCCCGGGTGGTAACTGATCTGGATACCAGGATCCGGAACGATCAACCCTCCTGACATATCCCGCGAAACACCGACTTGCCCAGCCAGCGCCGCGCTGTGTGACTCCTCCGACTCGAACACCTCTGGCGCGACAACGCGCACAGGCCAGTGGCTCAAGCCCGCATGCCGCTTGACCCGCTCAAATACCAGCTCCGCCATCTCGTGGGTAGAACGGGCTTTGCCCGGGAAGTCCGCCTCAGTAGGGGTGACCAGCGACGTCCTGCGATGAAAGGCCTGCCCCTCGAAACCACGCAGCGCCCAATCATAGACATCGAGCAGCCAGGCGCGGGTTTGATCGTCGATCGCCGGCGGTCGATGAAAGGAGGATAGCGCAAGCAGTTTCTGCAACATAGCGAGATTCCGGTGGTTGTGATGGACGTCTCCGCGCATCTCCGCGGCCGGCCCGTGCGAAGGCGCTTTGCCGATCTTCGGCGCCTGGCGCGCCTCACGCGCGGCAAGCCGCCGTTTGATTCAACAATTTCACCCTCCTTCAGATCTCCCTCATAGCTTACCTACTGCCTTGAAGCTCTTTGCAGAGGGCTGTGAGGGAGGGCTTCGAGCGGCAAGAATCGCCCTAACCCGCGGACCCGAAATGGGCCGGCAGGCGGCGACCTTGCCGCTCTAACGTCCGATAACCGCCTATGCGTCAGGAGGTCGGTCGGGTTGTCGCGGGCACCCCTTGCACGCTACGTGAGCGCGCCTGCTACCGGGATACAGCCTGGTTCGGGGCAGCAACCCCCTCACACCGGGTCCAGGCCTCAAGGCGCCTTGGAGCGCGTCCTTGAGAGTCTCTCCGTTGGTGGTTTGTGTGAGATCCCCATTCATTCCACCAAAACCCAGAAAAATCGGGCTTTTCATCACCTTACCGAATCGTGGCCGGTTTCCCGTGACGCATAAGCAAGGCTGCGCTGTTGCGCACACGGGCAGATTTCCCGCGCCATTGACGCCTCAGCGCATGGGTATAGTCAAAAATCCTTCGCTCTTTCGCAGACCCTTCCGGGGCCCGTTCTTGTGTTCGGACGTTACCGGTGCTATACTCTACACACGCCGTTAAAAAACGACGAGGTATCGTTATGAATGGACCTATCTTCGACAACTCACCCTCCTACCTTGCGCAGCGCAGCGCCTCTTCTCACGCAGACATGAGCGCGCTTCCGGTCAAGGCTCGCCTGATGATCCTTCAGGCCGAGGAGTCCGCCAAGTCAGCGCAGACGATCCAGGCGATGGGCCGGTTCCGTTCCTGGCTTATGGTTGCGGCAACCGTGATCATTGCCGGCACGTTCCTGCTCAGCAGCGACTTCTTCCTGCGCGTGTTCATGTAGGGTTGTGCGTGACTTGCCGGGCGCCGCAGAAAGGATTCACCCTGATCGAGGTACTGATCGCAATGGTCGTACTCTCGGTCGGGCTGCTTGGCTTCGCCCAGCTGCACCTCAAATCCATGCAGTACACCAGCAGCGCTTTCCAGCGCTCTCTCGCCCAGGCGCAAGCCCAGGATCTCGCAGAGAGGCTCTGGTTCAGCCTGGATGACCCTGAGCAGGCCGTAGGTCTGTGGCGCGAAGACCATGAAGACGCACTCCCGGGCTGGTCGGGCGAGATCGTGTCGGTGGCCGATGGCGAGTACCAGGTGCGCCTCGAGTGGGCAGAAGCCCGGTTCAATGAACCTTCGCCCTCCTTCGAGTACCTGATCAGACTTCCGCAGGGGCTCTAATGCGGTCCCAGTCTGGCTTCACCCTGATCGAGTTGATGGTGGCGATGGCTTTGTCGCTGCTTCTGATCCTTGCTGCGATCAGCCTCCTGCTCACCAACCAGCGAAGCGTTGAGACTCAGCGCGCAGTGATGGGCGTGCATGATGAGCTGCGCTTCTCCGTGGAAATGCTCATGCGCGCCGTTCGTACCAGCGATGCGGTTCTTTCGACCTCTGATGCCGGGCGCCTGGCGCTCTCCGGCGGCACGCTCTCGCCGAGCTGCGCCTCAGAGGGCCAGGATTTCTGGGTCGAGGTGACTGATCAGGGCCTCGCTTGTGGCCCCGTAGGCGAGCCTGAGGCCGCGGTCTTGTTCCCGCTTGCGCAGGAGCTGATCTTCTCCTACGGCCATGATGACAATGCCACAGGATCGGTCAACGGCTTCCACCCACAAGCCGCCGCGGATCCCGCCGATACGCTTGCTGTGCGTTTTGACTACACGGTCTCATCATCGTCAGCACGCTCACCCGTTACGCAAAACCTGCGCTTTCATGCCACGGTGCGCTCGCTGGTGCTTGCGCGAAGGGAGTTCGCGCAATGAACCGGGCCTCCTCGAAGGGCTTTGCCCTGCCCACTGTGCTGCTGCTGCTCTCTGTAGGGCTCCTTCTCGGGCTCCCAGCGCTGAGCGATGCCCTTTTGCAGGAACGCATCGCAGGCAATGCCCGCGCAAGCGTGATCGCGCTCCAGAGCGCCGAGGCAGGCGCGGCCGAGGCCGTGGACTCGCTCCGGGATGAATCCATCGCCTGGCCGGACCCCGGGGTCTATAGTGGCGCACAGCTGACACAACTCACCGGCCTCCCCTCCTCGCCTGATGATGCGGCGCAGCATGGCGCGGGCCTGTGGTGGATCTCCTCGGTGAGCTTTACCGACAGCACCGCGGTCATCACGGCCTCCGGCAGCCTCGCCAACACCGGTGCACGGCGATCCGTACGGGTGGAATACGCACGCCCCTATGATTCCGTGATCCCTCTGGTATTCACCGACGCCATCGTTGACTGCGAGGAGGATGGTGAGTGCGATCCCGTGGACGTGGTCACCCTGACCGAATCCTTGCGCCCCTCCACGCTCGAAGCCTTTCACTACAGCGGCCAGGGGACCGTCAACATCACGCCCGCCAACGCCACCAACGGTGTCGTAGGCGCATCAGAAGTCAGCCTGACCGGCGGCATCGATATGGTCGTTTCCGGGGATGTCGTGATGTATGTGGAGGGGGATTTCTCCCTACAGGGACAGTCCAGGCTGATCATCGAGGAGGACTCCTCGCTGGTGATCTATATCGCGGGCCAGGTCAACGCAGGTGGCGGCTCTTCCATCATCAACCACAACACCTCGCCCACGTTGACCCGGTATAACGCCGATGGCAGCACGCACCAGATTCCGTCGTTTGCCATCGTCAGTGCCTACGATGCCAGCGATGGCATCAATCTCTACGGCACCAGTGAGATCACCTCGATCATCTATGCGCCAAACACAGATGTCTCGGTTGTCGGTGATTCGCGATTGTATGGTTCAGTGTATGCGGGATCCACGAATGTCACCGGCGGATCTTCGGTGGAATACGATGAGACGCTCTATGACTTCCTGGTGCCCGGATACAACCCCGGCGCCGAGCCCGCGCGGCTTCTGTCGTGGCATGAATGGATTGAATAACCCTGAAAAGCAGTGGTATACTATGAACATGAATCCGTCGTTTCTCGATCTCCTGCTTGGCTACCTTTTCCCTTTGAAGCGCCAGGGCGGTCGCCTTCGTTTTTGTGCTGAGTGGCTCGAGACGGGCGCCTTTCGATACGCCCTTCGCCTGGTGGTAGTCGGCGCGACGGTCTATCTGGTCGGGCAGGTCGTCGCCCATCTGGGGCTTGCTGCGTTCGGTAACATGCTGTCGTCGACAGCCTACGGCTTCGCCGCTCTCTCAGGGCTGTTCTTCGGCGCCGCCATCGACGGCTGGCGCAGGCGATAGTGTCGCCCCGCCCTCCTGAACCTCATCAGTTTTGAAAACAAAAGCCCCACACGATGTGCGGGGCTTCGTTGAATGAGGTTTAGAGTGTGCTCTTTTGAAGAGCGTTAGATCAGGCCGGCCCGATCAAGGACCGGACGAACCAGTCCAAAGTACAGCACGCAACCGGCAACCACACAAGCGGCGAACATGACCATAGCCTTCTCCTTCCATTGTTTTATTGACCTGCTTCGTATAGGGAATCGCGCAACGATTTTGGTCGCCCCTCCAGAGACAAGAAAACCAGCCCGCGGGGGGCTGGTCGGAAATGGCAGTACAATGGGCGTTAGCCGCTCTGTTCCCGGATCGAGCGCACGTCCGGCACCCTGACCTGCATTCTCAGCACATGCTCCAGCACCGCCTGGGCGTGATTCACGCCGGCCGGGATGTCTGTGAATTCGATGCAATGGGCCACCAGAAACGCCCTGATGCGCTCCCCGAGCGCCACGGCATCCTCCTCCAGCTCCATCCGCCCCTCAGGCTGATAGGCCCAGGCTGGGTTCAGGTAATAGACCTCGTTGTTGAACGAGTCGAAGAAGTCGATCACCAGGCCCGTAAAGCTCCTGGGGTAATGCTCCGGCTTGTAGATGGCCGAAAGCAGCAAAGAGGAGTCGGTGACCACATAGTCGACCTTGTCTCTGAGCCTGTTGAGCCGGCGGTGTTGCTCGGCGAAGACATAGATCTGGTCTTCGAGCATCTTGAAATGCCCCTCCCAGACCACGTCCTTGGCGAACTCGGTAACCAGCTCGGCGCGAAGCCCCTGGCGCTTCATGTCATAGAAAACGCCGGCCGCGGTGGTGGACTTGCCAGCGCACGGCGGCCCGATCAGATTGATGACCTTCATGGATCCTCCTGTTGGTATCGTGTCTGCCGTGTATAGCGACCGACGCGGGGCGCGCTTGCCGATCACCTGAGCGCAGGCGTCTCGAGCTCGTTGACAGTGCGGATCAGGGTGATCGAGAGCACCTCCGAGAAGGCGGAGGAGAGAGTCCCGAAGATGCTTTGACGCGGCGTGTAGTCCTTGACCTGGCTGACGCCGAATCGCTCCTCAACAACACCCGCAAGATCACCCTGCCCGTCCACGAGCCCGAGCTGCCAGGCAGTCTTGCCTGTCCAGTAATCGCCCGAGAACAGATCCCGGTGGTCGCCGGTGAGGTGTTCGGCGCGCGAATCCATGACGATGTCGATGAAGTGCGCGTGAATGTCGTCGAGCAGTCGAGTGGTCTTTGAGACCTCCTCCTCGGACAGATCCATGAACGGATCGAGCATGTTCTTGGATTCGCCTGCGGTGAATACCCTGCGCTCAACCCCCAAGGTGTCCATCAGACCCGTAAAGCCGAATCCCTGCATGATCACGCCGATCGAGCCCACGACAGTGGATCGGTTCACGTAGATCTCATCTGAAGCCATGGCGATCAGGTATGCCCCTGAGGTCAGCATATCCTCAGCAACCACAACCACCGGCTTCTCGTACTCCTCACGCAGCTGTTTGATGCGGTCATGAATCAGCGCGGCTTGTACGGGGGTGCCTCCGGGGCTGTTGATGACCAGCACCACGCCCTTGGCGCGCTCATCGGAGAAGGCTCGGTTGAGTGCGGGGTTGAGTCGTGCGGCCGAGGTGGTTCTGGAGTCCGGTGAGATCATCCCCTCGATCCGAACGACCGCGGCGTAATCCTCATCAGGCTCCTTGTCCGCGGTGCTTCGGAGGTAGAAATTCAGGATGAAGCTCAGCATGACAATCGTGAACACGCCGGCGAAACGTACGTTTCTCCAGAATCGGTCACGCTTGCGCTCTTTGAGCAGTTCATCGACAAGTTCGGTATGCAGGGTTTCTTGGCTCATGAAGTGATATAGCGAATCCAAGCCGAGGATTTCAGAACGCTTTCGAGTTACCTACACTCCACAGGGCCGCCGGAGAAGGCCGGGCCCCCACACCACAAACACAAGAAGAGACATGCAAGCAGACCTCCCATCGTTTCGCTTCGACCCTGAAAAGGCGATCGAGGCTGTTCTCTACATCGCGACCCGGATACCGGTCGACAAGCGCGCCGTCCTGCGCGTCCTGTACCTGGCTGACAAGCAGCACCTTCGCACCTACGCGCGGTTTATCGCGGGCGATTTTTACCATGCGCTTGATTTTGGGCCTACGCCGATGCGCACATACGGCCTGATCGAGCTGCAAATCAGCTTTGAAGGGGTGAAAGGGGGCGCGAGCACGGTGTTGCGTGAACAGGGCTGCAACGGCTCCAGGCGCCTGGAGGCGCTTCGTGATCCGGATCTCGATGTGTTCAGCGACTCGGACCTGGAGTGCCTGGATGCGGCGATCGACAAGGTGCTCGCGCAGCCGGATTCTGACCCGCTGCGCGCTCTCAGGGAGGAGATTTATGATCGCGCCTGGCTGAACGCCAGAGCAGAACGACATGATGGGCGGATGAGTATCCAGCACATCCTGGATTAGCGGCCCCCAAACAGAAAACCCTCGCAACAAATCAGCTGCGAGGGCTTGAAAGGATGACTACAGGGGCTCCAGATCTCGAAACACCATCCCGGGAGCCACCTCCTGGATCATGATGTCTTCTTCAAATTCCTCCAGATAGCCCGGCGCGGCATCACCCGTCTGTGAGACGTGGCGCTGCCAGCCTTGCTTGAGGGCTTCTCGGGCCTCGGCTTCCGTGTTCCCGTAAGCCTCAAACCCCCAGTTCGGGGTGTCAATACTGGCCTTATACATGACTCTCTCCTTCGTTACTCACTCAGGGAGTGTAGCGATAGAGGCGCGGTTTCACGCGCTCGCCGCGGAGAGGTCACGAAGACCCTCCCTGAACCTCTGCGCGCCTCCCATCGAGGGGTGGCGCAGCGCGGCCTTCGGCGAGACGCCCAGCATGCGCAGCGTCTTCTCAGCGGAGCGCCCCAGTGCAAGCACCTGAACCCCCTGAAAGTGCGCCAGCAGGGCCTCCAGTGCGCCCACACCCATCCTGAGCTCCTTGATCGACGGGGTGCGATTCGTCAGGCTCGCCCCGGGCCCGTGCGGATGCCAGGGGAATGCGTTCCAGAGCAGCGTCTCGTGCGCGACCCCGAGTTCCTCGAGGATCCCCCAGATGATGGTCGCGGAAGGCTCGGAGAAGGGCCGCTCGCGCGAGGTGATCCGCGGTGTCGGCTCGATCCTCGGAATTACCCCCTCCACCAGCAATCGCTCGGAGGTGAACGCAACACCGGAATAGCGACAGCCCTGGTAGCCCGGCGCTTCGCCGAGCAGGATCCTGGTGGGGTGCTTACATTCCAGATGGCGCTTGAGACGATCCAGGCGCTGGCGTGGTGCGGCTTCGCACAGGTCGAAATCAAAGCACCGGTCCCGCCAGGGATTGAACACCCAGTCAGAGTTGTACGGGTTATCGCAGATCAGGCTGAAAAAGGCATCGAGCGCCATGGTCTTCCTCGTGAAAAGAAACCCCCTCCACGAACGGAAGGGGGCTGTGAAGAATGTTACGCAGCTTGCGTGTCGGCGGCAAGCTCACGGGCCTTCTCAAGCGCCAACTCGCGCGCCTGCTTGCTCAGGTTGAGCTTACCGATCGAGACCTCGGCGCCCTTGAGCGTGATCAGGCCGTCGCGCACCTGGATCAACACCGGGCGCACCGCCTCCTTCTCCTCTTCGGTAATCACCGCATCCCCGCCCTGCGAGCTCGACTCGGGGGCCGATTCGGCGCTCTCGCTCTGCTCCAGAACCTCCAGGCTCTGGACGTAGATCGTGAGGTTCACCGACGGCTCGCCGTCGTTCCTCTTGTAGGGCTCCACGCTGAGCCTGCCGGAGATCTTGACGCCCGCGCCCTTGGCGATCTCGCCATCCGCCGCCTTGGGCTCGAACACAACCGCGGTGTACCACACCGTCGAGTCGCCGTCCTTGACAGCCACCCGAAGCCGGCAGTAGGTCTTCTCCCGGCCCTGCTTGATCCCTTCGTTCGCGCCGACATGGCCGGCGATTTCGACTTTCTGGTATGTTTTCACTTCTTCCTCCTGTTTTTGCTCTTGCGCTTACGTATAGCGACCGGCGCAACGAGGTTGAAAAAAGACCCCGGGGCTCCGGGGTCTTGAGTTGTGGCTTACTGGGTTTCCTTTCGACGTTCGACCATGCGCTCCTCGATCCGGGCGATTGCGAAGGCGCGCGCATCGGGAGACAACCCCTTGTTTGCTCGAAGGTGCTGAATGGCCCGCTCAGGGCTTGCGCCTGATCGGAGCTTCGAGAATACGCCCAGCAGAATACCTTCCTCCTCGGGCGTCATCTGAGGGGGCGCATCGGGAAGACGCTCCTGCCGCGAGTCTTCATTCAGCCCCCAATCGATCTCCTTGCTCATGCTGCGTGTGCTCCTTGCCGGCTGCGCGGCTTGCTCCGGGGGATTCGATACCGTCTCCTGCTCACCAATCTCCTCCTGCCCTTCGTCGGTGCAGACGTCAAGAACGGATTCCTGAGGCAGAGAGGTTTCATCGATCAGTGTTTCCCCTTCGGATTCACAGACACACACCTCTACGGGATCCGCGCAGGCATAGCGAAAGATGCCATACTTGAGCGCGGCACGCTTGAAGGCTTCGGCCTCCGCGTGCTTGATGTTGCGGATATCCTCGAGAGGCGCGATCGCCGCTTTCTCTCTCCACTCGCTCTCGACCCGGATGCCCAGAAAGCACTGGATCGCGATCGGATGGCGATCCTGGCCGAGCAGAAGCTCGTAGCGGTCACGCCAACCACAAGGGCCGAGCACATCGTCCAATCGATCCATGATCTGTAGGGCATCCACGCATCGAACGGCATGGCCTTTGCCGTCACAATGATCCAGGAGCTTCCATTTGACCGCCGAGGCCGGGAATGGCGCCGCCAGCGTCTTCAGTTCATGCATAGGTCCTCCTCTGTGTGCTTGTTTAGTCCTTGGGAGGTATAGCGATCGCGCGCGCCTAGATAACCGTCAGCGTCAGCGCGGCGCCGAAAGCCCAGGTGAGTGGGACCAGCACCCACTCCCATTCGCCGCTTTTCCACCAGTTGAGCGAGGTGCGCCTGAAGGGGTGCACGACAGGAACACCCATGGGGTTTGGGATATCCATGGCAAGATGCGTCAATCCGCCCACCGCGAAGCCGAACAGAGCCGAGTAGAGAGCCTCGCCCTTCCCTGCGGCCAGCAGCGCTGTGCTTGCCAGCAGAAGCACCACCCAGGCCGGCAGCCAGTGCGTGATGGTTCGATGGGGGATCAGAGAGAGCCGCCGGCCTCTGAGCCAGTAGGGGATCTCCAGCCAGTCCGGCGCCGTGGCCCCGAGAAAGGCTCCGATGGCGGCCACCAGGGGTATTCCTCCAAGCCTTGCGCCCAGTCCGTAGGCGATCCCGCAAACCCCGATGCCTGTGAGCTGGTGCCCCAGCTTTGTCATGAGCGGTATCGACGAGTGGGGTCCAGCTTGTGCTCGGGGAGCACGAGATGACGAATGAGATCGACGTGTGAACGCCAAATGATCTTGACGATCCAGATCACCCACGCCCACTTGGCGCCAAGCACCGCAAGCACCCCTTTACCGATGCCGTCAACGATGGGTTTGACCATGGTCGAGACCCCGGGCACGAACAGAAGGAGGATCAGCGCGCTGACCAGCACGGCCGCGTAGAACAGGATCGTGTTCATTCGTCCGGGTCTCCCGTGTCCATGAGGAACTCGCGATAGCGGTGCTCGTACTCAAGACCTCGCTCCTCCTTTGGCATCTGCCTCGGGTGGCGAGTGACTTTATAGACCGGCACTTCCTCCGGGAACTCGAGCATGGGTGTCTTGATGTGAAACATGCGCGCCCCGCTCATCACGACGCTCTCGCCGATGCCGAGGGATTTGAGCTGATCGGGGCTGACGCGATAGCCCTCCTCTTCGCGCCAGCTCTCACCCAGCCCGCCTCCATGGCTCTCGGCAAGCTGAGGCACGGTACGAAGCAGGGGGCTGGACTCGGTATCGTTCTCCGACACGGACAGCGAGTACTGGAACGTGGAGCTCTTGCCGATGATATCGGCAGCCATCTCCGGACTGTCCTTGCTGCCGAACTTGAACAGCACCTTTGACCATGTGTTTTGAATGATCATATCTGCGAAATCCGGCGAAACCACCGACAGGTTCGCGAAGCTCTGGAAGGCGGGGATCATGCAGATATTGGCGCTTCGCGCCTGCTCGAAAAGGCGCGCGATACCGGGCATCACGTATGAGCCCATCTCGTCAGCGAAGATCAGGTAAGGCGGAGCCGGGCGGCGGTACTTCGGCGTCCCCTGGATGTTGTAGGTCGCGGTGCGCACGTCAGAGAGAACCATCTTCCCCAGGTTCAGCGCCGCCACATCCTTGCCCATGGTGGGCAGCATGATGTAGACGACCTTGTTGTTCAGGATGCAGTCCGTGAGATCGATCTCGGGCGTGTAGGTGTTGAGCACCTGCCCGAACTTGCCTTGCGCGAACATGGCGATGCGCCCGGCCATGCCGCCGAGCACCTCTTTGAGCTTGTTGATATCGACCTGGCTGCCGTCCTTGGTCTTTCTGCGGAACTGATCGAGAAAGACCTGAAGCGCCCTTTTCTCCTGCGACCCTTCAGGGATCATGCGCTCCAGCGACTCGATGGCGCGCGCCGACTGCATGATGATCGACAGGTCGCCGAAGTGGTACCGGCAGCCGGCCTTTTTCAGCGCCGCGGTGATTACCGTGAGCGCCTGGTTGGCCTGCTGCTTGTAGAAGTCCGCGCCGATGTTGTTCTCAGAGCTTGGCAACAGGTTGAGCAGCCGCGACGAGACCTCGTCGGCATCGCCCGAGAGGATCGGGTTGTAGGTGTTGCTGTTGTGCGGCTCATCGACGTTCAGGATGAACAGGTCTTCCTCGCGCCCGAGAAGCTTCATCATGTAGGCCAGCTTGTCGCGAGTCTCGACGTCGAGTTTGGCGTCGATGAAGATGAAGCCACCCCCGCGAGCGGCCTGTGACCAGAGCATATACTCTCCGAGCGTGGTCTTGCCCACCCCGGACTGACCGATGATCGCCAGGTGGCGGGTCAGGAATCCGTTGGCAATATCCACGGGGCGCGAGTGATCGCGCGTGTAGCCGACCCGAAGCCCGTCAAAGCCCAGGGTTTCAGGAAAGGTCTCATCGCTTGGGAGGATGAAGCCCTCGCGGCTGACGAGATCGGTTCGATCCAGCCACTTCCGGGATCTGCGGTACCCGAGCCATGCGGCGCCAAGCCCTCCACCAGCCATGGCGGCGGCAGTAAGCGGCATGCCGGCAAACTGCGGGAGCGAAGCCAGGGCGGCCGAGGACAGGCCGAGCAGGGCAGAAGCATCTTTGGGTCCAACCAGGGGCATAGGCGGTACGCGACTCGTTGTGGTATGGCTTCGCCTGGGCGAAGTTCGTCCGCCCTTTGGCTGTCAGATGCCTTTCGGGCGAGGCGCGCATGCACGCGCAATCAAGTGGGTATAGGGAATCGGACGATTCATTGCCCTCCGTCCTTGCGCCCCGGGCCCCCTCCCCTGCCCGGATCAACGAAGGGCTTCGATCGCGTCGCGGATGGCCTTGATGTTTCTCTGCAACGTGGTCGGCTGCACGCCAAGCATGTCCTCGACCTCGTCGAGCGACTTGCCGGACTTGAGCAGCACGAGGATGCGCAGCTGCCTGCGGCTGAGCTTCTTGCGCAACTCCACCTCGTCTTTCTCGCACTCGATCGCGATCTGCTTGGAGATGTTCTCGCGAAGCGTCATCGCGCCGTGCAGCTGCTGCTCGAGCTCGAGCATCTCCACGGGGGTGAGCCGCGAGAGATCGGAAGGCTCCTCGGCATCGACACCTCCGTCCTGATTGTCCAGCACATCGGCCAGATCCTCCCAGGAGATGGGCGCGGCGAGGTGGCCCGGCTGCACGTAGGTGGTGCCGTCTTTCTTCTTGCGAAAGGCGCTGCCGGGCAGGCGCACAGGGGAGCCCATGTCGCGCCGGTGACGAAGGGCGGCGTGAAATCCGATCGTGTGCGCGTAGGATGCGGTCTGCCCCTCCGAGAGATCCGGGTCGGGCATGGCGTTCAACCAGGCGATACGAATCTCCTGGGCGGCATCATCCTGCATGCTTGCGGGGATCCGCGCCTTGGCCAGCGTGATGTTGATCAATTTGCGCTCAAGCCCGAGTGCTGTTATCTTGTCATAGAGTGTGCTGGCGCTAAGCTTTTGATTTTTCGCAATCATGCAAAGAGGCTCCCCAGGTAGATGAACGTGATGGACAGAACGAGAAAAGGTCCGAGGATCGGCAAGCGATTCAAGGGCCCGAAACTGGATTTTTCGTTGGTGGCGCCAAAGCCTCCGGAGCGAGCCCCCACCGCGGACACCGTCCTGGCACAGGAAATAGCCAAGGCGCTCGATAAATTCGATCTCTCGCAGGCCGAGCTCGCGGACATTCTCACCGAGAGAACCGGGTATGTGGTCTCGGTGAACGGATTGTCCCGCTGGCGCAAGGCGGGCGTCGCGCCTCCGAGCGGCGAGGCGGAGATCCTTGGCGAGCTCAAGCGCATCAACAGATCGCGCACCCGGCCGATCGAGGAGACTCGCAAAGTCGCGCACGAGGAGCTTGTCGAGCTTCTCGACGCCTGGAATGCCCGCGGGTTCAAGGACAAGCAGATCGCCCTCGCCGCGGATCTCAGCCAATCGACGATTTCCTCGTGGAGGGCTGGACGCTCGTCAATGAGTCCCGAGCAGCTCAACGAGGTGATCTCAGCTGTAGAAAAATGGATCAAGCGCATCAACCCAAAAGCTCGTAGATGAATATGTGGCTGCGCCCCTGATTCCTGCGTGCCTCGAGCTGGCGCATGTAGGGGGGTTCAGGCATGTACTTCGGGCAATCGTCTACAATCAAACCAAGCCCATCAGGGTTCCTGCTGGTCTGGCGAACCAGGCAGTCCTGCACCACCTTCAGACCCCCAAGAGCGTTATCCCAGTCAAGCTCTCCGCTTGAGTAGCGATGCACTTCAAGCAGTGCCTGCGCAATAGGCCTGCTCGGCAAGCGCATGTTGAGCGCAACAAGAATCTCGCTGGCCCACGCCCTTCTGAGCTTTCGATATGCCATGTAGTGCATCCCGCGAAGCGTGTTGTTTGAAGGCGTGAGTATGGCCAGGTCCAGGCGATAGCACACGCGCGCGTTTCGCACGAGCGGCCAGAAAAGGTTCTCTTCGCCGGCCAGCGCTGTCGCAGCCTCGGTGATCAACGGTCAATCGCCGCTGCCGGCGCTACTCGGCTTGCTCTTCTCGAAGCGGGCGAACTCCCGGTCGGAATCCATGAACTGACGAACCATCTCCTCGACCAGCTGGTTGAGGGGGATTTCGTCGTTGTAGGCAGAGCTGTACATCGCCTGGTAGCTCTTGAGGCGATCAACGACGCTCTTGTGGATCCCGAGCGCCTGGCGCACGATTGGGTCGTGGTTTGTGATCCGATCGATCTTCACTGTGATCTCCGTTTTTGTTCCGTGATGTGGTGAAAGTGTAGCACCAGTAACGGGGCAAAGTGTAGCACCAGTAACGGGGGCGGTCAACAAAATGGGAAGGGGTACTGGGTGCCCTGCCCTGCCCAAGCGAATCCGGCAGCGGATCCGGGGAAACGCCGCAAGGCTGGTGGTGGTAGGTATAGGGAACGCGACCGCAGGTTTTGCGGGCAGCCGGGGTCCTGGGGCGCGCGGTTGCGCGCCAGCGGGGAGCCCCCGCGGGGCGGGCTACAGGGGGATCTTAGGAGCGGGTTCGGCCAGCGCGGCGCGCCGGGCGCGGAGGCCTAGTGCTTGGTCTCGGCGCTGTAGAGGCGGCGCAGGGCGTCGCGCGCCTCAGGGGAGAGGTCTTTCGAGGGGTCGACCAGCCATCCGGGAGTGATGAAAGGCGGGTTCTGGGAGACGAAGAATCTGCCCGCGCCGGGCGAGAACGGCGCGGAGGTGCTGACAGTCTCGAGAGGGTGTGTCCAGATCAGATTGCAATCGTCGGTGCCGCAGATGATGAGATACTCGTTGGCGTTCGGGCGGCCGTTTTCGGTACATGCGGCTCGCAGGACGACGCCAGGCGCGTCGGTGGATTCTCCGGGTTCGACCCGCCCGGTGAGGATGAGTCCGTAATGTATTGCCTGGTGATCGGCGAGAAAGAGACGTGCAAAGTCAGCGAAGTGAGAGAAGGCCTGCGCGTTGTCAATCTCTACGACAACATCGCCGAGGATCGTATTGCTTGCGCCGAAGGCGATAAGGCGGACATCGTTCTGTTGCGGGGGTTGTGCCTTGACGATTGGCAAAAGCATGGAGGTCAGGCAGGTGTAAAGACCTTTGAGTCGCGCATCGAGCATTGGGCGCTTCCGGGTCGAATGGGCGTAAAGTATAGCACAGGTGCGTGCGTCGAAGAAAAGGCTTTGCGCGGTGCTCTGTGAGCATGCAAGGGGGCATGCTACTGCAATGCGCGGTTGGCGCCTGGATCTGTCTTTGGGTTGAGGTTGAAAAAAAGAAGGCTTGTTCCCGCTGCCTAACTGCGGCGGAACTAAAGAGTATTCTGAGGGCACTGCAAAAGCACTAGATCACTGGCGTGAGCGAGTTTTTGTCGCGTATTCAACCCGTTACCGCCCTACCCTGTTTCGTTCGTCCACCCATGGTGCGAAGCTCGTGCGCCTGAGGTGCGATGGTTGCTCCGCCTGTAGTGCGAAGCTCCTCCGGCGCCGGTGCGAAGGTTCGTCCACCTGTAGTGCGATGGGTTGTGGATGACCGCGTCTGGCTGTGGAGAAAGCAACACACGCACCGCGCGCACTGTAGCCGAGCTTCTGCGCTTCCTCCCCTGGTCGATCACGCAGGGCCGCGCGCCTGCCCACGCGCCGCTCTGGTGAGTGCCCTGCGCCGCAGCTGGGCCTCGATCTCTGGTCCGGCCGCCGTCCGCCCTCCAGGCCGTTGACCTTCTGCGGGCAGCAAGAACAAGGAACCCTCTCCCGCATCGTGTGCAGCCCCGCCCGGTGCGCGGATCCCGCGTTCGTCCACCTCTGGTGCGATGGTTTCGGGCTTTCAGAGGCCCCTCAAGCCCGTTCGTCCACCTCTGGTGCGATGGTTTTTCAGGAGCAATTGCAGGGTAAGTCATTGAAAAAACGAGATAAGCACGAAAATATGGTCGTTTTCGGGCGCTGCCGTCGGCGCAGCCACCTGGATCCCGCGCCAGGCCTCGGAGGGCCTGAAAAGGCGTTTTTTGGCGGGATTTGGGTGTAGTTAATTCCAACAAAAACAGATGCTTACGGCGTTCGTCCACCTCTGGTGCGATGGATCCGGACTTGGCGGCCCGAGGCGCCCCTCGCGCGCCAGAATATACGGGCAAATCAGGTAGTTACGGCGTTCGTCCACCTCTGGTGCGACGCAGTCGCGCTCTCAGGACCAGGAGCTGTGTCGGCCGCAAAATACCTGGCCTGCGGATGATGGGATTGAGCGCAAAAACAGCGAGTTACGACGTTCGTCCGGCTCCGGTGCGATGCTCGTAACGGTCTCTGGCCTGGCGGCCTCGGCCCTGCTTAAACCCTGATCTCGCTGCGTTCGTCCACCTCTGGTGCGACGAACGCTACGCCGTATCCGCGGGGTTATCGCTGGCGCGGGTGGTGTGAAGCTTGAAGGGCGTCCGGCGTCCCGTGCCCGAAATATGGAAACGCTCAAGCCAGCCTACGTCGACGAGCTCTTGCGCTGCTTCAGAGAAGGTTTCGCGCCAGCGCTTCGACCCTCCGGGCCAACCGATCGTTTTGGCCAGCCACTCCAGTTCGCGACAATAGTGATAGGGTTGTGTTGAGAGGAACTTGAAAAGCGCTTTCGAGGTCGCGCGAACAAGTTTGCGCCGCACGTTCCAGTTCAGGTAGGTGAACTCTCGCTCGAGCCAGTGCGTGACCAGCGGGTTGAACTGGATCTGAAAGAGCCCCGGGGTTCCGTAAGCATCCCATATCACATGCAGCAGGTTGAAGGTTGTGCCTGGGGTGAAGTCCGGGAGGTAGCGCTGGTGGAGGTCTTCGGTGCGGTAGTTGATCTCGATGCTCACGCCCGCGAGATCCTGCACACAGGCCTTGATCGCGTTGAGGTTCTTGGAGCCAGTCGATGCCCAGCCCAGCTCCCGGGCGATCTCTGTGCTGGTGCACAGTGTGACGTAGACGCGCTCCGGTCGCCCTGCCCTCCCCTCGGCGCCGTCCAGCTCCTGGCGGGTAAAGGCAATGGGGATGGGCAGCTTGCGAGGCAGCCCGCGCACATGGTTGTTGCGCAGGCGCAGCAGCGCAATCAGGACATCCTCGTGCCGCGTCGTGACTTTCGGCCCGTGGCGCTTGCCGTACCCGAACGGACCCTGGAAGACGAGCGCGTTTGTGCGCGGCTCGAGCAGCTCCTGCTGCTTTTCCTCCGAGATCGGTGGAAAGATGGGAAAACGGCAGATCGGGATCGGAAATTCATTGCCCACGCCCACGGCGGGGAGCACATCGATATGTCCCTCGCGCTCCATCTTAAAGAGTTCAAGCTGCGCGGCGGCAACCAACTGGCGTGTCGAGCGCCCGCTGCCGCGAGGTCTTGGGGTGGCGCTCGGTTCGACTGGCGCATCGGGCGGCGCCTCAGAGCGCGCAAGCTCTTCCCCCAGGGTGAGCGCCTGAGCCTTGGCCTGCGCCTTTCTGGAGACCGCCTTCTCGATACGACGAAGCGATGAGTGCAGGCTGGCTTCCATCGTTGACTCCCGAGCGTTGTGTATTGAGGGTGGGGCAGACCCCATATCTTGCGATTCCCTCCTCTATGCCTTGCAAAAGCTAGGCGCTGCTGGCGGTTTTGTCAAGCTACCCCTTGATTTTCCGAAAATAACACTGGCATCGCTCGTTGTTGGAAAATACACTGGGTACACCATGAACGGGAGGGAGGAGTATTACATGGCTACAGGCCTTGAGACCATCCGCGACCTGATCGATCGCAGCACCCGCGCGCATCGCCAGATTCATTCTATTAACCTGGAGCCGGGCAGAACAAAGGAGTTGTTCAACCGCTTCTCGATCACCGAAGTCAGCGCCATGGTCGGACGCACGCCCCAGGCGATTCGCCGCGCCGAGAACCAGGGAGATCTCGAGAGCCCGCGGCGAGATGAGAAGGGCCGGCGCGAAGGTTACACGCTGACACAGGTCAACAAGATCCGCGACCATTTCGGCACCCGCAAGCGGCGCTCTCCCGAGGAAAAGCCGGCCATTGTGGCGGTGCAGAATTTTAAGGGCGGGGTAGCCAAATCCACTCTGGCGGTACATCTGGCCCAGTACCTGGCCTTGCAGGGGTATCGCGTGCTGATTGTGGATTGCGATCCGCAGGCCTCCACTACACGCACCTTTGGCTACCTGCCGGATGAGCAGCTTGCCGAGAGCGACACGCTCTTGCCTTATCTTCGCCAAGAAGGGGACCTGGTCACCGCGATCCGGCCTACCTACTGGGAAGGGCTGGACCTGATTCCCGCCAACCTGCGTCTCTACCAGGCAGAGTACGAGCTGGCGTCTGATATCTACCAGCAAGGGGGCTATGTTCTGCATCTGCTCAAGCGCGGTCTCGCTGAGGTCGAGGATAAGTACGACGTTATTGTGCTTGATCCTCCCCCGGCGCTGGGCTTTATCGCCCTCAACGTGATGTTCGCTTCGAATAGCCTGCTGATCCCGGCGCCGCCTACGATGTACGATTTCACCTCGACGATTTCGTTCCTGAACATGCTCAACGACAACCTGGCGTCTATCGAGCGCCACATGGGGGCCTCGGTGGATTATCAGTTCGTGCGCATCGTCATCAGCCGTTACCGGGGCCAGCTCACGGCGCAGAGTGCCATGGCCGAGTTGATGCAAAACGTATTCGGGCATTATCTGTTGCCAACCCGGTTCAAGGAATCCTCGGAAATCCAGAGCGCGAGCAACCAGGACAAGACGGTCTATGAGCTGACCGAGCCAACCACATCGGCAAAGCGCACCTACCTGCGAGCCACGGCGATGCTTGAAGCCGTGATGCGCGATATTGAGCTCCAGATCCGCATGACCTGGCCGAGCCACAGAAAACAACTTCAGGCCGAAGGGCGCCTGTAAGGAGACCTGTCATGGCAAACAAGAACCGTCAGATGGTCGATAAGCTCAAGGACATTATGGGCCCGCCGCCCAAACCAGGGCAGGGCGGTGAGAGCGCGACACCTCCGCCCACCGGGATCCTGGAGGATCGTCTTCGCCAGACAAAGGAGCTCGCGGCCGATAAGCGGTTTCGAAAGCTCTACCATCGGGTGGCGCCTGAGAAGATCAAGGTCCCGGACAATCACAACCGCCGGTATGACCTGCTGAATGATGAGAATTGCGCCGACCTGATCAACTCCTTCCGCGAGCTGGGCAAGCAGGAGATCCCTGCGATCGCGCGCCGGCTTGAAGATGATCCTGATTATACCCACGAGTTGATCCTGGGGGCCCGACGTCATTGGACCGCGACTTATCTTGGGTGGGATCTAGTGATCGAGGAACGCGATCTCAGTAACGAAGAGGCCTTTCGTCTGAGAGATGTGGAGAACCGCGCCCGCGCAGACATCTCGGATTATGAGCGCGCGCTCGATTACAAGAAGGCGCTGGAAAGCTACTACGAGTCACAACGCCAAATGGCAACTCGGATGGAGGTTTCGCATGCGTGGCTGAATTACTACATCTTGCTGGCTACTCTGCCCCAAGAGGTGGTGGATGCTTACCCGAGCATCACAGAAATCAAGGTTCGCCACGCACGCGAACTCACGCCACTGCTGAGCAACCCGGTCTCCCGGGAGAAGATTTTACAGGCCGCCTTAGAGATCAAGGCGCAGCGCGCAGCCGGGCAGGCCGCCCCCAAGGACGGCGCCGGAGTATTGCGTGCGCTCAAGGAGAGCGCGCGTCGAAGCGGAAAGCGCAAGGCGCAACCACGCATCTACACGGGCGGCACGGGAGGCGAGGTGGCGCGCATCATCTCGAAATACAAGAACCACCTCAAGCTCGACTTTGATCTCCAGCAAGACGATGAGGCGCTCGTTTCAGCCTTCAAGGAGGCCTTGACGGATGCCCGCACGACAGACAAGCAAGGCTAGTGTCAACCATGGTTGATTTGCTCGCAAGTGGTTGTATAATAAGAGAAAAGCGGTGTTTTAATTCAACCGTACACGACCTTCTTTGCCTCTGGCGTAAGAGGGATCGGCTCTCGGATTGTTCTACGTGAAACATCCGGAGACGGGGGTGCGCTGATGGAAAAACTCATGTCTATACCCGTGGACCTGATCTCCAGGAGCCCCTACCAGTGCCGCCGTAAATTTGAGCCCGCGCTCCTGCAAGAGCTGGCGGACTCGATCGAGCGCCAGGGCCTGCTCGAGCCGGTGATTGTCAGGCCGTCTGCCGGCGGCAGGTATGAGTTGGTCGCCGGCGAACGGCGTTGGCGCGCTGTGCAGCTCCTCGGCCTGCACGAAATCAATGCGGTGGTGCGCGAGCTCGGCGACGCCGCGTCCGCCGCCAGCGGTTTGATCGAGAATCTCCAGCGCGAAAACCTCAATCCGATCGAGGCGGCCGCTGGGATCGAGCGCATGATGCGCGAGTTCAAGTTCACTCATCAGGAGATCGCCGAGGTGATCGGACTAAGCAGGGAGCGGGTCACCAACACCCTGCGCCTGCTCACGCTCACCTCCGAGGTGCAGGACCTGGTGCTGGCGGACAAGCTCACCGCGGGGCACGGCAAGATGCTTGCCGGAGTGTCCGGCGAGCGCCAGGTGGTGCTTGCGCGCCAGGCGGTGCGCCAAGGCTGGTCGGTACGCGAGATCGAGCGACGCATCGCAGCCCTTAAGCGTCTCGACCGCGGCCCTGAATCTGGCGATCCAAACCTGCGCGCGCTGGAGAGCAGGGTAGGGGAGGCGCTTGGCTCAAAGGTCACGGTGGTGGCCTCGAAAGAGGGTGGGGGCGGGGAGCTGCGCATCGCCTATCACAATCTCGACGCACTCTCCGGGATCCTCGCGCGCATCGGCATCTACGAAGATGACGGCCCCGGATGAACCGCCTCACGCCCCGCGCCTTGCCGTCCGTTTATACCGTTACCGGCCGTTCTCGCCCGGCGGATCGCTACACCTAGCGAGACCCCGAACATTTCAAGAGAGGAGGCCACCAATGCCTACAACGCAGGACACCTATGAACCCAGAAGCGTTACGGGCTGCTTCGGCGCCCAGATGCTGTCCGCCTACCGGATCACGGCGCTGACCCGCCCCGAAGGCCATTCCCGGCGCGTGAGCGTGAGCTTCGTCGTCACCGCCACCAGTGAAGAACAGGCCCGCGAGCTTGCGCGGCGTTTCGATCTGGGGGTGCACTATCATGGCCTGGAGATCACTGTGGTTCAGTTTCTCGGCGGCGTTTCATACTATATGGATTGACGGCGGTGCGAACTGCCGCCAAAGGAGAGCAATATGAGTGAGTTCGACGTGGTGAGCTTCACCATGGGCGTGGAGGATGGCTCGATCGAGCCTGGCAGCCAGCAATACCTGGAAGGCTTCCAGCACCTGATCGACTCGGGCCTCGCCTGGCAGCTGCAAGGGACCTACGGGCGCACCGCCCAGACGTTGATCGACGCCGGCCAGTGTCGCGCGCCCAAGCCGCAGCCGCGCCACACGCTCGATGGCGCACTGCCCGATGTCGGGCCCTACGCGAAGGTCAGCGCAGACAAGCAGCTGAGCTTTGACAACGGGCGCACTTTTCGCATCGTGCTCTATGGCGCCTACAACGCCAGAGGCCTGATCGGATCCGAGAAGAACGGCATCGCCGTGCTCGATGAGGACAATCTCGAGGTGCTCGCCGATGAGATCGGGCGCGAGGACTCGGGTTATTTCGGCGCAACCCGCGCACAGGCACAGCTGTTCGAGCGCCTGAGCGCAGGCTCTTTCGAGACCCTGCGCCAGGTCGTCAACGACTCGCCCCGATGCCGCCATCCCCTGGATGCGGCCGGGAATCTGCAAGGGACCTAGTCCCTCTGGCATCATGCAATTCAAGCCCCTCCTGGTGAGGGGCTTTCTCTTTCGCCCGCCGCGCGCAGAGGCGCTCGTCCCTATACCTCTTGAGGACAACCACCCGGGAGAAAGACAATGCAGCACGCACAAAGCAATACCGAGACCCCCATGCAGTACAGCAAGATCGAACCATGGAGCGACCATCTCGCGCGCATCATCGGCGGTAGTGCCGTGGATGCGGTGCGCATGGAGACCTTCATCTACGCGATGATGCGCCGCATCTGCCCGCAGTACGACGGCGGCGCCTGGGACCTCTACGAGACCAGCAACGGCGCGTTCTTTCTGTGCTTGCGCGGCGAGGGGGATCTCCAGATCATCGTCCCGTCGAACTGGTTCGAGGGCTCGATGAGCCGGGAGGCGGCCAGCATCACGGCCACCTGTTTCGCCGCCGGGCTCTATGCCGAGAGCGCCGAGACCGATCAGGCGATCGAGCTCCTGTACCGGGTGCGCGAGGTGGCCTATGCGCATGCCGAAAGAGAGAAGATCCTGGCCGCGCTGGATTAGCGGCGCGTGACCGTGGCGCGTTTGCCGCGGGCTTGATTCACCCCCTCCACACCCTTGAACGGTGCTGGAGGGGTTTTTCATTGCACGCGCGGGACCCGGCACAGGGCGGGGCAGGGGGCCATAAAAAAACCCCATAGACCAATCGGTCTACGGGGTGGGAATGCGAAGGTGTCCGCGCGCTTGCCGGTCACCTCCCGATCTCAGGTCCTTGAGCGCATCAGGCCGCTGCCCTGTGTGGCTCGACCGGCGCGCAAAGCCTGTTGAGCGCCTCGCCCAGGTGCGCTCCGACTGCTTCGAACACGCAGTGGATCACTGACTGGCCGAGCATCTCGTGGGCCGTGGTCTCGGCAACCCCCTCGATGAGTTTCCCGGGGATCGTCTTGACCGCAGCATGCTCTGCCGGCGTGAACAGGCGTTCGAGCACCGGATCACTGGGATGGGAGAGCATCGGCTCGGTGGAGCGGTACTTCGCGTAGCCGCGCCCGATGGTGCCGCATCCGTCCTCATCGCCCTTGAGTACCTGGCGCTTGAACCCCTTTCCGGCCGCCTCGTCCTTGACCGCCTTGTCACGCAGGTACGACAGGTCGCGCCAACGCGGGGAGTCCTCGGCCACCGGCTCGAGGATCTCGGCCAGGCTGTGCTCACGCGCACGCACCGCCCTGAGCGTCTGGAGGTCGATCTCCAGCCCCTCGGTGGCGGCCACCACACACAGACGGTCGCGCCGTTCGAGCGACCCGAACTCGGGCCCCGAGAGCACGCGCTCCTCGAGCGCATAGCCCCTGGATTCGAGCACCTCTCGGATGACGTGCATCGAGACCGTGTTCTGGTAGGGTGGCACGTTCTCCAGGACCACCACCGCGGGTTGGGTCGCCTCGATGAAGGCGAGAAACGCGACAAACAGCGACCCGGCCGTCTCGTGCTGCTCGGCGAACGCCAGCTTGTTCTTCGCGCGCCCCGAGAGCGAGGCCCCGGTGCAGGGCAGCCCCGCGACCAGGATCTCCACCGGCGCAAGGCGCGAGACTTCCACGTCCTGCATCGGCGCACAGATGGCGGTCGAGTCCTTGTCCCAGACCGGGTTGTTCTCCAGACTGGCCTCCAGGTACTTCGCCTCGATCTCCACGCCAAAGGCCAGGCGCGATGCGATGCCCGCGCGCCGAAGCCCGCTGTGCAACGCATGATCGAGCACGCCGGCGCCATGCGCCAGTGAGCCCACGCGCAGCGCCTCGCCCCGGCGCAGCCGATCGCGCACCCGCTCGAGGCGTTCCTGACAGGCCGCCTGGTGCGGGTGGAGGGTGACCAGCAGCCCCTCGGGGCGCACCACAACGCGTACGCGATCGACCTGCCCAAAGAGCTCCGCGAGCTCCGAGGCGTTGATATCGAGCACCGGCGAGACCTTCTCGCCGCGCTTTCTCTTGCTGATGGTGCGCTCGCCGTCGTCGGCGAGCCTGAGCACCAGGCGCTTGTTATCGGTGTCCCAGTCGAGCCGGAACCTGTCACCGGGCTTGATGCCGTGGCGTGAGAGGATGTTGCCTTCAAGCCACAGGCGTCGATTGCCGCGGTGCTCGCCGAGTTTCGTGTACACGACCGATGCCATATATACCTCCTGGGTTGTTGACCTCAGGAGGTATAGCGAGCCCAGGTGGAGGGTCTGACGGCGTGTCTCGGGGAGAGCGCGGGCCTCAGAGGCCTGCTTCGCGCGTCTTGTAGCGATAGATCCGCAGCGCGGGGATGTAGGGCGTGGACTCGAGCTTCTGGTCAGCCACGCGCTCTCGTCGCTTGCGCGGTGCGGCCAGGGCGGGGGGTCGGGTGCGCGGCAGCGCCGATCCCGCGGCGCAGGGGTAGATCAGGGGCAGCGGCGCGGGCACCAGGCGGCGCAGGGTCTCGGTGTTGGTGCCGCTCTCAAAGCACACGTTCGCTTTGAGCACCGGGGGCAGAGGCTGGACCTGCGCCAGGCGCTCCTTTGGGTCGAGCGCGGCGAGTTTTGACAGCAACCAGGCCTCGGTGCCGTCGCCGCTGATCGAGGCGAGCAGCTCCCCGGCCGTGTAGGTCTTGATCGCGCGCACCTGCGCCCATGTCCAGCCCACATAGCTTGGCGGCTCGCACAGGAGCGGGATCTTGCGATAGCACTGCTTGAGCGCCGGGCGGGGCAGGCCGGCTTGCTGCAAGGCGCTGCGGATGTGTTTGTCGGCGCAGCCGCCGTCGCGCCCGGCACTGGTGTAGCGCCGGCGCAGCCCCGAGGTTGCCTTGATCAGCTCACCCTTGAGATGGTTGATCTTTTGCACCAGCGCGATCGTCTCGCTCGAGGCACCCACGATACCCGGCAGCGTGAGCGTCTCCTGGGGCTCCTGGCCGTCGAGGAACTCGAGCCGGCTGTAGAGCGCGCTGGTGATGGCGCGCGCATCGGGCTCAAGCAGCGAGCCCGAGGGGTAGAAGTACTCCTTGGCAAAATCATCACAATAGGCGCGCCCGCCGATCCAGATCGGGCGATCCCTTTCATGGATCAGCGCCTGGTGGAGCGCGCGCAGCTGTTCCCTGAGCTGTCGCGCCAGCTCATAGATCTCCTGGGTGCCGCTCACGGCAGACATACCCATCCCCCTCGTTTAAGTTCTTGTTTCGGAACTATTCTAATGCAATTCAAGCAATCATTGAACTGCTAATCATATAAATGATCCAGGTAATACACCTCAATAATCGAGCCCTGCGCGCCCTGACGCCTATTCCCTGGCCGCCTGCCGTTGATCCGGATTGTTGCGTCTTTCGTCGCGTGCGCCTTTTCACGTATTGACCCCCCGCGCCCCGTTGCTGCATCTTGACTCTCAGTTATACCGTTACCGGATGTTTCTCGCCTGACGGGGTTTATCTGGGCTCTCTGCACCTCTCTGCACCTCTCTTGAGCTCTCTGGGGCGGCAGCGGGCGCGGCAAGGGTGGGAGAGCGCAGGACCGGTAACGGTATAACTCGGGCGTCTGGTGATGGGCGAGCTGAAACCATTAAGGAGACCGATCATGCGGCTAGAGAATAAGGCGAGCGCGCGAAACGGGGTCGATCCAGTAGAGGAAGGCGTAGCCTACGTCTATGACGCCTTGCTTGGCGTGGATGAGCCGCGCCTGCCGGTGATGCCGCAGAGCGCGCGCCGGATCCAGGCCGCGCTGCTGCGCGGGGGCGCGCTCGATACCCGTAAGGTCTCCGGCCTGCTCAGCGCCGATCCGGGGCTCTCTGCGCGCCTGTTGCGCCTGGCCAACTCTCCGTTGTTCAGCGACATGGGCACCGCCCGCACGCCGCGCCAGGCGATCGCGCTGGTGGGCGAGGTGCTGATCCAGCGCATGCTCTGCTACGCGGCGACGGACAGCCTCTATCACGCCAGCTCACCGACCACCGCGCCCTGGTTCAATTGCGTGCTGGAGCACTCGCAGTGGGTGGCGCGCACCGCCTACGCCCTGGCCACGCTGGCGGGATGGGAGCGCACGCGCTGCGTGGAGGCCTTTGTCGCCGGCAGCCTGCATGACATCGGCGCGCTGGTGGCGCTCCAGATCCTCGAGCAACGCCCGGATCTGGCCTCGGACAAGAAGATCGTCGCCGAGATCGTGATGCAGACCCACTGCAAGGCCGGCGCGCTGCTCGCCGAGGCCTGGCATCTGCCGGAACCCTACCGGGAAGTAATCGAGCACCACGAGCAGCCCATCCGCCTGGCCGCCGATGCCAGCGAGGCGCTGAGCCTGCTCGAGGTGGTGCAATGCGCGGACCTGTTCCACGGGCGCTGCCCGGCGGTGCACTCGCACGCGGCGCTCAAGCGCACGCGCTGCAAGACGCGCCTGGGGCTCCCGCCTGACTGGGAGCTCGAGAAGGACCCTGCATTCCAGGGCGCGTTTGCCCAGGCGCACGCCCTGCTCTAGCGCGCCTCGAGCACTGCGGGCCCGGGGTTCGCCCCGGGGCTGGGCGCAAGGCTTCGGGTGGACTTGTGCGGGCTCAGCCCGGCGTAGTTGGCGCGAGCGCCCTCCAGGCGCTCGTTGCTGAGCTGGCGCACCGCGAAACCGAGCACCGGCAGGCCGGCGGCGCGAAAGCCCTGCGCGCCGCTCACCGACACGCCCTCGCGCCCGGCGCCGCTCAGGCGCAGCCGCGCCCAGCCGTTGGCCTGTGAGCCGGTGATGCGGGTGGTGATCTCATCGGAGACCTCGAGCGCGCCACGCTCGGCAAAGCGCAGCACATTGACCTGGTGACACAGGCGCACCGTGCGCACCCCGGGGCGTCCGCCCCCGCGGCCCCAGTCCTTGAGCGTCATCGCCTCACAGGCCTCGCCGAGCAGCCCGTCCCAGGGTTGCGAGAAGGGCGCGCGCGCAGGCGTCTCGTTGACGTAGTAGTGCTTGGTCGGGAAGGTGACCACCCAGTCGGTGGCCCCGCCGACCTCCTCGCTGCGGGTGAAGTTGTTCATCAGCTGCGCGCGCATCAGCGCGCCCGAGACGGCGTTGACCCCGTGCAGGCGTGCAGGCGTTTCAGGGTCCTCGGTGGAGCCAAAGCGCGCGCGGGCCTCGTGAAACACACTGACCCGCGCCTGCGCATCGGCCAGGGTGACGCTCTCGGGGCGCGCCGGCGGGCTGTGCAGGATCGTCTCCGGCGCCCAGAACCGATCGAGTGCGGTGGCGCTGTAGGCGACCGCGGTACCCTTGTCGGCATCGTGGATCACCGCGCTGCCAAAAAGCCCGCCGCCGGCAGGGCGAAGGCCCTGGCGCGCATCGCGTGCCCAGTGCGTCTCCCAGGCCTGCTCGAGCGCCCAGCATGCGCCGCGCTCGCGCGCCCAGCGCGCCGGCGTGAACGCCCCCTCATCGACGAGCTCGCCCATCTCGATGACCTCGATAAAGCCCTCGTTCGCCCAGCTCGGGGTGAGCGCGCTCTCGGGGGTGTCCTCGCGGGTGCGCAGCGCCTGCCCCGAGAAACTCGGGCGGGGCAGTACGCACGCCGCACTCTCGGTGTCGAGATAGGCCTGCCCGGTGGCGGCGTCGATGGTTGCGCGCCAGGCATCGCGCGGCGCCAGGTACAGGTTGAACGCCAGCGCCTCGCGCCCGTTGGCGCCCTCGCGCAGGCGCACCCGCACGGCCTTGGCCGCGTTGCTGCTGTTGTTGATGTGAAGGGTGGTCTGCTGCGCCCCGTGCGCGGCGTAGAACGGGTAGAGCAGCACCTGTCCGAAGCCGTCCTGCGCCACGCGCACCGCCTGGGCAGGCCCCGCCCAGAGCGCCGCCGCGCCAAGCGCAAGGCAGCCAAGCAGCACGAGCGCGCCGCGCGCGCCGCGCGCGCCCTGAGCGTCGCGCCGACTCATGAGAGCGCCGCCTGCGCGCACGCCTTCTTGCCGCTCGGACAGGGCAGGGCGGGATCCGAGGCGCTCGCTCGCACGCACCCCGGGCGCAGAAAGCGCTCGATCAGCTTCGCCTCGCTCATCGCCTTGCCGAATAGATGACCCTGGGCCTCGTCACAGCCCCAGGCGGAGATCAGCTCGTACTGGCTTTGACGCTCGACGCCCTCGGCGGTGACGCGCAGGCCGAGGTTCTTGACAAAGCAGATCAACGCCCTGGCCATGCGCGGCGGAGGCGCCTCGCTGTCGATGCCCTCGAGAAAGCTTCGATCGAGCTTGATCTTGTCGATGCTGTAGTCGCGCAGATGCGAGATGGCCGAGTAGCCGACCCCGAAATCATCGATCGCCACGCGCACCCCGCGCGATCTCAGGCGCCCGAGCTGCACGACCATGTCGGGGGTGGCGTGCAGCATGGAGCTCTCCGTGATCTCGATACCAAGCGCGCTGAGCGGCACATCCATATCGACAGCGGTCTGAAGGAAGCCCTCCACGAACGAGGGGTCGCGCAGCTGAAGCGGCGAGACGTTGAGAAACAGCGTCGGCACCTCAAGGCCCTGCGCCATCCACGACTTCAGGTGCCGACAGGCCGCGCGGATCACCCAATCGCCCAGCAGGTGGATGAGCCCGTTCTCCTCGGCCAGGGGGATGAACTCATCGGGCGCCAGGATGCCGGCCTGCGGGTGGTTCCAGCGGATCAGGGCCTCGACGCCGCAGACCCGCCCGGTGGCGAGATCGATCTGCGGCTGGAACCGGAAGAACATCTCGTCGTTCTCAACCCCTTGGCGAAGGCGGTGCTCAAGGTCCTTGCGAACCTTGATCTCCTCGAAAAAGGCGGTGTCGAAGTTCGTGTAGGTGTTCTTCCCGGCCGCCTTGGAGCGATACATGGCGATATCGGTAAAGCGCAGCAGATCCTCGGGGCTTGCGTCGTTGAAGGGGTGGTAGGCAATACCGATCGAGCACGAGACATAGAGATCGAGCCCGCGCACGCGCACCGGCGCGGTGATCGCACTGATCAGGCGCCGCGCGGTGGCTTCGGCCTCCTCGATGTTGAGTATGTCCGTGACAATCACGGCAAACTCATCGCCCCCGAGGCGCGCCACGAAATCCGTGGAGCGAATGCTCAGGCTCAGGCGATCGGCGATCTGGCAGAGCAGCTCATCACCCACGTCGTGGCCGAGCGTATCGTTGACGTCCTTGAAATCATCCAGATCGATGAACAACAGCGCGGTCAGGGCCTCGGCCGTCTCGCCCTGGCCCATCGCCTCGGCGAGGCGCTGCTTGAGATAAGCGCGGTTCGGCAGGCCGGTCAAGGCGTCGTGCAGCGCCTCGTGGTGTGCGTTGCGCAGCTCATCGATGCGCTCCGAGATATCGCGCAGCACGACGATAATAAACCGCGCATCACCCTCTCCGACGCTGCTCAGGGTGTACTCCACCGGGCGCGGCCCGGCGGCCGTGATCGCCGCACAAAGCACCGCGCGCCCGAAGCGCCACACACCACAGGCGCTTGGATCACAGGCCTGACAGAGATGGGTTTGCGACTCGAGCGGGATGTTCTCGCTTCGACCCAGAAGCGAGGAGAAGGCCCTGCCGATGAGCATCTGCCGGTGGAGCCCGAACAGGGCGCAGGCCGCTGCGTTGGCGCATACGATGCGCATCTCGCGATCGCAGGTGATCACCGCGTCGTTGAGCGCGGCGCACACGCCAGGCCAGGTGAGAGGGGTTTGTTGCGTATTGGCGTTCATGTAGCGCCTGCTTGAGAGTCTTGAAACAGATCGCTCCCGCACGCCTCGCGCGCGCCCGCGGGCGTCATCTTGTTGCTCAATGGACCCACCGGCGCTCAGCGCCCTCGTGGCCCAGGCCACGCGGCCAACTTGATGCCTTGGGGCTTTCGAGCGCCTCGAGCACCCGAAGGATCTCGAAGTAGGCCATCTCGCGCAGCGCCTGGCCGGTCTTTACGCCCGCGCAGCCATCGAGGTGGCGCAGGTGACGCGCCAGGCCTGTGAGCCCTGTCACCCTGGTCACGGCGCGCGCCTCGCCCCGCTCGCCCATCGAGACAAACAGCACCTCGGGGGCGACGCACCAGCGCCCGGCGTCTCTGAGCTGCCCGCCGAATACGCACATCAGGCAGTCATCGCCAAGTTCGGCGCGCGCCACCGCAGGGATCGCGGCCCCTCGCTGGCGCACGCTCAGCACGAAGCGCTTCGCATAGAAGCGATAGGCCTGCGGATAGCCCGGCTCAACACCCGGCGAGGGCGCATCGAACACCGCCACGGCCACCCCTTCGGGCAACGACAAATCACCCGACTTGAGCGGTGCGCGCGCATCGAGCTCGATGCCGATGAGTGCGGCGTGCGAGATCAGGCCGCGCACCAGGCGGATAAAAGCCTGATCGGTATCCTCGGGCTTACAGAGCGTATCCAGGAAGCGCCCGAAAGGCGCCAGCTCGCCGGCCAGATCCGAGACCGAACCGGTAAAGACCTCAGAGGGCCAGATCGGTTCCATCGAATGCGGTCCCCTTGGTGATCTCGGAGGAGCGGCGCGCGATCTCGGCATCCGCGTTCTCGATCGCCTGGTTGATCAGATCGGCCAGATCGCGCGTATCATCGCCGCTGAGCGCCGGGGCCTTGATCTCGACGAGCTTGTGGTCACCGCGCACCCGCACCTCAATGCCTTTCTCGGGGTCGGCGGCGCTGAACTCCTCAGCCGAGATCTCCTTCTTGAGCTGGCGCAGCGCGGCCTGCGTCTTGAAGGCGCTTTTGAGAACCTTTCCCGCCTTCATGGTGTTGCTGATCATCTTTCTCATCTGTAACTCACTCCTCGGTTGTTCGGTTATCGGTGGCGGATCAGTCTTTGTTCTGGTCGATCCATTGCGAGAGGGTCTTGCTTTCGCGCATCGCCTTGGCCGGGATCGACACGCCCTTGCGCTCGGCGATGCTCTTGGCGAATTCGAGCTGCTTCTCGCTCGGGGGGAATGGCTTGCTGGCGTGCTCGTCCAGGAACTTCCTGCATACGCCGGCGTCGGTCTCGCAGTTCTCAGGCAGGCTCAGGTTGAGCGCCGCGGCCAGCTTCTGCGCAAACGCGATCTGTTTCTCGGTGGGTGCTCCAGACATTGTGTCTCCTCGGTGCGTTGTTGATGAGGGCCTCGCGAGGCCCTTGAGTGTTTCGATATCGCAGGAAAGCTTTTTCACCAAAGCCGCCTCAAAGCGCTCGCGGGTCAGCTTGCCTTCCTGAATCCCCTGGAGCGCCGCTTCCCATCGGGCGGTCTCGGCCACGTCGTATAGCGACTCGGGCAGGAACTCGATCAGCTCGCGGCCCTTGTCGGTGGAGATGATGTGCTTGCCTTTGTTGATGAGCAGGCCGTGGCGCTTGAGCGTCTCAATGATCGAGGCGCGCGTGGCGCCCGTGCCCAGCCCGGTGACCTGTTTGAGGGTCTTGGCGAATTCGCGCTCCGCGACGAACTTCGATGCGGCCTCCATGTCATCGACCAGCGTGCCCTCGCTATAGCGCGCCGGCGGCTTGGTCTTCTTCGCCTTGATCGAGACCGACAGCACGCTGGCCATCTCGCCATCGCTCACTGGCGGCAGGATCTGCTCCTCGCCCGAGCTCTTTTCGGTGGAATCGGCCATCGCTTTGCGCCCCTACAGGTACGACCAGGAGCCGCGCGCGGCCGGTGATGCGTAGCGCTCCACGCGCGCCTGGCCGGCGCCCTTGATCTTGAGCTCATAGACACGCACGCCCCGCCGGCAGAGATAATCGAGGCCTTTCGTGTCGCGGTAGTGGTTTGCGAAGTAGAGCTCGGCGACGCCCGCGCCCGCGATGCGCTTGGCGCACCCAAGGCATGGGCTGTGGGTCGTGAACACCTTCGCGCCCGCGCCGGATTCCGTCGATCCGGCCAGCTTGTCGAAGGCGTTCTCTTCGGCGTGCAGGACATCGGGGAGGGTGTTGTTGTCGGCATCCTCGCAGCCGTTATCCCAACCGGGCGGGGTGCCGTTGTAGCCGATCGAGATGATGCGGTGCTGGGTGTTGACCACCACGCACCCCACCTTCAGGCGCGTACAGCTGGAGAGCTCGGCGAACACGTGCGCGGTCTGCATATAGGCACACAAGTGCTTGATTTTCATCATCTCCGTTTATCCTCAACGCGCCGTGAAAGTGAGCGCGCCCGTGATAGGCGCCCCTTGTATAGCGAACGCACAAAACTCTTTGCACGCAGACCCCGACAGGGTCGTGCGGATCACGGTCCGAGGCGACAGTTCTGTTTGAGTTGAAGTTGAAAGCCTATATACTTGATGTATACTATGAAGCCTCGTTTATCACCCCCGGGAGATCGCTTCATGGATCAACAGGCATTCAGGAAGCTCTGTGACTCCATCGCCGCCAGCAAGGAAGAGACGCGCCTGCTGCGCGAGGTGTTTTTCGCCAAGCGCCGCCCGACCGACATCGCGTCAAGCACCAGCGTCTCCTACCAGACGCTTCGAAACGCCATCGAGCGCATCGCGCGCGAGCGGGTTCGAACCCAGGGCCTGCCGCGTACCTGGCGTGCAGCACTGGTGGTGGTGCCCGCGGAGATGGCCAGCGAGATCTACCAGATGGAGCAGGAGGCACGCGCCCGCCAGACGAGTGATTCGGCCGCGCGCCTGACCACCCGGGCGATCTCCGCCCTGCCCAAGCGCGTGCGCGTGGTGCGCCGGCGTACCAGCGCGCGCAAGCGCCCCGCCGCACCCGTGGGCAAGGTGTTCGAGGTGGACGTGGATATGAGCGTGCTGGCCACCCCGAAGAAGAAAAAGAAGAAGAGCGCAAAGAAAGCCAGGACGGCGCCCAAGAAGAAGGCAGCCCGAAAGACGGTCAAGAAGACAGCCAAGAAGACAGCCAAGAAGACGGCCCGAAAGACACCAGTCCCCGCCGCCAAGACCGCGCGCAAAGCAACAACCAAGGCGGCGCGGGGCGCGACTTCCGGTAAGGCCTCCGCTGCGCCGCGCAAGAAAACCACCAAGAAAAAGGCGCGCACCGCGCGCTGAGCGAGGCGACTCAGGCGCCGCCCGCGCGCTCGATATTACGGATCCGTGCCCGGGTCGTCGGGTGCGTGGAGATCACCCCGCCAAAGGAGGGCTCGATGCCGCCCGAGAGGCGCATCAGCGTCTGCACCGCCGCCTCCTCGCCGGCGATCTGTGCCCCCTCGCGATCGGCCCTGTATTCCATCCTGCGGTTGATGAGCAAATCGAGCAGGCGCAGCACCCGCCAGATCGCGCGATCGAGCAGGACACAGATATAGAAGACGCCCCGTATGGGTAGCAGGATCAGGCCGATGAGGCTCTGCATCAACGGCAGTGCGGCCGTGATGCGCACGGGCAGCAGCACCGCCTCGAACTGAAGGCGCGCCAGACCGACGCGGCTTCTCGCGCTGGCCAGCCAGAACCCCAGACTGAGCGCATCCCGGCGCCTGATGTGGGAGAGCTCGTGGGCGATGACGAACTCGAGCTCGCGCGCGGGCAGGGCATTGACCAGCCCCTCGGTGAGCACGATCGCCGAGCGCAACGGGCCGGCCAGCGCAAAGGCGTTGCCGTTGGGGGAGTCGAGGAGGTAGAGCGCGGGCGGGCGCATCCCCCAGCGCCTGGCGATGCGCTCTGCGCAGCGCGAGAGCACATCTCCGTCCGGGAGACGGCGAAGCTTTAGATCCCCGGCAAGCCGGGAGAGGTCGACGCTCAGGGGTGTGACCAGAAAGACGGCCACCTGGAGGGTGAAGATCAACACCCCCAGGGCCAGGGTCAGCTCGAGCATGCTCGTGCCAAGGCGCACCAGCGCCGGGGGCTCCAGGAAGAAGTACGCCGGCAACACGACAAGGGCGGCGAACACCACCCCAAGGATCAGCAGGCTCGAGGCGAGCAGGGCCATCAGCGTCAGGCTGACCCGAATGAGCGCCATGCTACCAGAGCGGCCCGTAGATCAGGCCCACGACGCGCTCGCGCGGGATCAGACCCTGGTAGCGCGAATCAAAGCTCCTGGGGTGCTCGGCGGTCACGTAGAGAAACCCGGGCTTGATCTCGAGCGCCTCGAACGCCGGCAGATCAGGGATCTCCTGGCCCTGGATGTCGTGGCTCAGCATGCGACCCAGCGCCCGGCAGTGCCTGAGCGGATCGCGCGCATGGGCCCGGCTCTCGCAGGCAAAGTGCGTGTGCTCGTGCGTCTGGAGCCAGGCGCCCGGCAGCGCGCCGACACGCTTGGCAAACACCACGCTCTCGTTGACGATCCCGCGCCCGCGGGCCCACTCGGGGATCACCGGCCGGTAGGCGATGGAGTCGGAGGCGCTGAGCTCGTGATCGGGCGCGATCTGCTTCATGACGTACCATCCCGTCGGGATCGAGGGAGTGGTGACGTAGAGGATGCGATAGGGCTGCGCCAGAAAGAGCGCGATCAGCAGGGCGCATGCGCCCACCGGCAGGGCCACCCCGAGCACCAGGCGGCGCACGTCCAACCCGCGCCCGCCCGCGCCCTCGCGTGCGAGCGCGCTCATGGCAGAAGTTCGGTCGAGCGTTGCAGGCGATCGTCAGCGACGCCTTCGTTGTGCTCGCGAAGGCGCTGTTCTTCGTTCCTGGCGGTCGCTTCTCGCATGATGGTCAGACCGATATCCACGGGCGCGACGTCCTCGACGTAGCGCATGGGGTCCACCGTTGGGACATCGGTCGGCAGCCCGAGCGCCTCGAGCACCTCGTCGGTGATATCGTAGACATCGCCCGCCACGATGGCCTGCTTGACCAGTACGATGGTCTGGGGCCCGGCGATCTCCTGGATCACCGATTGGCTCTGGCGCCCGATGCGGTTCAGGGCAACCAGCACATCGGTGTCCTCGCTCGTGATCAGCCCCGCAGCAATGGCGCGCTGGGCGTTGGCGAGACGGGTCGGGTCGAGAGAGACGACCTGGCCGTGCGATGCGCCGGGGGGTTTGAACTGGGTGTAGACCAGGTACGCGCTCATGCCCGCCAGAAGGAGCAGTACGCCATACATGGCAAGATCGCTTATCGTCAGCTTCATGACTATTCCTCTAAAAAGAGGCCCCCGAAGGGGCCAATAGGGCAACACTCTTTATTTGACACTTCCGTGTTCCTTGTGTAGCTAATTCTGCGGCCACATTTTCCTGTAATCTTCGGCGGCGCACTGATCGATCGCCTGTTCGAGCGTCATCCCGCTGTTGACCAGCTGCTCGAGCTTGGCGAGATCGTCCGGATTGGTGGTGTAGGTCCAGTAGGAGTGCTTGTCGACGATGAAGCGGTAGAGCCCGACCCCGTTGTCGTGTTCGACGAACACCTCGGAGAACCCGTTGCCGGGCATGACGGTGGCGATGATATCCTGCAACCACTCGCTGTCCGGCAGCATCTCCTTGTCTTTGGCGAACTTCATGCTGCTGCCTTTCTGCTTGAGCGTGAACTTCCACGGCGCGTTGTCGTAGGCCGCCTGGGCGGCCGGCGAGAGGAAGTAGTCGGCGAAGCTCTGCGTGATCACCCCGGCCGAGCCGTTGTACTTACGCACCCGGCGAAAGGCCGTTTCGATGAATTTCCCGGTTTTCGCCTCACCGAGCAGCGACCACGCCTCATCGATAATGATCGTCTTTTTCAGCGCACGGGAAGACTGATACATCTCGCGCGTGATAAAGCTCACCAGAATGCTCAGGATCACCGAGCGAAGCTCTGAGTCGTTCTCGAGCTCCTCGAGCTCCAGGATGGTGAACTTGTTGGTGAACTTGATCTCCGGCTTGCCGTTGAACCATTGCGCGTAGCGCCCGACCGCGTAGGGCTCGAGCTGGAGGGCGATGTTGCGCGCGCGCTCATCATCAAACGCGGAGAGATAGTCGTAGACGTGGCGCGTATCCATGCGATCCTGCTTCTCCACCCAGGTCTCCCAGATCGCCTTCTCGATGATCTGCAAGTCATAGTCGGTCTGCTGACCCTGGGGGAACGCCATGGTCGCCACCATGGCCTTCAGGGAAGGCAGCATTTCAGTGATCTCGCCGCCATCCTCCTGGATCTTGCCTTCCTCCTCCAGGCCATCGGGGTGGTACTTCTTGTTGGTCAGGCCCCAGAAGGGGTTGAGCGAGCGCGGGTTCGAGGGGTGGAACTCCAGCACTTCGCCCCCGAGCCGGTTGGCCAGCTTCTGGTAGGAGCGGCCCACGTCGATCACGCGCGCGATGCCGCCGCGCGCCAGGATGTCGCAGATGAACTCGTTGATGAAAAACGACTTGCCGGCGCCCGAGGTCGCGGTCGTGATCCAGTTGTAGGAGGTATCCGAGGAGAACACGTCGATGCAGGCCAGCTGGCCGCGGCGCGAGGTCAGCAGCATGCCGCTGTTCTTCGGATGAGATCCGCTCCAGTCGCCCTGCACGAAGGACAGGCAGGCGGCATTGAGCGAATGCATGGTGGTGGCGCGCTGGAGTCCGCGCCCCGGCTGGTCCATGCTGGGGCTGAACGAGAGCGGCAGGCTCGCCATGAACACGGGCAGCGTGATGAATCGCTCGGGCGAGAGCTTGAAGTCAGCGTTCTCCCAGAGCGCGGCCACCTGCTGCGCGTCGCGCTGCGCGAACATGTCGGCCGAATAGACGTTGATGCCCGAGTAGGCGCGCACCAGGTTGTGCCCGGCGCGGGTCTGGGTGAGCAGGTTGTCCACGGCGTTTCTCTGCTCGTAGAGATGGCCCATCATCGACTTGTACCACTCGGAGTCGGACATGGCCTGCTTGTTGAGATTGCCGAACTTGAAGGTCAGGCGCTCGCGCCCCTTGTCCGGGTCCTGGATCAGGATATTCGTGTAGGCGTAGAAGACCCGGGGGATGCGCTCCTCTCGCGAGAGCGGATCGCCCAGCAGGCGCGCCATGTTGGGCAGCGTGTGCGGACTGCTCGGGAAGGAGTCGACCGTCATCGCCACCATGCGCACATCGAGATTGTGGTTGGTCTGTCCGAGCTGCTCGCCGGCCTGCTTGCTTCCGGTGGGCGTGCGGCTGAAAGAAAGCGTGCCGTCTTCGCACACCCGGATGCGGGTCTCCTTCTCGATCAGCTCCTCCTGCAACGGGCGATCAGAGGCGTTACTGACCAGCTCCGCCGGCGGAATGTGCGGGTTGCAGATCTCGCGCAGGAATTGCTTGACCGCCTGCTCATCGAGCTCCCAGGAGGGGATGCTGGTGCCCCAGAACGCCTCTTTGACGGTATCGCGAATGTCGTTGACGATGCCAAGCCACTGCTCGACTTCGCGTCGATTCGAGACATCGCCGTTAAACGGCACGCGCGCGCTGAACACGTAGCGGATCATGCGCGGATGAAGCTTCTGACCGGGCAGAGCCGAGAGCTGCGCCGAAGTGAGCATCATGAAATCATGACGCCGATGCGCCATCTCGCGAATCATCGGGTGCTGGCACCGCTTGAGCCGCGCCTCGAGCCAGGTCTCGACATAGGGCTTCACGTAGGAAGAGGACAGCACCCCGAACTGAAGGGAGGATCCCGCCGGAAACGCCTTGATGATCTGCTCGATCTGGCGCTCTGAGTTGGTGCCCGCGACCACCAGGGGCGCGTACTCGAGAAAGAATCCACAGGATGGTCCTTCGCCGTCATCGAGAAACAGCAGATTGCGTTCCTTGTCGAAATCGCGATAAGGCAGGAGCTCCGAGAAGCGCTCACGCTCAAGCAGGTTGTTGGCCTGCGCCACTGTCACAGGTGTCTGCGAGGTGCCCGCGGGGCGAACCCACTGCGCAAACTTTCGAGAGAGGCTGTCTACGATCTTCATTTAGCAATCCCTGTATCTAATGAACGGGCCGCCCAGGCAGCGCCGCTTGCGGGTTATCGAGGCACGTTCGGGACGAGGCGCTCGTGAGGCTGTACGATCCCGGCGCGCTCGCGCACCTCGGCATCGGCATCATCGGAACTCGTTTGCGCCTCCGGGCTCTTCGGGTTGAAGCCGAGATTCTCCGGGCGAAGCGGCGTGATCACGCCCGCCCCCTCACCAGGGGCCGTCAAGGTGCCGAAGTTCCAGTAACCCTCGGTGGTGAAGTAGAGGTATTCCCCGCCGTGCAGAACGCCCTCGGCGCTCTGATACGGGGCGATCCATAGCTGATGGACCGAGGGGGGCGTATAGACCGGCTTGCCGCGCTCATCGGGCATCGGGAACCCCGGGAACACCCTTTCGCCGACCACTCCCTGGCGCTCTGCCGACTGGCCACCATTGGCGCCGGAGCGCTCATGCACGTTCTCGCGCGACCCGAAGTCGCCCAGGGCGGCGGAGTGGGTGTCTTCCAGGCTCTTGCAGTAGCCCTCGGCGCTGTTGAGTGGGCACGAATAGCTCGGGCTCGATGCGCACCCGGCGGCGAACAGGGAAACTGCGCCAATCAGGATCAGTGTCTGGTAGGGCTTCACTTGTATGACTCCTTCAGTCGTTTAGCGGTGCGCCAGCGGCCGTTACATAGGGGGCGAGCATTCACTCAAACCCTCATGTGTAGCGACTATTGGCGATCAGTTGACCGGACTCGTGGTCTTTCTGTAGAGGCTTCCGTAATCGTTCCACTCCAGGGAGACCCCGTCAGTGATAACGACGGTGGCCTTTCTGCCATTGGGCACGGAGATCACCGGGAAGATGTTCTTCAGGTTGTCCACGTAGTGCTGTGCCAGGTTGTTCATGGCGGTCTCGGCGCCACCAAAGCCCGCGCGCTGCGCGATATCGCCGCCGGATACACTCTGGCCGGTGCCAATCAGCGAGCCGGTCAGGCTGTTGGAAGTGCTGCCGAACGCAGAACCAAGGCCGCTGAAGAATCCGGCAACGAGACTCCGCCCAAGCAGCGCCCCGTCCTTGTGATCGACCACGCCCCGGATACCCAGCGAGCCGTCGGAATCCACCACGTAGCCCTTGACCTCGGAGCTGAGCACCAGGTGGTTGTCCTTATCCACGCAACTGAGGCGCGACAGGCGCACATAGACGCGCTCCGAGGAGAGATCCCCGTAGGCCGAGCCCAGCACCATGCAGGACTTCACCGAATAGCGCGCCTCGCCGGGCAGCGTGGCGTTGGTCTGCACACGCATCAGCACGGGCTCAGGGTTGGTGCGGGTGTAATCAGAAGATCCCGCATCCAGTCCGTTGAGCAGCACGACCTGCGCATGCGATCCCGGCGGCAGGTAACCTGCGTAGGGGTTGCGGGTATAGGTGGTCTCGACCTCCACGGAATCATCTTCCGGCGCCTTCACGCGAATATGGATCGGGCGCGGCTTTGCGCCCGATCCCGGCTCCCCGGGACGCTCTGCGCCGCGCGGCGGCGGCGGGGGCGGGACCACGGCGCGCGCCTGGTCTTCCGGCTCGTCGCGAACCGGCGGCGGAGGCGGCAGTGGCGTCGGACGCGTGCCCTCGCGCTCGCGAAGCTCCTCGAGCTGGCGCGCAAGCTCCTCCTGAGAGATACCCTGGCCCTCGCGAAGCGATCCGAGCTCCTCACTCTGCTCCTCGAGCTTCTGATTCTGCGTCTCGATGCGCCGCTGTAGCTCCTGGTTCTCGCGCGAGATCGATTCGAGCATGCGCTTGATATCGGCCATCTCCGCCTGGCTGGTCGCCTGCCAGGAGCGCTGGTCGAGATTGCGGGGCGTGGTGTCCACCACCGTATCCCTTCGATCCTGGCGCGCGGTGCGCTCGTATTCCTTGGGGGCGAACAGCATGCTCGACATGATCGAGAGCATCAGCACACCCGCGCCCACGAGCATCCAGCGCTTTTTTACGCTCATCGCGATCTGGGAGGGCCCCTTGATATCGACGTCGAAATCAGAGCCCTTGTCCGGGGCTGCTTGCGTCTTCTGGTTGCCTTTCTTCTCATCAGCCATCGTTACCGACTCCCGAAGAACACGGATTCATCGACCAGGATGAACAGCTTCGGGCTGGCGCGTCGGCTCACGACATCCCCGCCCTCGAGCTGCACGGCCCGAACGCCGCTGCGATAGAATTGAGGCGAGGCCACCACGACGCGCGGGCCCTTGGAGACCAACTTGTAGATGAGCATGCGGTCCGTGCCGTTGCTCCAGGCCTCAAGGGGCTCGGCGTAGAAACTGTCGAACTCCACGGTGGGCAGCGTCTCGACGCGCGTGAAGTTATCCCGATTGCCGCGCACGAACCGCTTGAACGTCTCGAGCAGGTAGCGCTGCTCCTCGGACTGGCTGCGCATGGCGCTCTGGCTGGTATCCACGGCCGAGGTCTTGGGCCTGTCGGACGCGCCGGCCACGCGATGCTCGACCCCCGGGATGGCCGCAGGACGCATGCGCAGTGTGTGCACAGTGCCGTCCTCGAGCTGGACTACCATCTGTACAGTCTGGCGCACCCCCTGGTGCACCTCGAACAGGATCGAGCGATTGCCCCCAAGCGGCACCGGATCGCTCTTGAGCGGCGCGTTCGCAGGGAAGATGATGTCGGTGAACGGAACGGGGAATACCACCCGGTTGTACTCCCGATCAGAGATATCGATCACCCCCTCATCGAGCGCCTCGGCCTGCCCCTCGGCATACACCGGGGAGAGGGTGGCGGCGATCGTGAACAGCAGCAGCAGGATGCCCCGGAGAAAAGCAGTATTAACGCTCATCGGTATTTCCTTCCAGAGTGAGATTGTTGACATACGGCATGCCGTGGAGTGAGCGATACTCGATGCGATAGGAGACGCGCTCGCTGAAGATGAGTTTCTCGGCCTCCCAGCGCATCAACGTCCCAACGACCCGGACAACATTTTTGTTGATCACGCTCGTGCGCGTGGGGCGGAAGGACTGGCTGACATCGTTGCGTCGAAGCTCGCGGCTTTCCCTGAGCAGCTCGACATTGCGTGCCGCATACAGGTCAGGTGAGGCGCGGTTGAGGAATCGCCCGTATTGCTGCTCGACATTCTCCGGCGAGTAGTTCAGCAGCAGCCCGACGTCCGCCAGCGCAATGTAGGTCAGGTAAGACTCATCGGGCGTGCTTGCCCGGGAGATCTCCACGGGTCCTTGCGAGACGGCGAAATCATAAGGCACCAGGGTTGTCGTGGTGTTGAATGAGCTCCACATGAGAAAGAAGCTCTGAACAACCAGCACAGCGCCCAGCACAACAGCCGCGAAGACCCATGCGTTCTTTTCCCTGGACGTGTTTACCAGACTATCGATGAATCTTTTTTTCATAGGACATCCCGCCAATGGACCGACAGCCCGCAGAGAAAGAGCTCATCATTGGATGAATTCATTCTTCCAGGGAGCTGGGAATTTTTTCTTCAGGCAGCTATCGAGCTGCAACCCAAGGCGCCAGAGAAAATGCTGCACAGTGCCCGGCTTTGCGCCGCGCTTGAGCTTCTGGGCGCCCACCAAAACAGCGACGGCCCCGACCGCGCCAAACAGCAAGATCCCCATGACAATTCCGAACCCGAGCATGCAGATGGAAATGACAAACTCTACTGGTTCCCAGAAAAGGATCGGCGTGGGCCGATCAATACCTTTTCCGATGAGGTGTGCTTGTGGGTCGAAGGCCATCGCTTTATGCGCTTAGATCAGCGCACCGGAACCCATGATCGCCTTGATCACGCCGGGGCCCCAGTAGAGAATTGCAGCACCAGCGATACCGGACAGGGCGGGCAGCGGGCTGTTCTTGGCAACACCCATCGCGGCTCCCACTAACAGCATAGTTATGGCCAAGCCAATTCCGAGCGCACCCGAGGCCCATGCGTCCACGGTCTCCATGAACTCCAGGAAGGGGTCGTCGCCGGTGGCCGCCATCGCCACGCCGGACATGAGCATCAGAAACAGGGCAAGCAGAACCCTCTTGTAATGCACGTTATGAACATTGTTGAGCATCTTCTTTCTCCGTGTAGAGTTGATTAACCTCACGACAAGAGCAGGAGGCGCGGGTCGCGGGTTAAGGTGTATAGCGACCCAATTGACGGATTTGCATGAACCGCGGATTTTTCTGCTCAGCGCGCCCCGTAATGCAGGTTGTTCCACCTCTCAAGTACCGTTCGGGCGTACTCCCGGCCGTTCTCGATCGCGAAACCCGCGTTGTATGACATGATCGCCTTGGTCCAGTCCTGATCGTGGTGCTCGTAGTACTTGCGCAGGATCCAGACACCCACCCCGATGTTCACGCACGGCGACCACAGAAGGTCTTGTTCGAAGATCCCGTACTCCTTGAGTGGCTCGATCCAGATCGTGTTGATCTGCATCGGTCCGAGATCATAAGTGCCGTTTCTATTGGGGCCCACTCGTTGCCCGAGCTGCCCGCCTTCCTGCGTCAGAATCGACTGAATCAGCAAAGGAGGGACGTGGTAACGAGCGGAGGCCTGCGCAATGCAGACCTCCGCCGTCTCTTGCGGGAGCGGTTGTGGTGGAGGCATGTCCATCACTGTTCTCCGAAGCGAGCTGGTTGAAAATGAGAGGCGCTACTACGCTTCCCCCTCGCTCTCGGCCTGCGCGTCCGGATCCATGACCAGGTTGACCCGCTCGGCGACCAGCTCGGTCTGAACGAAACCGTCGCTGACGATCCCCTTCATCACGCCCTGGACCCGCCCGCTGATCTCCACGAACGCATCCTCCTCGACCGCGGCACGGCACTTCTCCAGGCGAAACGCAGGAATGCGGATGGGCACGGCGTTGATGAATTCGATGGCGCGGTTCTGCTGACGCTCCCGCTGAGGACCGTACTGCACGAGAATCAGCGCGGACGGATTCTCTTTCTCCGGGATGTGAACGGACCTGATGCGTCCGATGATGTGAAACAGGTTCATTTTGAATCTCCTTTGGATGCAAATATTGTTGACTACTTTGTTAGCGGCTCTTGGATCCGCGAGGATGTATAGCGAGCAGCGCGCGCCTCTTGCGCACGCGAAGCGATTTTTTTCAGAGCGCGGCGGGCACCAGGCAGCAAAAACCCCGCCTGTTGAGACGGGGTCTTTGAGTGTGCGAGCGCCGGAGCAGGCGAGCGGGGCGCAGGGAAGACGATCAGGGCACGAACTGCGGGCTTCCGATCAGCGCCTGGGGGCGGGGCCTGAGAATAAAGACATCGGCGCCTCCCTCGGACGCCGTTGCGCTTCTCTCCGACGATTGCTCATCCGCCTCCTCTTCGCGCGCGTATCGGTGGATCTCGACCCGTCGCTCAAACTCGAAGGTCTCCGGTGTGCTCCTTGCGTAACGATCACCCTGCCCGTGAGTCGCTACGACCTCCCTGCCCAGACGCTCGAGGTACTGCCCAACGGATTGCGCTCTCATCAGGGACAGGTGAAGATTCTCCTGACTGCCTCCCCTCGGATCAGAGAAGCCGTGTAGCGTGTAACGCTCCCCGCCGGGGATTGCCTCAAGAGCGAGCAGCGCGGTTGGCGTGAGTTGCGCGCTGTCCGCCGGGAAGTAGACGATACCGACAAGTGTTTCGCCGGCCACGTGGTACCTGCCGGCCTCCAGTTGCGCCGCGCCCGCAGGGGATGGCTGGTACTCCTGGCCCTGGTCTGCGCTTGATGCGTCCTCCTCCGTGTCTTCGTGCGCGGCCTCGACCCACGCCGCCACCGTTTCAGGCTCAACCTCGCGCTCCTCGGGCGCTTTCACTGCCTGCGCGCTACGCTCGCTTTTCGCCCTTACGATTCGAGCCTCGCCCGTCGCGTCAAACGAGTCCTGGCCCGTCGGGGGCGGATCGAACGGATCCACGATTTCAAGCATCTCCTGGTATCGTGGATGCGCGAAGATCGCGTCACGGTCACGACCCTCAAGGCTTACGGGCCGGCCCGCAGGCTTGTCCGTCTCGGCCTCGGCGAGCGCCTTCGCGGCCGGCGCCTCTTCCGGAGCGGGGTCGATTTCTGCCGTGATTTCAACCGGTTGCGCCACCGGCTTCGGATCAAACGGATCCACGGTGTCGAGCATCTCCTGGTACTGCGGGTGCTTGAAGATCGCATCACGGTCACGGCCGTCGAGGCTCACCGCACGGCGCGCGGGCTTGTCCGTCTCGGGCTCAACGCGCTCCTCCACCGCCGAGGCCTGCCCGACAATCTCGGGCTCGCTTGAAGCGAGAGGGTCTCGCGCAAGGGGCTTCGGATCGAACGGATCCACGATCTCGAGCATCTCCCGGTACCGCGGGTGGGCGAAGATCGCATCACGGTCACGGCCGTCGAGGCTCACAGGTCTGCCCGCAGGCTTGTCTGGCGCATCGCCTTGGCGCGACTCGACATCACTCTCAGTGACTTTTTTCTTCAAAGCGGCCCTGGCCGCAGGCTCCTCCCGGTCAAGGCCCGCGTGCTGACCGTCAACGGGTTTCTGCGCATGTGCGAGTTCGGCAGCCTCCTTCGCGTGCGCCAGTGCCTCACGGCGCGCGGCCCCCGGCACAGACGCTTTCACCTCGCCGGGCGCTTCCACGTGCACATCCACGCGTCGATCACGCCAAAGCTCGTCTGCGGGCACATCGTCTTGCACCACACCCAGCCCCTCGACTTCGCTGACCTGCGCACCCAGGCCGAGCAGGTACTGAGAGACCGCATAGGCGCGGCGTTGCGCCAGCCTTCGATTCATTTCTCGGTCGCCTCTATGGTCCGCGTAGCCACGCAGCGCGTAGCGTGCATCCGGGGACAGAGTCCTGAGGGTCTCGATCGCCGTTTCAGTCAATCGAGCGCTGGCCGTATCGAAATGGATGGAGGCAACCACGTCGCCTTCCAGGGCCTCGTCTTCATGAGAGGGCACTGTCTTGCGTTCATGAGGCTTCGGATCGAACGGATCCACGATCTCGAGCATCTCCCGGTACCGTGGGTGCGCGAAGATCGCATCACGGTCACGGCCGTCGAGGCTCACCGCCGGGCGGGCGGGCTTGTCCGTCTCGGGCCCGGCGGGTGCCTTCGCGTCCGGCGCCTCTTCCGTGGCGGGTTCGATTTCTGCCGTGATTTCAACCGGTTGCGCCTCCGGCTTCGGATCAAACGGATCCACGGTATCGAGCATCTCCTGGTACTGCGGGTGCTCGAAGATCGCATCACGGTCACGGCCGTCAAGGCTCACGGGTCTGCCCGTAGGCTTGTCCGTCTCGGGCTCGCCGCTCGCTGGCGTCATCGCGTCCTGATCGACAATCTCAGGCTCACTCGAAGCGACAGGGTCCCTCGCCTCAGATTTCGGATCGAATGGATCCACGATCTCCAACATCTCCCGGTACCGCGGATGCTCGAAGATCGCATCGCGATCACGACCCTCAAGGTTCACGGGCCGGGGCGCAGGCCGTGGCGTCTCGACTTGCGGTGCGCGCTCAAGCTCGGCGCCGCCCTCGGGCGTCTCGGCGCCGATGCCTGGCGCCTCTTCGGGCGCCACGGCCGCGTGCACATCCTCGCTGCCCTCGGGTTCCTTCACGGTGCCCGGCTCAAAAGACGCTTCTCTCGCATCGGGCGCGGCCACCGGCTCGATTGCCGCATCGAGATGGCTGTCGGGAAGCAGGTCATACTCACCCAGTTGGCGAAAGTCGTTCGCGCGCGCCCCGGGCATCCAGTTGGTCGAGGGCATGACGATCACGTTGTTGTGCTCTCGTCGCTCTGTAACGACCCCGTAGCCGGCTTCCATGGGCTGGTAGACAGGCTCGGGAAGGGCCCCGGAGGCATCCTCCGGCTGGGTGGCGAGCAGGCCGCAGCCGGTGACCGCCAGGGCGATTGCCAGTACCAGGAGTTGCTTCATTGGTTCTCTCCTAATTCCTTGAGCTTTGCTTCGATACGCCCGCGAAAGGCAGAGCCGACCGGTTGATCGTCGTGACGTTCAAGCGTGTAGACGGGCCGCCCGTCCTGGATGAATACATAGGAAGGCAGGAGGTTCACACGCGCCATGTGCGCCAGGCGCAGCGCCCGCTGATGTGCCTCGCGCGCCTCCTCGGAGCGGGCAGCGACCTGGAGCTGGGCGAGGTTGAAGGTACGGGTGGAGGGGGCTCGCCCAAGAAACTCCAGCACCTGAGCCTCGGTTTCCATCGGCAGCTGGTCATCCTGCGCGCCACGATAGAGCGCCTCTTTCACGCGCTCTGCGGCCTCGGCGCCCAACTGACGTGCGCCGTAGTAGATGAGCTCTCGCGTGTCGTTGTGCTCGGACAGGGAGATCGGCGCGAAGCGAAACGCCCCGCCGTACTGACGCACCGCTGTTTCGAGGTGGTCGTGCCACCGACTCATGGCCCGGCAGTAGGGGCACGAGAAGTTCGCGACCTCGACCAGGAAAATGCTATTCATCGCACCCCGGGGCTCGCGAGAAGCGCCCACAGCCCAGTTCGCCCAGGGCGCGAGCAGGAGTGCAGAGACAAATCGCCGGCGGTCCACGATCAGTCCTCGCTCTCCGCGGGAGGCACCTCGGACACGACGCCGTCCTCCTTCATGGCGTCGATGTAGTCGCGCTCATAGAAGGCGCGCCAGAGCGTGTACTGACAGCCGTAATCGAGCTTCTCGAACGATTCTCTGACCGTCACCTGTCCATCCGGCACGGTCAGCGCGGTCACCGACACCGCCAGGTTGCCGGTCCACTCGATGGGCGCACAGGCCCGCTCGATCCGGGTGCTGGAATCAGGCGCGAGGAACATCCACCCGATGTAAACGATCACGAGCAGGGAGAAGATCTGTCCGAAAATGGTCTTTCCTGGCATTTCGAAGAAGCCTCTTTATAGTGAAAAATCAACCCCTTAGGGGAAACACGTTTCAGGTCTGGCCCGGCGCCCTCAGGCCACAAGAAAGCCGGTGCTGCAAGCGCGCCGCCCGGCCAGCGCCCCGGGGCTTTGCGCCTCGACAGGTGTGGCGGACCCTCGCGCTGCCCGTGTATAGCGAATATTTCCCGCACCTGTACCGCCTCTGAAGCGGGCGGCGTAGCGGCCGGGGCGGGGCGCCGGCGGGGCTTGTTCTCGAGAGGGGGTTAGCGAGCGCCCGGGGGCGATGCTCGCTTATGCGCTGAGCGCTGCGGCGTCGGCAATCCGGTGGAAAGGGGGCAGGGAGTCGAGCATGCGACCCACCCGCTCGATCTCAAGCAGGCGGTCATCGAGCAGGGTCAGGCGGCCCACGTCGGTTTCCCGGCGAATGAGTCGCCCTGCGGCCTGGATGAGCTTTCGCGTGGCCTCGGGCATGATGTTCGCCTCGAAGTGCTCACTGCCGTAATGCTCGCGCACTGCCTCGCGGATGGGGTCGTTGGGATGCTCGAACGGAATACGGGTAATGATCACATGCCGACAGTACGCACCCGGAAGATCCACCCCTTCCGAGAGCGTGGCCACACCGAACAGTACGCTACCGTCTCCGGAATCGATCCGTGCGCGGTGCTCACGGACCTGGCTCTGATGGCCGCGGGGTTTTTGCGCGATCACCTGGGCGCGCAGCGGGTGCGCCATTCGCGCGCGCGTCATCTCCATGATCTGGCGGCTGGTGAACAGCACAAGCGTGGCCTCCCTGGGGTCGATGTTCGCCGAGAGCCATGCCGCCAGCAGCGCCGTGTATCGCGCATATCCCTGAGGATCCCTGGGCGGGCGCATGCCAAGCCTCGGGATGTGCAGCACGCTCTTCTCGTAGGGGAAGATGTGCGGAAGGGCCAGGTAACGGGTGGAGGAGGGCAGTCCTGCCCTGCGTGCAAAAAACGAGAAGTCCCCCTCCACGCGCAGGGTTGCCGAAACGAGCACGGTTCGGGAGATCACGGCGAACAGGTCGGGTTCAAGGACTTGCGCCCCCTCAAGGGGCCCTGTGCAGATCGTGTACTGCGTCTTTCTGTCGTGCGTCTCGACCCCGACCCATCGAACAGAGGTGTCTTGATCGGCAAACTGCTTGAGCCCGGAGAGGTAGTGCTCGAGCTTTGCGCTCAGGCTCAACGACTCGACCTCGAGTTTGCGCGCAAGCTCGGGCTCCGTGGCGGCAACATGCCCAAGCGCGTGAGCGACCTTCTTCAGGGTCAGCGAGATGAACCATCCGGGGCGGGTGACCTCGGAGATCAAAACAGCAAGATCCTCCGGGCATTCGGCGAATCTGTGATAAGGCCCGGCCCCGGCGTCCGGGAAGACGTTGCTCAGCCACCCGCCGAGATCCCTGATCACGCGCGTGAACTTGCGACTGGTAAGCACCTGATACCACCCGGTGACATCGACCAGCACCGAGAGGGGGGTGAGGGGCGCGCACTTCTCCGCAAGCTCTGCGATCTGGCGGGCAAGGTAGAGCCCGTCGCGCACCGCGATGCGCGTCTTTGCGTGCTCTACCGCCTTGCTGGGGAGGTGGTGGGCCTCATCGATCACCAGCATGTAGTCGGAGACAGGAAACACCGGCTCCGCCCCGTTTCGCCGCGCCTTGAGATCGACAAGAACCATGTCGTGATTGGCGATGATGATGCGCGCGCCGGCGAGCGAGCGACGCGCGCTGTAGAACGGGCACGCCTTCTCATAGGCCCAGCATTTCTCGCCGATGCATGTCTCGGGCGATGAGCGAACCGCCTCCCATATCGCGGGGGGCTCACCGTCCCAGGCGTCCACGTCCCCCTGCCATGCCCCGGCCCTCCATACCCCAAGCAGACGTTCCGCGCCGCGCTTCTCCGCGGGCATGCGCGGGTCGAGCTCTTCGCTGCCAAAACCGAAGAGATCCTCCTGGCGCTGGATGGGGCGAAGCGGGTGTCCGGCGATCCTCTGCGCTTCGTGCAAGCACATGTAGCGCCCCCGGCCCTTGGCGAGCACCATGTCATCGCTACCCAGAAATCCCATCCGGGTCAGCACGGGGATGTCCTTGTCAAAGAGCTGGGCCTGGAGCGCAACCGTATTGGTCGCCACCACGATCGGCATGACATCCTTGCCTTCGCGCTCACGAATCCCCTGAACGGCGATCGCCGCGATCAGATAGGCCAGGGACTTGCCGGTGCCGGTGGGCGCTTCGGCGCACAGCACGCGCCCCTTCAGGAGCGCCTCCATGATCTCCTGGGAGAGTCTTACCTGCTCATCGCGCCAGCCAAATCCCGCGCTCTCGCCGAGGCGTCGATACGCCTCCACGATATCCGGGTGAAACTGGCTGTGCTCAGGAGTCATGAAAGGGTGTCGTCCGCGCTGATGAGTTGAGAGACGCATAGTATAGCACCGGTAACCGGCGACTTACGAGGCTCGCTCCGGCCTCGCAAGGCGGGCGAAGAAAAGCCCCTCCCGAGGAGGGGCTTGTGAATAGCGTTGATGCGTAACCCCTTGATCTAAAAGGGGATTTCATCTCCAAATGGGTCGAATTCCTGGGAAGCAGGCGGGGCGCTCTGCTGAGCCTGCGGCTGAGCCTGCGGCTGAGCATGTGCACCGGAGCCCTGGCCGCCGCGCGCACCGAGCATCTGCATCTCGTTGGCGACGATCTCCGTGGAGTAGCGGTCCTGGCCACTCTGGTCCTGCCACTTGCGGGTCTGAAGACGGCCCTCGACGTAGACCATCGAGCCCTTCTTGAGATACTCGCCCGCGATCTCCGCCAGGCGCCCGAAGAACACCACGCGATGCCATTCGGTCTTCTCCTGGCGCTCGCCGCTGTTCTTGTCTCGCCACTTCTCCGTGGTGGCGAGGCTCACGTTGGTCACGGCGCCGCCGTTGGGCGTGTGCCGCACCTCGGGGTCGTTGCCGAGGTTCCCCACCAATATCACCTTGTTAACCATACGTCCTCCTGTTATTGCGGACCCTAATGCCCGTGTTGTGTATAGGTACCGCGAAAGCCGCTTAGGCCAACGCCCCGGGGTTTGCTCCCTGGCGGGTCGCTATACCTCCTGAGTTCAGCTGACAAAGGACATAGCGATGAAATTGAGGTACTTGATCGCGGGTTACCTGATCGGTAACGTGCCGCAACGCCTGGGGCGAAAGGCCTGGATCCTGACGCAATCAGGGCGAAGGTTCTATCCGATCGCGCCGCGCGCAGAAGACGTGGTGATCGAGGATATCGCCCATGCGCTTGCAAACATGTGCCGCTTCAACGGCCATTGTTCGGACTACTACTCGGTGGCCCAGCACTCGGTGCTGGTCAGCGAAGCGGTAGAGCGCGCTTTGCCTGGGGACCCGATGGCGGCGCTACAGGGCTTGCTCCACGACGCGACCGAGGCCTATCTTCCCGATGTGCCCTCGCCCGTGAAGCCCTTTCTCTTTGGCTTCAAGCGCATCGAGAACAGAGTCATGGCAGCCCTCTGCCAGGCCCTTCACATTCCGCAGGCGTTCCCTCCTGAAATAAAGGCCGCGGATCTGGCCATTCTCTGGGATGAGGCGCGCGCGCTGCTCAAGGAGCCTCCCAGTGACTGGCATGTCCCGGTAATCCCGCTGGGCGTGCAGATAAGTCCCTGGGAGCCGAAGAAAGCGAAGCGATTGTTCATGGATCGCTTCAGATCACTGCTTGCGCAGCTCAAATACGCGCAGGCCGCTTAACCATTCCCCCTCGCCGGCGCCTTTTGGTGCCGGCTTTCTTTGCGCCCCGCCGCGCTCGCTATATTTGGCGTAGAGGCAACAAAATCAGAGCGAGGCTGGATTATGAGAGACACACAACAGAAGGATTTTCTTGATCCTCACTCGAGCACTCGAGTGGTCAATGTCCGAGACGAGAAGGCAGACGTCTACATCGGGCGCGGCAGCGCTTACGGCAATCCCTTTCTTGTGCAGCGCTACGGCCGTGATGGATGTATCGCGCAGTTTCGCGCCTGGATCCGCGAGCAGCCTGAGCTGCTACGTCATGTGCGCGAGACCCTGCCCGGGAAGAGCCTGGGGTGTCATTGCGCACCGCAGGCCTGTCACGGCGACGTGCTCAAGGAGATCGCCGACGGGCTGTGGGATGCCCGTATCCCACCAGAGCCGGTGTTCGTATTCGGCTCCAATGAGGCGGGACGCCATGGCGCCGGCGCTGCCCGTTTTGCGCAAACCACCAGAGGTGCCGAGCCCGGCGTCGGAGTAGGCCCTACGGGGTCTGCTTATGCGCTGCCGACGAAGGATAAGCAGATCGAGACCCTTGAGCTTGATGCGGTGCGCCGCTATGTGCAGAGCTTCCTGGCGCACGCACGTGCCCACCCTGATCAGCTCTTTCAGGTGACGCGCATCGGCTGCGGCCTGGCCGGGTTTGATGATGCGCAGATCGCTCCGCTGTTCAAGGAGCGCTCTGCCAACGTCCTACTCCCCGGGATCTGGCTCGCGCTGGAGAACCCGCGGCTCGCGCGGGTTGTGGTTGCTGGCTCGAGGGGATTCGAGGATTATCGGTTGCTTGAAGAACGGCTCACGCGGATCCTCGACGGATTGGCGCAATCCGGCGCCTCGATCGAGATCGTCTCAGGAGGGGCCAAAGGGGCTGACACCCTGGGTGAGCGTTTCGCGCTGGAGCATGGTTACCCGATCCGGCGCATGCCGGCCCCGTGGCACCGCTACGGCAAGCGCGCCGGCATGATCAGAAACCAGCTAATGAGCTGGTACGCCACGCACCTGGTGGCCTTCTGGGACGGGGTCTCCCCGGGAACGAAAATGATGGTCGATACCGCTGGACAGGATAAGATCAAGACAAGGGTGGTTCGCGCAAACCCTCTCGAGCGGGGGTGAGAACGCCTGGCAATAGGAGGAAAGCATGCAGTATGTCGTGATGAACGAGAACACGTTGGGGATCATCAGGGAATCCAGCCCTCAGGCGCTGGAGGTGCTCGCGGGATCCGTACTCAAGGGAGGCCACGACCCAAAGAACGGCATGGTCGCGGTGTCAATGAGGCCCGGCGCCCTGCGCCCGGCGACCAAGGCTGATTTCGAAGCGTTTCGAGTCTCCGCGAAAGGGCATTTGGAGTAATTCACAAAGAGCCTCGCAACCTGCAAAGCGTTGCGGGGCTCTTTCTATGATATGGCTTTCGCCACCTCTGAATAAGGGCGCCTCTCGAACCAAGCGGTTGGAGGGGCGCTGAGTCGCGCATTAGCGCGTGAGTTACGCGTGGTAATCCACGCCGTTTCTGGCCCTGCTCAGAATAGTCTGAAACGCGAGATTACGCTCCGGCGCGTCGAGTACTTCGCGGAGCTTTTCATGCGCCGCATCCCGGCCTTTCTCGCACAGCACTCGCTCGAGTAAAGGCCAGTGCTGAAGCAGCGCACGCCAGCAACCGCTTTGCTCCTGAGCCATCTCATCCAGGCGCTTGCGCCACCCCGGAAACCCGTTCAGTAGGAGTACGCAGGTTGCGAAATCCCGCCCCGTGGCTGGGTGGTGGCGCCGCGTCATGGGCTTTGCGGACATACGGGAGAGCAGTGTTCTGGCCCCTGTATGCTCGAGCACTGCGGGATGTCGCATAACGAATCCCAAGATCTCGCTGTCGCTTGGATTTTTCATTTGTCCCCTTTCCTGTGATTTTTCTCACATAGCAAGGTGTAGCGAATTCCCGGGGCGTCTCTGACCATACAGAGGGGCGCCATTTCGGCGCCCCGGACAGACCTATCGTGTGTCTGCTGCTCAAGACTCCAACGCATCGAGCGCCTTCTTGAATCGGTTGGCATGCGATCGTTCAGCCTTCGCGAGCGTTTCGAACCAGTCGGCGATCTCGTCAAATCCCTCGTCACGGGCGACCTTCGCCATGCCCGGGTACATATCTGTGTACTCATGGGTCTCCCCGTGAATGGCGGATTCGAGATTCGCGCGGGTGGCGCCAAAAGGCATACCTGTGGCTGGGTCCCCGGCCGCCTCCAGGTATTCCATGTGCCCGTGGGCATGCCCTGTCTCACCTTCCGCGGTAGCGCGAAATAGAGTCGCCACCTCGCTCAGGCCTTCGACATCAGCCTTGTTTGCAAAATAGAGATAACGCCGGTTGGCTTGTGCTTCCCCGGCAAACGCCTCCTTCAGGGAAGTTTCGGTACGACTGCCTTTGAGTTCCATGCATCCTCCTTTTGATGTGCTTGTAGAACGGGTGTCTTCCGTATAGCGATAGAGCAAATAATCCAAGACCTAGAAACCTATGAATATTAACTATGATGAAGATAGGGAAAACCTAAACAGCGCGGCGCCAGTTGCGCTCGGCGCTGTCTTCTTTGCCCGGCGCTCAGCCGGGCTGGTCAACTTAGTCGTTTCATACCCCTCGCCAGGCTTGCGCCTTGCACACGAAGAAAAGCCCCGCAATCGCGTGGATTGGCGGGGCTTCGTTTCATGCAAGGAGCTGCTGCCGGGGTTACCAGTTCGTCGGCGGGCAGTTCGCGGTGCAGACCTGGACTTCGATCTGATGGAACATAAGGGTATCCAAGAGCCAGTCCTCTGAGCCGTCGGTCATCACCTCGAGACCGAAGATATCGTCGGTATAGCCACCCCAGTCAGGGTACGGCATCTCGGCGGTGAACGTCACATTGGTATACGGCGGGTTCGTGTATGGCTCCAGCCACTCCTTGCCCCAGGACATGATGACGCCCATATCCGCCCACGCCGACGGATCGCTCTCATCAAGGCTTGCGGTCAAGCGAACAGCATAAAGGGGCATATTGGCGATATTCGGGCTGTAGTCCCAGCTGAGCGGTTCTCCAGCCGAGTACATGACAATATAAGTCGACCAGTAGGGCGCGGTCATCGTCCACGTGCTGCCATCCCACTGGAACATGTTCTCGCTCCCGGGGTCTGCACTGTAGGGCTGCCAGTGCTGCGGATCCGTGATATCAACCCAGGACAACACAGGATCGCCACCTTCGCCGCCGCCTTCGCCGCCGCCTTCACCGCCACCTTCACCACCTTCGCCTCCGGATCCTCCGGAACCCAAGGCCTGGGAAATGCAGTCGCTGCCGCTGCCGGTCATTCCAGGCATGGCGACGGAAAAGCAGTACGAGGTCTCATCACTGTGAGACACCCCGGGTAGCATCAGGGCCGCAAGGGCAGCCAAAAGAAAAAGTCTTTTCATCGAAATCTCCGTTGTAGTTGAGTACGAGCCTCTGCCTGGCTCACCCTGGAGCGCATGCAGCCGCGGTTTGGTTTGTAAGAGGTATAGGTACCGATGCGCCCGAATCATCCGGGCACACCAACCTCCGGCGCCCTTGTGTAGCGAATCCTTCCCGCGCATTTGCACCAAAACTGAGACGCCCGTGCGGCCTTCGGCTTTCGCAGTCAATCCTCCCCGGCTGGTTGCTATACAGGGGCATGAAAGACTGCAACCGGGTTTGCCATGCCAAGGCTCAGTGACGCTCTCTCTCACCGTCTCGGCGCGGCCATCAACACTGCTTTTACACATCCCGCACCGAGCAATATCGCGGCCGTCGTCAATCTGTCAGCAGGGCTTGCTCCAGACGAAGCCTTGGCGCGCGTCGGCTACCGCTATACCCGCCAGCTGCGCAACGCCAACTCCCCCGAGCAACGCCTGCTACTCTCCAGCGTCTTTGATCAGATCAAGGAGGCGCTTACTCGAAACGCGCTCCATCGCCAGGACTGGTTCTACGGATACAGCGACGGGTCCAGCAAGCGATGCGGGACCCCTGTGCCAGACTCCGGAGTGGGCGGGGTCATCTACGACCCCGACAAGCACCCAATTCACGCGTTCAGTGAGTACCGAAAGGGACTTACGTCTTATGAGTCCGAACTCACCGCGCTCCTGCTGCTCCTTGAGGAAGCGCTGTCGTTGGGTGTGATGCGCTTGTACGCCCATGTCGACTGTCGCTCGCTTGCCGACATGATCGAGCACAAGCCCTATGACGAGCGCATCCTTCCGCTGACCGAGCGCCTGAGCGATTTCTGCGCAGTGCGCCTGATCGTGATCCCGCGCAAAAACAACCGGGTGGCGGATCGCCTGGCGCACAAGGCTTGCAGCTCCGGGGGCGTCGGGCTGAATCAGAAGCCCACCGGAGCCTGGCTCGCAAAGGCCGGCGCGGCGCAGGTCGCCGATGCCGCCGTGTAGTCCGGGCGGGCCCCGCCTCGGGGCGCGCCCCTTGATTCTCCTTTAGAAGCGGCGGTTACCTGTGCTATACTTGTGCATTCCTACGCGAACTTCCTCTTTAGAAAGACTTGAGACCCATGCAAACCCTTCTCCCTCTTGACGGCCCGGAAATAGATCTATGGGACATGCCGAACGAGGAGATGGTCGAGAGTCTGTCGCGCTCGCCTGTCAAGGTCCTTGATCTTGAGACCACCGGTCTCACCCTCTCCTCGGAGCCGGTCAGACTCAATGGCACCGAGCTTCGCGCCGGCGATGACCCCACCCTCAGGGTTCGAGTCATCACCGTGGCCTGGGCCGATGGAGACCGACTCAGGCGCGCAGCGTTCGATCTGGATCTCGTAAGCCAGCGCGCCGGCGAGTTCTGGGTGGGGCGCATCGCCGCGGCCTGCATGACGCACACCGTGTGCGGTCACAACGTCGGGTTCGATCTTGGCTGGCTGAGTCTCCTGACCGAAAATGTTCCCGAGCGCACGCTCGACACGATGCTGCTGGCGAGATGCCTGCGACCGGATGTGCCGCTGCGCCTGGCGCAGATCGTGGGCGAGCGCGAACCCGAGCGCCGCCACTTCTACTACGAAAACGCCCGCGCCGTCTTTCTCAAAGGCGGCGGCATGTGGACTCTCGAGACTCTGGTCGCGGTAATCCTTGACCGCCCCATGGAGAAGGGCTACCAACGCCCGAAGAACTGGACGCGCGCCGTACTTACCGAGGAGCACTACAAGTACGCCACCGCAGACGTCGATCTCACCGTGGAGCTTTTGATGGAGCTCCTGGGGGCGCGCTCTGTCGATGAGATCGTAAGCTGCTACGAAAGCTTCAAGCAGAGCACGCCGGCCATCGCGGTCGTGGAGCCCCAGGTTCTTGATGTGCTCTCGATCCGCGCCCGAGGGATCCCGGTCAACACTCAGAGCGCGCGCGACTACGCGAAGCGCCGGTTCGAAGACGCCCGGGTGCATGCCGGAGAGATGGCGCTGATCGAGCCCTCGCTCGCGCCTTTTCGCGAAGACCTGGCCAATCACGAGAAAGGGGTGTCTCGTGAGCTTCGCTCCGCGCTTGCCCAGGCATTCATCTCGCGCGGCCTGGAACTGGGGCAAACGGACAAGACAGCAGAGTACAAGGTAGGCGAGAAGGATCTTCGGCTCGTGGGGGCGGAGAGAAACCCGGAGGCCAAGGCCCTTTTCGATGCGTGGGTGAAGGTGGCCAAGGCGCAGAAGGCGGGAAACATGGCGCTTGAGCTCGCCGCCTTTGCCGCCAGAAGCCCCGACGGCAGGGTACATCCGCTACTCTCCCATGGCCCGGCGACGGGGCGCCTGTCCTCGGCCGAGCCCAACTCCCAGCAGTTTCCGGGCGACCCGGATTTTCGGGCGATTGTCGAGGCCGGCGAGGGCCTGAAGATCGCGGCCTCCGACTACTCAGCGCTCGATGTACGCGTGGGGTCCGCGCTCTGCATTCGCGCACAGCGCGAGATTCTCTCGGCCTACCACGAGGCCAGCCTGCCTCCCCAGGTACAGATCGCCATCCACGAGGCCATGTCCCGTCCTTACGAGGAGGTGGTGCTTCGCATGGAGCGGGTGATCGAGGACGCCAACCGAAAGCTCAAGGAGGCGATCGAGACCCGCAACTGGACGGAGAAAGACGAGCAGCACCAAAGGCTTCTGGTCGCGCGCCTGGCAACGCGCTTTGCTTTCGTGATGACCCAGGCAAGGCTCAAGGGCGAGCCCGAGTGGAGCGCCTTGAGAGAGGCCTTCCGGCTGGATCTGGATATCCACACCTTCACAGCGCTCAAGATGACCGGCCAGGACCCGGTGGCGATCTTCGCCGGGCTGTCTCGAGAGCAGATCGCCAAGGTGCAAAAGGAGCTCAAGGAGGAGCTTGGCGAGAAGCGCAAGTCGGGAAAAGTCGCAAACCTTGGGCTGCTCTATGCGATGCAGACCGCGGGGTTTCGGGATTTTGCCAACAAGACCTTCAATATGGGGTGGGGGTTCGAGTACTCCGACGAAATCAGGGTCTCGTGGCTCGATGCATACCCGGAGGTCGATATCTGGCACATCTGGACGGAACTCAACCCCGGCGGCCGGGTCTGGGTGCCGGAGGCCAATTCGCACGGCAACCGCCCCAAGAACTGGTACACGGTCACGACCCTGGGCGGGCGCGACATGGTGGCGATCGGCACCAATGCCGCGCTCGCCTATCCCGACCAGGGCACGGGCGCCGACATTATCGGCCTGGCGCTGGCGCTGCTGCGAGAAGAGCATCCGGACGCCTTCCGGGCCTGCATCAACCAGGTCCACGATGAGCTGGTCTTTGAGTTCCCGGCCGCGCACCAGGATCGTTACACGCGGGTTATCTCGGAGACGATGAGCCGCGCAGGCAACCACTACACCATGCCGTTCGGCGTGCCGATCGAGGCTGGCTGCATCGCAGGAGACGTTTGGCTCAAGGACTGAGGGGCCGGCGCGCGCTCTACGGCCAAACCCGAGGCCCTGTTCGCTATACGGGAGACGCCCACTCAGAGCCTTGCCAAACACCCCTATGCCCGCGCTTTCACCGAAACCGATTCTTCACGTCTACGCCTGGATAGGTGGCCTTGTTCTGGGACGCGCATCGCCCGCCGATCTTCCCGGCTACTCCCTCAAAGAGGCGTTCCTGCTGTTTGCCAGCGCGCTCGTGCTTACCTTCCTGTGGGCTTCTCATGTATCAGGACTCGGCGCCGGGCACGCGCTTCTCTGGGTCTTTGTGGATCCCTTGGCCGCCGGCCTTGCGCTGTGCGTGATCCTGCTCTACAAGGGGCTCTCCAACCGAATCGCCCAGATGATTGCAGGCCTGGCCTTTCTCAGCCTGGGGATCGTGCTGATCAAGGCCCTGCTGAGCTTCGCAGCCGGCTCGGTGATGGACGCGCAGATCCTTCTGCTCTCGTATCTGATCCTGGACATCGCCTACCTGGTGGGCCTCGTGCGCCTTGCTCAACGAAGCGGCTGCTTCTAAGCGAGGCGTGCACGGATGATCTCCAGGCTACAGAAGCGAGTGATCGTCAACCCCTCTGAGTGGACGCCGAAGAGATGGGTGCGAAACAAGAAGAACTCGCCGCAGTACCTCGATGCGCTTGCCGCCACCGCGCTCGATGAGCTTCGCTCGGATCTCGAGAAGGCGCTCGATACGCTCCAGCGCATCAATGCCAGGCTCGCAGAGATCGATGAGGCAATCCGATCGCTTCAGCCCAAGCGCCATGGTGCGATCGTCATGGAGCGCTACGGCTGCGAGGGGCACGGCGTGCTTGGCTGCGTCGGCTGCCCGCACGTTCGCTGGGTGCAATGGCTCGATCTGTCACGGCAGGAGGAGAACCACAAGCCCAAGGCGCGCCAGTATCGTGACGAGGCCCCTGAGCAGCGCCCGGGGCTGGCGAGAAAGACCTGGAATGCCTACCTGCGCGAGCACCCGCTGCGCTACCTGAGAAGGACAGGGCCCTTTGAAGCGATCCATCGCGACATCGAGACCCTGATCAAGGAGGCTCAGACGCTGTTACAGGAGAAGTCCAAGCTTCTCAACAGCATCGGGAACTTCCGCCGAAGTTTCCGTCAGATGAAGTTCTCTCAGCCCTGAGATGCAGCGCCGCTCAAGGGTTCTTCCCGGAGATTCCGTTGGGCTTAAGTTCCACGGGAGCGGCTTCGCCGGCCGCCACCGCGAGGCTGAACCACTCCTTGAGCATTGCCGCCTCGACGCTGAGATTCTCCCGGTCCTGCGCGCTGAGCACGTAGATCTGGTATGAGCTCACGCGCAGATCCGAGCGCACCAGCATCACAAACTGCCTCTCGCCTTGCGCACAGTCGATGTGCGCAACCCATACAGCGCCGCGCTGATGCGCGATACGCTCCTGCTCGATCTCAGGGTCCGGGCAGGTCAGGCTGCGCTCCATCACCGCCCTTGAGAACAGCTCGCGCGTGATCGCCCTGGGGTGCTCGCGCTCAATCACAAAACCCCGAACCCCATCATCCGAGCGCCACGCCAGGGTGGTCAGAGGATCGATAGGGTCGTTGACGCGAAAATCCGGGCGCCCGAGCTCCGCGGACTCGTACATCTGCGCAATGGAATCACGCATCCGGGTAGAGAGCGCAAGGCGCTCAGGGCGCAAGGTGATCGCCTCTGGGTCGATGAACTCTCCCGAGATCACCCGATCCGCGCCTCTCTCTTGGCCCGCCACGCAGCGATCCATGCGCTCGAGCGCAGCCATGGATCCACGCAGGCTCACGGTCCTTGAGACGCCCTCAGCCTCCAGCACGAGATCAAGGCCCTTGCGAAGCTTGTCTACGTCCAGGCCTTCCAGGGGGATCTCGATCCGGTGCGCGGTGGCTGCGCGCGCCATGGCGGTGCCCGGCGACAGGCGATCGCCGTCCACTTCAAGCGAGATGTTGATGTAAACGCCTGGCGTGAACGCCCATCGCTCATCGAAGAACCCAAGCTGGTGTTCAGAGCCCTCGGCTGAGGCACGCACGGACATGTAGCCGCCCGGGTAGGTGTTCGCATAGGCAGTGCATTCGCCTTGCGTGCCCGGCGCGGCGGAGCGCGCCACGCTCCAGTCCTGGGCGGCAGCGGTGACAGAGAACAAGGCAAGGCAAAGCAAGGTGGCAAGACGCATAGTGGGTATCCGTTGGAGAAATGGCGCGGCAGAGCTCGCCGCCGCCTCTGTATAGCTACTTTCGAGACCGCGCGGGAAAATCAAAACGCATCGCCCCGCACGCCCTGATTTTCTTTTCGAGAGCGGGCAAATGAGTTTGCATTATCGCTATACGCAGGGAAGGCGGTCGCGCGGTGTGGCCGTCATCCAACGAAAGAAGAGGTTTGCTATGACCCCAACGACGCCGAGGGCCTGGGAGGAAGAAATCGCCTACGCTCAGCGCACACTGCACACCAAGGATTACAGCCAGCATGGCTATGATCCTCGCAGTTTCCAGCAGTACATCTCAAACCTGGCCGCCGCCGCGGAACAAGCCGGCCACAAGGAGTACAAGCGCAAGCTGCGCCGCATCGCCAGTATCGCCTAGCGCGATCTGCCTGGCCGGTGTCGGTGGCCATGGATGCGCGCTTCACCGACATCGGCCTCTTTATTTTCAGTCAAGCCTTCCAGCCCTCCCCCGAAAGAAAAGAACCACCTCAACGAAAGTCGTTGAGGTGGTTTGAATGGTGCGGTTGATTTAGTACCTGAACATGAACTGCCAGGCAAGCGTCGGGACATCGAGGTCTCCACCCATATCAGGGATGAAGGTAACCCTCGTTCTCACCTTGTTGGTGCCGAAAGTCATCATCGGCAACACACCTGGCATGGTCTTGATGTAGTCGAAGTTATCGCGATACATCAAGAACGCCATGGCGCCCATACCCACCGCGCCGACCCGGTACTCCCAGGCCTTTCCGATGTAGCCGGAAGGCTCTCCGAGGCTGTCAATGAAGACATCGGCGGTGTTGTAGGTCACGGTGTTCCCGGAATGCTTGAAGTTCCAGGACGCCCCCACGCCGCGGTTATCCTCGTTGTAACCGTGCCCGGCCTCGGCAAAGTGGTAAGAGCTGCCGTTGACGTGCACCCAAGCGCTGCTGGCAATGGCCGGGGCCATGGTGATCGAGCCGACGATCAGGCACACGAGCATCATGAAAGTTCTCATCGCTAATCTCCTGGTTATGGTTTCCTCAAGGAGATCTAGCGAAAAGCGCCGCTCTTTCTGATCCCTGAAGACGAGCGCGTGTCGCAACACGAAAGGAGAGAGAGGCCGATACGGCGCTGGCGGTCGCTATACCGGGTGAGACCCAAAGACAGGAGAAACAAGATGGCGCGCACCCGATACAAGATCTCTATCGACCTCTACGCCGATGGAGATGAATGGGAGCTCAAGCAGTTCAAAGACGTGAGCGATGCCCTTCACACCCGCTCGCAGGAGCGAGACCGGCTGGTGAAGGTGGTTGCCTCGCACCTCGATTCGCTGGCCTGCGAGTACAGCATCAGCAGCTCATCTCACGATGTGAGCCTCAGCGACGAGGAGCAAACCCTCTTTCATCGCCTGAGCCAGGAAGAAAACAAGAAAGAGGAGGCCGAGCGCGAGGAGTACAAAAAGATCTCCGATCAACTGGGGATCAAGCGAGCCATCTGGTCGATGGAGCACAAACTTCTTCACCAGAAAGAGCCTGCCTTCAAGGGGCTCCTCGAAGTGATCTATGACGGGCATTGGGGCGAGGCCGGTGCCGTCTTCGAGGCGGTCGCCGACCCCACCTGGCGGGATCTCTTCCAGGTCGCGGACCGGCTGATCAGCAAAAGCGGTGACGATCACCACGTGTTCATTGAGGCCTTCCTTCGCAGAGGCGACAAGCTCAAGCTCTGCACCGGATCCTAACCCCCGGCGCTCGGCAATAACATCATTCACCCATCCTGGTCACAGGATGGGTTTTCTTTGTGCCATCAGCTCTCCGTGAGAAGGGCTTGTCTCTATACCTTCCGAGGACATTGATAAAGGAGAGTGTTATGGCACAGACAAGATACCAGGTCAGCATCGAGATCTTCGTCGACGGGGATACCTGGCCCCTTGATACCTGCGATGATTACGGCTCGGGACTGCACGGCCGAGACGCCGAGCGCGAGGCCGTAGCAAGGCGGGTCACCGAGCAGCTCGAATCGCTCGGTTACCGCCCGAGCGTGCAATGCGAGGGCCGCGATGTTCTGCTCACCGAGCAAGAGGAGGTTCTCCTCAGTCGCGCAAGCGAGGAGGAAGCCGCAGCGCGGGCGCACTACGAGCAGACGCGCCGGGAGCTGGGTATCGAGCGCGCCATCTGGTCGATGGATTACAGGCTCTTGCAAGACCTTGCCCCTGCCTTCGAAGGTCCTTTGACCGTGGTCTACCGGGATTTCGCCGACGAGCAGGCCGTTGTTTGCGAGGCGGTCACCGACCCCACCTGGCGGGATCTCTTCCAGGTCGCGGACCGGCTGATCGGAAGGAACGGAAGTCGTCGCCGCCTGTGCGTGGAAGACTTCAGGCTCAGCGGTGCCGAGCTTCACCTGCACACCGGCTTTTGAAGCCGGCTGTCACGCTTTTTTGCTTCGCCATTCACCCCACCCTGTCGCCAGGGTGGGTTTTTCTCTTCGCCCCGGGCCGGGGCGCAAGGAAATCGCCCGCTTTTCCTATACCTCTTGAGGTCAACAACCGATGGAGGGACGAAATGTCCAGGAAGAAAGCAGCGCGTGATCTGTACCGGGAAGTCACCGACAGCGTCATCCAGGCGCTTGAGGAGGGCGTCGCGCCCTGGGTCAAGCCCTGGGATAGCGCCACGTCGATCGGCAAACCGGTCAACGCCATCACCAACAAGCCCTATCACGGGATCAATGTACTGATCCTCTGGAGCCATGCGCGAGCGCAGGGTTATGCACATGACCGCTGGCTGACCTACAAGCAGGCCCAGAGCATCGGGGCAAACCCCCGAAAAGGCGAGCACGGCGTGCTTTGCATCTACTACAAGATGATCGAGAAGCGCCCCGCGGGCAATGACGAGGAGGCCCCGGAGACCTTCCCGATGGCGCGGGGGTTCACGCTGTTCAATATCGAGCAGTGCGAGAACCTGCCTGATGGGATGCTCGAGCCGCCCGCCTTGCCTGACTGGGGGCCTGTAGAGGAGGCCGAGCGCATTGCCGCAGCCTCTGGTGCCAGGATCACCGAGCAGGGTGTTCGGGCCTTCTACCGGCCTTCGGATGACGGCATTCGCATGCCGCCGAGGGGGGCGTTCAAGGATGCGGGCGCGTACTACAGCGTCTTGCTTCATGAGCTCGTGCACTGGACGGGGCACAAGTCACGTCTGGATCGGCTCCAAACCGGCAAGTTCGGCTCTCCGGACTACGCCTTCGAGGAGCTGATCGCCGAGATGGGTGCCGCGTTCCTGTCGGCCCATTGCGGGCTTGAAGGCACGCTCCAACACCCGGAATATATAAGGTCGTGGATCGAACGCCTCAAGAATGACAAGCGCGAGCTGTTTCGCGCCTTGACATCCTCCTCGCCCTAAAGGACGAGGATTCCTACGGCGCTCATCCTGGCCTCGAGCCGGAATGAGTCGCTTCGGCGGGTTCCTGCTTCGCCGGGGCTGCCGTATCGACACCGAGGTATTGGTACGGGCTTGCATCCCCTCCACAGGCCATGACGGCATGCCCTGCCGCCAGAATGTTGCTTGCGGCGTTCACGTCGGCATGCGCCACGTGGCCGCAGGCAACACACTCGAATCGGGATTGGCTTCGGCGATTACCTGCCGACACATGACCACAGGCCGGACAGGTCCGGCTGGTGTTGCGTGGATCGACCGCCACCACCATCCCGCCGCGCCACGCCTGCTTGTACTCAAGCTGGCGGCGGAACTCGAACCAGCCCTGGTCGAGGATGGCTCGGTTCAGCCCCGCCTTGGCGCGGACATTTCGCCCCGGTTGATCGACCGTCCCCGACGCGGATTGGGACATATTCCGCACCTGCAAATCCTCAATCACCACCGCCGCGTGGTTTTTGCTGAGGGTGGTGGTGAGTTTGTGCAGGGCATCGCGTCGGCTGTTGCTGATCCGGGCGTGAATCTTCTGAACCCGAGCCTTGGCCTGGGTCCAGTTGCGAGAAAACTTCTGTTTGCGGCTCATCGCCCGTTGGGCGCGCGCCAGTTGTCGCTGTTGTTTCTTGAAGGCATTGGCCGGGGCGATGATCTCGCCGGTCGATAGGGTGGCGAAATTCGCCACCCCCATATCCACCCCGACGAGGCTGGTTGCTGGATGCACAGGCTCCGCGACTTCGCGCTCAGACTGGATCGAGACAAACCATTTACCGTTGCTGGCCGATACAGTGATGTTCTTCGCTATACCCAGCACGTCCCGGCTGTTGCGGTAGCGCATCCATCCAAGCTTGGGCAGGAAGACCCGGCTGTTGGCCTGATCAAGCTTGATCTGTTTCGGATCGGGGTAGCGAAAGCTGTCCGACCGTCCCTTCTTCTTGAAGCGCGGAAAGGCGGCGCGTTTTGCGAAGAAGTTGCTGTAAGCCCGCTCCAAGTCTTTGAGCGTCTGTTGCAGCGGATGCACCGGCGCGTCAGCCAGCCATGCCGTTTCCGGGCTGTTGCGCCACTCGGTGAGTAGCTTGCATAGGCCCGCATATCCGAGTTTCTTTTCGCCACGCTCGTAGCGCTCCTTCTGCAACGCCAGCGCCTTATTGAACACGAACCGGCACGCACCCGCGAAGCGGCGCATCTGGCGCTCCTGCTCGCCGGCGGTGCGCAGCTTAAATTTGAAGGCTTGCCGTCGTTTCATGGTTTCATTATACTTTGGTCTATGACAGAAAACAATGACATTAGACACGGTAGACACTGCGTTTTCAAGATGCACGTCCACTTGGTCTTTGTGTCGAAATACCGCCGCAAAGTGTTCGACAGCGACGCTATCGATCGACTGCGCATCATCTTCGCCAAGACCTGCGCCGACTTCGAGGCGCAACTGATCGAGATGGATGGCGAGGATGATCATGTGCATCTACTGGTCGAGTACCCGCCCAAGGTCGCCGTCTCCAATCTCGTAAACAGCCTCAAGGGCGTGTCCAGTCGTCTGCTGCGCAAGGAGCGTCCGGACATCGAGAAACGCTACTGGAAGGGTATGCTGTGGTCGCCGTCCTACTTCGCATCGTCCTGCGGCGGTGCGCCAATCTCCATCGTGCGCCAGTACATCGAGCAGCAGCAGACACCGCACTGAAAACCAAGGGCGGCAACGCGGTCCGCGCTATCCTTCCCCGCCCTGAACGGCGGGGCTTGTCGCGCACCGGTCAGCAGCCGGTTCGATATGTCCGATTGCGGCGATGGCGAGGCGGGCAAGATCTTCTGGCTCGCCGATGACGGCACCTTCCACGAGGTGTCTGTTGCCAGCCAGGCCTCGCCGATCAGGGCCGGTGAGCTCGATGAGCTCTATGCCGAGAATCCGACAATCGTGTACTCCTGGGAGGTGGCTCTGATGGCCAATGGCCAGGTTGTAGGCTCAGCGAGATTCACCGATCACTGACAATCAGGAGGCTGTAATGCCCAAGACATCGAGAACCTCGAAGGAGGTCGTCAGCGGCAATATCGTGGCCCGCCCGGACAGGCTGGCTCACGATGGAGTCGAATATTTCATCGTCAACAGGATCGGCCAGGAGTGGGGAGTCCCCACGCAGAACATCTCCCCGAAGGATCTTCGGGCAATGGCAGATCACCTCGAGGCGATCAGAGCAGCAAACCAGAGCTGAGTCTCTGGGCTCAATCTCAACAAAGCGGCCACTCGGTGGCCGCTTTTTTCTTGCCCGCCCGGGAAGATCCTTCCCGGCACCTGTGCTTTTCGAGAAATACGCCCCCGAGCGGGAAAATCAGTCCTCCTCATTCCCTATATTTACGCGAGGGCGCAAATCCCTCCTCAAACCCCTGGCGACAGGGGCGGAACCTGACTGCCAGCCCAGAGCTGGAGCTCTCGGATCGCTACCGAGAGCGAGCGACAGTCGGACTTTTCATTCCGCCCCCATTCGCTCGGGGGCAAGAGGAGTAAGGTTATGAGCAATATGATCGATGCCGTTGAGTCCCGCCGTCGCACCGCCATTTTGAAGAAGATGGCGGCCGAGGATCCTCACACCTTCCTCGGTTTTCTGCGCAAGGTGGATGGAGACACCCGGGAAGCGCTCGGGTACCTCAAGAGGATCGCCGAGGTGGCGATCAAGGACTCCGCCCGTCGTCAGGCGGCCGGACTGTTCGAGGGCTGATCCCCTCAGAGCCGTGCTTTCCCAGGGCATGGTTCGATTCACACACCCTCTCCGATCTCGGAGAGGGTTTTTCTTTGCCGCGAGCGCTCGCCACCCCTGACCTCGTCATTCCCTATACGAACCACATGCATAGAGGAAATCAAGGAGGTTTTATGGGCACTTATGTGGTTTTTGATATGGACGATGTGGTGGCCAACATTGGTCCGCTGATTCTCGAGGCGCTCAATGAGCGCACCGGAAAATCCTTCTCCTTGGAGGACTGGCACACCTACGACCTGGCTCAGATCTACGATCTTTCCTACAGCCAGATGCTTCAGGCGCTTTATGACCACAAGGTCCTCGAGCGCGCCACTCCTGCAAAGGGGGCATTAGAGGTCATGGGTCTTGCGCGCGATGCCGGCTTCCATGTGGGGATCCTCACGGCCCGCGGCTGGCACCCCGAAGGCAGGTCGATCAGCGAGCGCTGGTTGGCCGATAACGGCCTGATGGTTGATCGGCTCCATGTCCTGAGTCCTGATGAGTGCAAGGCGGAGGTGATCTGTGAATTCGGCGATGTGGAGCTCTTCATCGACGACTATCACAAGCACGTACTCGCGGTGCACGAGTCCGGCAAGACCAGAAAGACGATTCTGCGGAATCAGCCCTGGAATAGGTCGATTGATTTCGATCACAGGGTGGGTTGCCTGAGCGAGCTCGCCAGCCACTTCTGATCCCGGTTCCACATGTTCAACGCCCCTTGCCAACAGGCTCAAGGGGCTTTTTCTTTGCATGCCTCCCCGTGGCGCGGCCAACTCCCTTGAAATCATCAAGTTACGGGTGCTATACTATCACGGACAAGCCTAAGTGTTATCGGGCGCGGAAGAACGCAAAAAAATACCCGCAATGCGACAATGACAGAGGGGATCACCCCTCATCGAGGATGGATCATGTTGATGTTCCCGAAAGACAAGGACCGGCAAGAGGCGAAGCCTTCCCGCCACGTCAGCCCTGGCGCTGAGGCTGCTCGAGAGATCCTCTCGCAGCACTGGTCCGGGGTAGTTCCCGTGCCACTGGTGGAGCTTTGCTCGGCTTGCGGCGTCACGCTCGTCGAGGCGGTCAACGCAGACTGGACCGATGATCTGAAGATGCTCGCGCTGACCAGCCACGGCAGCTGCTACATCATGATCGAGCCGAACGCCCGCGTGGGGGATGTGTTCCCGCCCGAAACCCGCGAGTTGATCGCCGCCGGCCTCGCCGCGCATGTTCTCGACCTGCTGGACGATGACGGGGTGTTCATGGTCACGGCCAAGGACACGCACCTGCCTGTCGAGATGGAGAGTTTCGTTGCCGCGCTGCTGATCCCGGAGGATGCGGCGGCCCATATCGCCAACACCCGCGGACAGGGCCTGTGCGCCCTTGCGCGCGTATTCGGCGTGCGGGAGTCCACCGTCAGCCAGAACTTTCAGGCGACCCCGGCAAATAGCGACTGATCAGGGCCATGCCGCGCCAGGCTGCGGCTCAGTCCTTCACGACCCGAAGCTCCGGTGCGCGGTTCGCGCTTTCTGCCGGGCGGTCGAGCTCTTGATCCACGGCTTCCTCAAGCGCGCTCAGCTCCTCTTCAGCCATGTCTTTTGTGGCCGCCTCGTAGAGGGCGTCCAGGAGCTCTGGCGCATGCTCTGCGGCGCCATCGATCAGCGCATCGAGCTCGCGCGTGATGTCCGCAGCGCTGCGGGCGTGCTCCAGATCCACGCCGAGCGCCTTGTACTCCTCGATCTCTGAACGAGAGATCCGGAAACGGTCCGGGTTGTCCGGGTCTTTGATCATCTGGTATCCCCCTTCGCATGGCTGTCATCCGGCGCCTTCGAGCGCTCATCGGCGTCTCCTGGCGAGCAGGCGTGCATTGCCTGACAGGTCAAGGCCTGCCGGCCCCGCCCGGCTGAGGGAAGTATAGCATTCACGCCCCTTCGAGCCCTATCCGCCCAGAGCGCCGCTGACCAGCGATTGGCGCGCAGCCGCGCCTTGGCCTTGCTCCGCGGCGCCGGCGCTCTCAGGGCCTTGCTGGTCATCATTCAGGATCCCGGGGCGCCCGATATAGTAGCCCTGGACGAAGTCGACCCCGAGCGCTTTGAGGATCTCGAAGGCGTTGCTGTCCTCAACGAACTCGGCCACCGTCTTGAGCCCTAGCGCATGGCCGACCTCGTTGATCGCTTTTACCATCACAAGGGAGGCCTGGTCGCTGAGGATCTCACGGATGAAGACCCCGTCGATCTTGAGAAAGTCCAGGGGGAGGTTCTTCAGGTACCCGAACGAGGAGAAGCCGCTACCGAAGTCATCGAGCGCAACCTTGACGCCGTTGCTGCGCAGGGCGGCCATGAACTCGCGCGCCACATCGATATTGCGAATGGCGGTCGTCTCCGTGAGCTCTACGCAAAGACGCCCTGGGGCGATCCCGCCACTCGAGGCCATGTTCAGGATGTAGCTCCTCAGATCGTCGTTTGACAGACTGTCCCCCGACAGATTCATGGCAATCACTCGATCCCTTCCGTTTCGAAGATCCTGGTCGATGAGGGCGACCACGGTATCAAAGACCCAGCGGTCTATATGGTGCATGAGCCCGTAGCGCTCCGCGGCCGGGATGAACGCCATCGGGGGCAGGGCCTTGCCGTCAAGATCGCGCATCCGTATCAGGGCTTCAAAGTGCTGACACCCTTCTGTCAGTTCCTGGGCCCCTCTGATTTCCTGGAACTCCAGGAAGAAGCTACCCTCCTCGAGCGCCTTCTTGATCCTGTGCACCCACCCCATCTCGAAGCGCCGGCGCTCGATCTCCTCGTCCCCGAGACTGACCAGGTGGACCTGGTTCCTTCCGCCCTCCTTGGCGGCGTAACAAGCCGTGTCCGCGGTGCTTATGATCTCTGTGATGTTGCGCACATGCTCTTCGATAATCGTTCCGCCGATGCTGATCGTGAGCGTGGTGTACTGCTCCTCCCAGGTGAACACGAATGCACGCACGTCCTCGAGAATATCCCGCGAGATGCGCCGCGCGCCATCCTCTCCGCAGTCCTTCAGGAGTACGGCGAACTCATCGCCACCAAGCCGCGCCACGAGATCCGTGCTGCGCGCTCGCTTCTTGATGATCTTGGCAACCTTTCTGAGCAGATCATCCCCGGCCATGTGGCCCCAGGTGTCGTTGATCACCTTGAACTGATCGATATCCATCACCAGCAGGGCATGCCGGGGGGCGCGTTTGCTGTCATCGAGCATCGCCCCGAGGGTCTGCTCGAAGGCGCGGCGATTGTACAGGCCCGTGAGCATGTCGTGAGTGGCCTGGTGCTCCAGGCGCGAGGTCATGGCCCGGTTCTCGGTGACATCCTCTACAGTGACAACCACGCCTGCGTTCAGGGTGCGCTTGCTGGGGATTGGCGAGGATTCGATGCAAATACGCCGAATCTCTCCGCTTTTCGTCAAGAACGCGAGATCCAGGCTTGATGCGTCGTCGCCCTGCGCCTGGTCTCCGCCGAGGATCTCATCGATCACGGGCCACCCGGAATCGGTCTGGCAGAGCGGCAGGACCTTCTCCAGGGGCTCCTCCCTGGCATCGTCGAACTTCCAGCCGGTCAGGCGCTCCGCGGCGCCGTTCATGTACTCGATGCGCCCCGATTCACCCACAAGAAACACGGCACTGGCCACGCAGGCGAGCGTCAGTTCGGCCTTGAGCTTTTCGTCTTCGAGCTGCGCCTCGGTGGCCACGATGCGCCGGTTGACCGACAGCATGATGATGCCAACGATCGAGAGCCCGGCCAGGCTGAGTATGAGCTGAAGAAGCGGCTGCATGCGCCCCTGATCTGTTACCGGCCGCGCCCTTGACTCATAACTCTCAAGCAAGAGCGACGTGTAGCCATTGAGGGCGGTGATGAGCCTGTGCTGCTCCGGGAAGATCTCGCCATAGAGAATACCGCGGGCAAGCTCGCGATCCTCGAAATGGGGCGATCTCGCCAGCTCGGCGACCGTTTGCGATCTTGCCCCGAGCTCCATGGCGATCATATCAACCGCTCCAAGGGTAGCCTGCTCCTGCGCGCTACTCATGAGCTCAAGCAGAAGCGACCGGCGCACCAGGTAATCAGAGCCAATCTCGGCAAGCTCGAGACTAAGGTCCTCCAGCTCGAAAGGGTCCGTGCTCGAGAGCATGTCCACAAGCACCGCAGGGCGCCGTCGCGCCAGATCGATCAACTCCGAGGTCAGCTTGACCTTGCCGGCCTTCGTGACAACTATTTGCGCGAAATCCGCATGGCGGGTCACCACCGTGTAGTGATAGAAAAGCAGGCTCATCACCAGGGCGAGCAGCACAATGGCTCCGGCATCCATGATCGAGCGAGTGGAGATCTTTACAACATGCATATCAATGGGCCTCTGGCAACGCCGGTTCTGGCTGCCTCTGGTGTAGCGAATAAATCAACCGCGCCTGCCCGGCACCGGCCTGGCGGGGCCTCTCTCTGGCACGCAGCCATCTGGCGCCGCGGGCCGGTGGATCAGGTGTTAACATTGGTGCTTACCCATGCTATACTATGGGCGGATGAAGATGAAAACGCCGCAAGGCAAAGGGATTTAATCCATGAACAAGAACACGGACAACAAGCTCACCGCCATCAGCGAAGAGCACCGAACTCTTCTCAAAGAGGGCGCCCCACTGAGCACCTTCTTCCCGGTCAAGTTCACGAACGGAGCGGTCGCCGACAACCTGCATTGCAGCTGCGGGAATTGCGGCAAACGCATCGACGATGAGCGTACCCGGTTCGAGGGCCACACCCCGAACCCGGACCTACTGGATCTTCGCGGCGTCGGCGTCTGCCGCCAGTGCAGCGTACTGACGCCCTTTCGTTACCGGGTGCGCGCCCGCGCCAAGCTCTTTCAGATCGAAGGCCCTTCCCCGAAAGGAGATGGCTCCTGGATGGTTTGGCGGCTGCGCCCGGCACGCCCAGCCTTCTGGAATATTATCGGCTGGGCCCGCTACTTGAGGCGCTATCTGCATGCCAAAGCGTAATCACACCCCCTTCTTCGATCAGCCTCGCTCGAGGAAGAAGCTCGACTACATCAGGATCAAGAACAGGGTCCAGGCGCACGCACCCGTTCTGGGCGGCGAGTTCTATTCCAATCACCTCATCCACGGCCACAATGGCTGGCTGGACTTCTACTTTCTGAGCACCTATGGGCGGTACTTCTACAACGCCACCGCGCGCACGGCTGGCTATGTCATCAAAGAGAGCGCTTATGAGCAGGCGTTTGATCGCTCAGAGCAGATCAAGCCCTACAAGGTGAGGTTTCGCCGCCACGACGGCCCCGGCTTTGTTATGGATTCAAGCGAAAGCGAGGCCCCTGAGCTGTTCGACGGCCTCACGCGCCACGAATGGGTCACCCGCGAGCGCCGCCGGATCCTGGAAGCGGAGCCCTTTGAGGTTCACGAAACCATTGATAAAGACTACGGATATCGCTTTGGGGTAGGGCTTGATGCGGTGCTCGACGTGCCTGGTCTGTCGATCGAGGAGATCAACCGCTTCATAGAGCGGTTCCGCGATCTGGGCGAGCCCGAGCACTATCGAAGACCGCACCCGGTCGCCTACGACCCGGCAAGTCTTTCAGAGGATGCGCACCTGGAATCGAACGAGCTGTTGATTGACTGACCTCTTCCCCTGAGGGATGTCAGCTCCCGGCCGGGAAGAGGTCTTGCAGGCACTTTCGAACCGAGGAGTAGGCCTCGATGGGGACCCGCGTCATGCGGGAAGTGTGCGTATCGGTGATGCTCACATAGTGCGCGGATTCGGTCTCGTCAACGAGAAAGCGTGACGGCACGTTTCGCATGCGTGCAACATCCAGCATGGCCTGCCGGAGCTCCTGCGCCCACGCGGAGGTCTCCGGCGCTACAGGGAACCCCCGGGGTTGAGGATCTGGTTGCTTGCTCTGGTTGATCTCGGACATATCGGCTCATCAGAAGGATTACAAAAGCGAGGGGCTGGCCCTCGCGCGTGATCTGTATAGCGAATCCCGTGGAGAGCCTGCGCACGATGAACTCGGCCTTGATGCCGGGGAGGATGTCAAAAATGCACCAGGAGCCCCGCGCCCTTCTGTCAAGCGCGCAACCAGATCCCGCCATGGACGGGATCTCCCATATCAACGTCTACAGCAAGGGTCGCACCCGGCTGGGGCAGCTGCTGTCGAACTTCGCCAGGACCCCTTTTGTCGTTGATGGCTTCGGCCGCTTTGCCAGCGTGGAGGCCTACTGGTACTGGCTTTCCTGTGAGCAGGATGAGCTGAGAGATCTTGCCGGGTTCGAGGCCAAGGCGCAGGGCCGGCGGCTGATCAAGGAGAGAGGGCGCAAGCCCCGGGCGGATTTCGAGAACCTGATCCGCGCAGCCGTTCAGGCAAAGATCGAACAACACCCTGAAATCCAGGATCTGCTGAGAAAGGCACCTGGCGGCATCCCGCTGCTGCATTATTACGTCTACGGCGACCAGCTGCGCGACGTTTCGCGATCGCACCCCTGGCTTATGGAGTGCCTCGAGCAGGTCAGGGTGCATGCCCGGCGCTCTCTGGCGCCGACCCGGGTGCAAGACCCCGGCGGTGTCGGTGTCAACGTGGGCCCGGGGAGCCGATTCTGCCCGGACCAGGTACGGGGCCTGACGGATCGCCAGTACCTCCAGTGGCTCTGTGAGCAGCTCAGTCGCGACAATGGCCTGCTCAGGGCGCTTGTAGCGCTCCAGGGCGAGACTTTGCTCTGTCCGCAGGCCCTGGCCCCGGCCAGGGTGTTGCCGGCTTGGCTGGACGGCGTAGGGGCGAGTGAGAGCGTTCAGGCGGAGCTTGAGATCTAGGCCGAGCGGGGTGCAAGAAAAACCCCTCGCGGCCAGGTGGCTGGCTACAAGGGGTTTGAAGATCAACGCCAGTTGGTCCTGATGAGCTCCCCGGGCTTGGTGTGGAAAAAGATCCAACCCCAATATCCGCCCTCGGAGAAGCACCTGGGCTTGAGCTGTGAGGGTACGGTGTTGAGCTTGGGGTCCAGGACCCCGCGCAACCGCCACCAGGCCTGACCGCGGTAATACGACAGGCGCGCCTCACACCACTGGACACGCTTGATGAACCTCTCACGACGCTCATCGCGATTACGCGCGCTGACGCCGATGTCGTTCATGTCATCACGAGCCCGCTCGAGCTCCACCGCTTCGCGGCGCACCCTGGGGCGGCGACGCAACCCCCAGACATAGGTCGGGGTTGAGCGATAAGTCCTCGCCATAACAGCCTCCTTCTGCATGTACCTCCTTGGTATAGCGACCTGCCGGACGAGAACACCGCGCGCCTCTATCGCACACTCCGATCTCGCGCTAGTGCACGACAAAGGTGCCGATGCTTATCGCATTCTCGTTCCACTCAGGGATGCGAATGACAAGCGGGTAGTTACCCGGCTGAAGCTCTTCCCAGAAAGAGACTCTCGCGCTCGTGACGCCGCCACCGCCAATTGTTGTATGCAGGGGCGTCCCGTCAAACACCACCCGAGCGCTATGCGGCGCGCAGCCGATGACCATCCAAAGCGCAGAATCTCCGGAAGGCTGAAGATTGAACGGTTCGCCGGCCTGGGTCGATTTCGGCCCCCAGTTCTCAACTTCGCACTGACCCCACTGCGCATAGACCGTAGTCCCCTGGGGTTCCGAATAGGTCGTAGAGGGGGTTGTGTTGCTGGTTTGGGACGCGCCGGTACTCCAACCAAAGAACGTGTACCCTTGGCGCACAGGAACAGGCAATGCGCCGATCTCCTCGCCGTAGGTCACGCTCTTGGTCGTCGGGCTGACCGATCCACCCTGGGGATCGAAGGACAGGGTGTAGGTGCTGGCCTCAAACGAAGCCGAGACCGAACATGCGCCGGTGATCGCACCGGTGGTGTAGGTGGATCCGGAGAGCGATCCGCCGCAACCGGTCACCGAAGCGATGCTGTATCCGGAGTCAGGTGTCACGGTAAAGGTGGTGCTCGAGCCATGCTCCACGTTCCGGGAGGCTGGCGTGATGGAGCCATTGGCGCCAGGTGATGTCGAGACCGTGTAGCTCTCGATATCCCACTGGGCATACAGCGTGGCGTCCGCCGCCGCGTAGACCGTGGTCTCGCTCCAGGTGGCGCCACCGCCGCCCGCCTGGGTATTCCAGCCGCCAAAGACGTGCCCGTCCCGGGTCGGGGTGGGCAGGGCGCCAACCTGGGCGTCGAACGTGACCGTCTTCCAGGAAGGCTGCACGGTGCCGCCCTGGGCATCGAAGGAGAGGGTGTACTCGTTGGCCTCAAACGAGGCCGAGACCGCGCAGTCCTCGCTGATCGCACCGGTGGTGTAGGTGGATCCGGCAAGCGATCCGGCGCAGCCGGTCACAGCGTCCACGCTGTAACCCACATCAGCACTGACGGTGAAGGCCGCGGTATCGCCGTACTCCACCAGCCGGCTTGCCGGGCTGATCGAGCCGCCGGCGCCCGCGGTCGCCGCGATCATAAAGCTCTCGATATCCCACTGGGCGTAGACGGTGGAATCCCCCGCGATCAGGTAGGGCTCGGAGGCCTGCCAGGGGCTGCCGCCGGTGGGCTGCCAGTCCCAGCCAAGGAAGTTGTGCCCGTCGCGCGAAGGCTCAGGCAGGGTGCCTGTCGGCTCGCCGTAGACCACCGCCTGGCTGGAGGGGGTCACCGATCCGCCCTGGGCATTGAGATTCAGGGTGTAGGTGTTGGCCTCGAAGGCGGCAAACACGTTGCAGTGCGCCGTGACCGGGGCGGTGACAAATACCGAGCCCGAGAGCGCGCCGTCGCAGCCCGAGACCGAGAAGATCGAGTGCCCGGTATCGGGGCTCACGCCCACATTGGCGCTCTCGCCCTCGAGCACCTCCTGCATGGCGGGGTTGACCGAGCCCCCGTCGCCGGCCGAGGCCGAGACCACGTAGCTCTCAGGATCGGGCTCCGGGGCGCTGGCGGGCCCGCCCGTTACCCCTTGAAGGGGTAAATGAACCGGTAGGTGCTGGCCGAGGCCACGGAGGTGCTGGCAATAAGAATCAGGGCCAGCAGATAAACTGTGAATTCGCGATACTTCATGACAGTATTTCTCTCTGCGGTTGCTTGTATTCAACGTATAGCGATAAACAGGGGAACCTCCGCGCAGAGAAACCCCCGGGCGCTGGCGCGCACCGGGGGGTGAATTACAATAAGCCTGTATGTCAATCCGCCTGCGGCTGAAGCTCGCGGGGAGGTCTTCCTTCGCGGCGTATCAGACTGCCACCGGCGCCTTGATCTTCGGGTGGTGCTGATAGCCGATCAGCTCGAAGTCCTCGAGGGTGAACTGATCGATATCGGCAACCTCGTGGTTGATCTTAAGCCTGGGCAGCGGCTTTGGCTCGCGCCTGAGCACCTCTTGCGCCATCTCGAAATGATTGCTATAGAGATGCACATCTCCTCCGGTCCAGACGAAATCACCGACCGCGTGACCTGTGACCTGCGCGATCATGTGGGTCAATAATGCGTAGCTTCCTACATTGAATGGTGCACCCACTCCGACATCTGCCGACCGTTGGTAGAGCTGGCAAGAGAGCTTGCGCTTGGGGATTCCGGCGCCTGCGGCAGCCGCCAGAGATGCCTCGGCACCAACGGCTTTCGACCAGGTCACTCGCTCCTCTCGACTCATTGGCGCAGAGTAGAACTGGAAGAAGGAGTGGCAAGGTGGCAGGGCCATATCGCCGCTCTCCACGTCCGCCACGTTCCAGGCGCTCACGATCAGGCGCCGGTTGTCCGGATCGGTCTTCAGGCGCTCGATGACGTTGGCGATCTGGTCGATCTCGGCACGCTCAAACCGCCCCAGCCGCATCGTCTCGTGGTTGTGTCCAGAACGCTGAGGCTCGTCGGTCCACTTGTAAGAGGGCCAGGAGCGCCACTGCTGGCCGTAGATCGGCCCGAAGGTACCGTCCTCCTTCACCCAATGATCCCAGATGTGGCAGTTGTGCTTGTGCAGGTAGGAGATGTCCGGGTTGCCCTTGAGAAACCACAACAGCTCCACAGCGATCAGACGAAACGGGGTGAACTTGGTTGTGACCAAAGGGAACCCCTCTGTCAGATCGAAGCGCATCTGGTGACCAAAGACAGAGCGGGTCCCTGTGCCGGTCCGATCCCCCTTGTCTACTCCGTGCTCGAGAATCCTTCTGATCAAACTTTGATACTGCTCCATAATTACCTCCAATGATTGATTGAGCCTCTTCAGACAGGTATAGAGACTGGCGCGCTCGGCGTTTGGTGGCGCTGCGTAAATCAAAGGGGGGGGGGGGGGGTGCTACAGCGAGGCGGCGCGGCCCTTGGGCCCCGGTGCTGGCGTCTTGCTCTGACGGCCCCGGGAGAGCTTACTTGCCCGGCGCCGCGCCCTGCTTGGAGATCGCGCCCAGCGCCTGGAGGTACTTGTCCGGAGAGCCGTACTCCAGAGCATAGAGCGCATCAAGAAAGGCGATGATATCGTCGTGCTCGATCAGCACGCGCTTGGGGATGTTGTAGGTCGTCTTTCCTTCAGGATTCCAGGTGATGCGCTCTCCTTTCACGTAGAAAGACAGCGCCTTGTACAGTACGGTTTCCGCCTTGTCGGCACAGAACATGTGCCCTTCGGCGCGGGTGAATATCTCTTTCAGGTGGCAAATGACGAAGCGGTAGCGTTTGAGCGCAAATGCGGCCGTGCCGCGGATCCCGGCGCTGGCGATCAATCCATCGAGCAGCTTCTCGAAAGGGAAGACCACCTCGGCCCAGAGTCTTGTGGCATCCAGGTTCTTCGCCGCGGCGTGCGCGCGCTGGAGTGCCGGCAAGCCGGAGACCGCCTGATAAGACGCCTCGCTCTGAGCCTGCGCTGCCGCCATCAGGCCCTCGAGCACCTGCGCAACAGGTTCGTTCTCGTCGCTGTGTTTCGTGCTTGTCATCGTAGACACCCCGGCCCTTGAGCCTTTGCGTTTTTCTGGAATGGGTTTTATTCGTAGAACGCCACGGTCGCCCATGCCGCACGCGCCTGCTCGCTGTCCGGCTCACCCTTGAGCCACCCGAGGTATGCGCTTTCCTTGAACATCTGGAGGTGAATTCTGATGCCGGCGCGGGCGCAGGCACGGCGAATACGATCCATGTAGAGGCCGTGCGTCGTGTTCGGCAGGCCCGAGAAATCCTCCCGGTAGCGGGACAAAGAGGCGTTGTCGGGGAAGCGCAACAGCACCGCTTCTCGATATCCGCCCTCAAGCAGCGAACTCACCGCGCTCTCAACGCCGGAGTCGAGAAGCGCATTGAGACGATCAAGGGAAGAAGAGAGATCCTCCGGGACAGGCTCGGCATCGCTCTCGAAGCGGATGATGCGCTCCTCGGATGTCGCGCAGAATCGCGCCAGATCGGCGACAGTCATACCCAGCCCTTCGCGAACAGTCTGAAGCGTAATTCCGTTCATTCAAGCCTCTCTTCAATGCGCCACCCGAAGAGGGGCGCCATGGTTGTGATTTTGTCGTTCTGTTGTTAAGAGTGTAGCATGGGATACGGCCGATTCTCAAGATCAGAAGGCGGCGCGATAAAAACCCGGGCACCGCAAGGCGCCGGGTTGGTAATGATTTCGCTGGTTGAGGCTCATCTAGGCGCCCAGCCCGATAAGCTCAACAAACCTGCGCCCTGGGTGTTCACGCACGCGATCCCCGATGCATCGGGTCGGCTTCCACTCACCGTAAACCTGCTCCAGCGTGTGTGGCTGGATGACCTCGTTCGGGCCCTGCTGGCGAACGGTGACCAGGCGGTTCCCGTTTTTCATCTTGATCTTGAATGGTCGATTCACTGCTCTGCCTCCTCGGTTGCCTATGACCTCTTGCAGTTTGTATAGCGATCACCGACCGACATTCTCATTGACAGGAAGGCCAGGGCGTTACAGCGTCATGCGCCGCCCGGCGCCGTGAGCCGCTTAGAACAGATCGGGCTGCTCCACCAGGCGATGAACCCATAGCCGAATCTGTTCAGGATCGGGCGTATGGGTGGAGCATAGCCCTCGCAGTTCCCCGAGAAGCGCCTCCGGGTGCAGGGCGATGCGGTGACCATTGAGGCGCAAGATGATATCGAGTACAGCGAAAGCCGTGCGCGCATTGGCGCCCGCGAAGGGCCGCTCGATGAGAATCTGCGCAAATATCCAGGCCGCCTCATCAAGAATACCGCCTCCGCAGCGATCCAGGGGCCGGCAGAGCGTGGATCTCAGAACCTCCGGTGCGCTCACGCCGCGCTCACCCCCGTAGCGCTCGGCCAGCTGGGCGTTCAGTGATAGCACCTGATCGAGATCTGGAAGGAGGGGCGTACTCAAGCGTCCAGCCCTCGGTAGATCTCATGGAATTCCCGCAAACTGGCATCGAAATGGCGCTGGATCGTGAGCCATCGACTTCCGTTCTGGTGGGTGCTCAGGTATTCGGAGCACGCCTTCTGGATAAGAGCCTCGAGAGTCTTTCCCTCGGATCGAGCAATGGAGCGAAGCGCTTCGATGTGCTCGTGGCTCACCAAGATGCGGGTTTCCTCGGCCGGGGTTGGTGGGGGCATACGTTGAAGCCTCAGTTGGAGGGTTGCACGTTTTCACCCGTGTATAGCAACACCCCGCGTGATCCCTGGCGGTAACAAAGAGAAAGGCCCTCGCCGCCGTTTATGGCTGCGAGGGCCTTCTCGTCAAGCAGGCCCAGGGAATCAGGCGACGTGGGTGCTCAAGCTTCCGACACCCCGCCCGCGCTGGCATGTAGCGCGGGCGTCTGCGGCCTTAGAACCATCCACCCCCGCCGCTTTCTTCGCATACGTCGTCCTGCTGCGCATAGCCGGTCGGCCAGTCCCAGCTATTGCCATAGAAGCCGCAAGCGTCCGCGCTGCTTGGGATTGCGACAAAGCCCGAACGGTTCTGGATGCCGAGGGGAATCTTGATCTGACCGTTCATAATCGAGAGAGTCTCAAGCCCGGTAAGGTCAACAAGATTCGGATTATTGCTCAGATCCAGATCCCCGCCGACATAGTTCAGCTTGCTGAGGCCGTCGAGGCTCGTGAAGGAGTTCGAATCGAGGCGCAAATCTCCGCTTACCTGCGCCAACTTACGCAGACCGTCGATCGTCGTCAGCCCGTTGTTCTGAAGAAGGAGCGCACCGGTCACGTTTTCAAGATTACGCAATCCTTCTACGTTGGGCAGAGAGTTCCCTGCAAGATCGATGGCGCCGCTGCTTACAACACTCGAAAGACCTTCTACGTTGCTGAGCGAACTGAACTTCACGGTGATCCCGCCACTGCTGATCGTTACAGTCGGGTAGGGCTTGTTGTACTGCCCGCAGCTTGCGCCGCCCATCGGGAGGCAATCAAGCGTCACGTGGGTCCAGTTGATCCCGCTCTCCCAGTTGCTCGGTACAGTAAGACCGTGGTCGAGCGCAAAGGACTCCCATGCGTTTGCAGCATCGGGTTCAAAGCTCGCAATCACCGTGCAGTCTTCGGTGATCGCGCCGGTGAAGTACTCGGTATTGTTCTGAAGCCATCCGCCACAACCGGTGGCGCCGACAACCACATAGCCGGCATCCGGGGTAATGGTGAATGACGTGCTGTCTCCGTACTCCACGGACCTTGAAGTCGGGCTGATCGAGCCGCCCTCTCCAGGCGATGTCGAGACCGTGTAGCTCTCGATATCCCACTGAGCATACAGCGTAGCGTCATTGGCCACTGCGTAGACCGTGGTGTCGCTCCAGGTGGCGCCACCGCCGCCCGCCTGGGTATTCCAGCCGGCAAAGCTGTGTCCGTCCCGGGTCGGGGTGGGCAGGGTGCCGACCTGCGAGTCAAACGTGACCGTCTTCCAGGAAGGCTGCACGGTGCCGCCCTGGGCATCGAAGGAGAGGGTGTACTCGTTGGCATCGAAAGAGGCCGAGACCGAGCAGTCCTCACTGATCGCACCGGTGGTGTAGGTGGATCCGTCGAGCGATCCGGCGCAGCCGGTCACCGCATCGAGGCTGTAACCCGCATTGATGCTGACCGTGAAGTCCGCGGTATCGCCGTACTCCACCAGCTGGCTGGCCGGGCTGATCGAACCCCCTGTGCCGGCCGAGGCCGAGACCGTGTAGGCCTCGATATCCCACTGGGCATACAGCGTGGCGTTGCTGGGCTGAGTGTAGACGGTGGCGCTCGCCCAGGTGACGCCGTCACCACCCGCCTGGGTGTTCCACTCACCGAAGCTGTGCCCGTCCCGGGTCGGGGTGGGCAGGGTGCCGATGGCCTCGTCAAAGACCACTGCCTTGGAGGTTGGGCTGACCGATCCGCCCTGGGGATCGAAGGACAGCATGTAGGTGTTGGCATCAAACGAGGCCGACACCGAGCACACGCCGGTGATCACACCGGTGGTGTAGACGGATCCGGCCAACGCGCCTTCACACCCGGTCACCGCCGCGATGTAGTACCCGGTGTCCGGCGTAACCGTGAAGTCGGCGGTATCACCATACTCCACCAGCTGGCTGGCGGGGCTGATCAAGCCGCCCGCCCCGGCGGTCGCCACGATCATAAAGCTCTCGATATCCCACTGGGCGTAGACGGCGGAGTCTCCCGCGATCAGGTAGGGCTCGGAGGCCTGCCAGGGGCTGCCGCCGGTGGGCTGCCAGTCCCAGCCAAGGAAGTTGTGCCCGTCGCGCGAAGGCTCAGGCAGGGTGCCTGTCGGCTCGCCGTAGACCACCGCCTGGCTGGAGGGGGTCACCGATCCGCCCTGGGCATTGAGATTCAGGGTGTAGGTGTTGGCCTCGAAGGCGGCAAACACGTTGCAGTGCGCCGTGACCGGGGCGGTGACAAACGTCGAGCCCGAGAGCGTGCCCCCACAGCCCGAGACCGAGAGAATCGAGTGCCCGGTATCGGGGCTCACGCCCACATTGGCGGTCTCGCCCTCGAGCACCTCCTGCATGGCGGGGTTGACCGAGCCCCCGTCGCCGGCCGAGGCCGAGACCACGTAGCTCTCAGGATCGGGCTCCGGCGCGCCGGAGGGCTCCTCCGAGGCGTTCTGGATGGAGATGCGCAGAACATATTCCGCGCCGCTGGCCGCAGGGCTTACCGCAAGCCCGCCGATCAGAAGTGCATAAAGTAGTGGTTTCATCGACAAAGTCCCCTCACAGGATAGGTTGGTATTTTTCCGTATAGGTAAAATCCCACCCGTTTCGAAGGGCGCCCGCACCCGCCGCAGATCATTGATGCCTGGTGTTTACTGGTGCTATACTTTGTCACACCTTAAACAGAACGATCGGATACCCTGACCATGCTGCACTTTGAACCTGCCTCTGACGGCGAATCCCCTCTGGGCTGGTGTACCTCCCAGAACACTTCCTCTGATTTCATTGAACGCCGGCGCGAGTCTCTGTCCTGGTACAGCGAGTCCGGCGCCCGCCTGGAGATCGGCGCCCTTTCATACACCGAGATCAGCGTCGAAGACGCCCAGGCGCTTCGCCACCCCCTTCATGATCTGTTTCGCGAGGCCGAGGACCTTCACGACATCTACCTCGCCTTGTTTGAAGACGATGACTACATCAAGCGCGGCGCGGAGCGCCTGGGGTACTACGGCACAGAGGATATCCTGGTCATCGACCAGATCTACCTCAACCCCAAGTACCGCGGGCACAAGATCGGGCTGGCCGCGATCGAGACGCTTATCGCGCGTCATTCGCATTGCGGCGCGGTCACGCTCAATGCCTACCCTTATGCGCTCAGCCCGTCAGGCACGCCGGATGAGCAGCTCAAGACGCTTCGAAAAGGAATCGAGAAGCTCCATCTCTACTACCGCCAGCTTGGTTTTGAGGCGGTTGATCACACTTGCGCCGGAAGCCCGGTGATGCTGCGTCTGCCCGTAGGGCGCTACCCCAGCGCGCAGGACGCGGGATTCGACCCCTGGGCGCTGGATTCCATGGCGGTTGCCTGATCGCGCGCCATGGCGGTGTATGTCGACAAGCCGAGAAACCCTTATGGGCGGATGTTGATGTGCCACATGGTGGCGGACACCCTCGAGGAGCTCCATGAGATGGCCGATCGTATCGGGGTGGCGCGGCGCTGGTTCCAGGCCAACGCCAGCCACCCCCACTACGACATCTGCAAGGCCAAGCGGGCGATCGCGCTCTCTCTTGGCGCCGTCGAGGTCGGCCGTCGCGAACTGGCCGCCATCCTTCGAAGAACCCGCCACCTGAGAGCCCAGGCGTCCCCTCTGCGTTGAGGCTCGCGCCCCCTTTGCCCCGTTCTGGCCGGATTGCCTAGTTGTCGAGCGCGCTAAGCGGGGAGAGGTCTATCCACGAGCGCCTCCCGGGCCGGAAGTTAGGGCCCAGCGCGGGCAGCAGGTCGGTCTCGAGATCCTCGATCGTCACCGGAGTGCCATCCTCTCCCACCAGGCCGCTCTCAGTGAGGCGCCGGTCGATCTCCAGGAGCATGTGATCCGGCACCACCCCGGGCGCATAGATCCGGTACCGGTGGTAATCGCCGAGCTCCTGGTTGCGATCAAACAGATCCGCGAGCTCCTGGAGAATCTGCTCCACCTCCGCATCATCTTCGTTGAGCGTCGCGCGGTTGAGCTGCTCGAGCAGATCGGCGTAGGCGGCGATCACCCCCTCGCCAGACGGATCGAAGGCGATCAGCGCCGAGTACTGGCCGTAGTTGATACCGCGCAGCTCGTGCGTCATCTGCGCCTTGTAGTTATTCGCCCCGTAGCAGGACATCGGCTGACCTTGCTGCTGGAGCTCGTGCATATCCCCCACGTTCCAGAAGAGGCTCAGCTCATAGAGCAGCCCGTTCCACTGCTCAGGCGCCGCGGGCACGATGCGCCCCTGGGAGACGGAGAATCCGTGCGCGTAGACCCCGCCAAAGCCAATCTCGTCGCGGTTGTTTCGCGCAACGGGCAGGTACTGCTCTGGCTGAAGGCTGTAGTGCGCCGAACCGTCCCCGGCCACGGCGAGCAGCTGCACGGTGAGCGCTCCGTTTCTCCAGCGATACCCTCGACCCTCGTCGTTGACGGTGACGTGAGGATCCACGCTGTAGAGGTCCTGGGTGGTCTTTGGTGTATTGCGGTAATCATGGGTGTTGTTCACGCACCCGGCCTTGGTGCCATGCAGCACGCCTTCCTGGCCGATCCGCCCGGTGATGCTGATGCGAATGGTGGGGTTCGCGCACGGGCCCTCAGCGAGGATCTCATCGAGAGACACCACCAGCGACTGGCCCTGCTCATCGACCAGGTCCTGCGGATCACGGCCCAGCCGCACCAGCTGCTCGGTGAGCATCTGCTGGTACTCGAAACTGTCCCAGACCCGGCAGCCGATCTGGATTTCGGTGCCCCGGGAGAGATCGGCGTTGGTGAGCGTGACGATAAATCGCTGCGACGCGCTCATCCCGACCACCTCATCGACCCGGTTGAGCTCGGGCTGCACCGTGTAGGGGGTTACCCCGACCTGTAGGCTCGGGCGAGCCCGCCGGGGCTCGATCTCCAGCAGATCGACGTAGTTGACGCCCTGCACCTTGTCGTAGGCGTGGTGGTGTGCATCCACGCGCCCGCCGGTCCCGTCCGCCTCGAGATAGGGGTTGATCTGCTCGGGATCCGGGTAGCCTTGCGCGGGGGTGCGCGCGGCGCCGGCGGGGCTGTCGGTCGTGACATCGAGATTGCCTCCGAACATGATCCCGCTCATGGGGGCATGCAGGTCCGGCAGCAGGGCGCCGTTGAGAAACACGGCATCCTTCCCGAAGCTCACCCGGGCGAAGGCCGGCTGGGAGATGTTGCCGGCGCCGAGGTTGAGCCCGAGCGGGTAGTGCTTCTCCTCATCGATGATCAGGGCATCCTGGTCATTGAGGGTGCCGTCGCGGTTGAAATCGAACAAGGCCCTGCTAAAGCGCCCTCCGGCATGGAGCTCGAGCTGCATGACCCAGTTCTCGCCGCTGTTGCTCACGGCGGGATTGTTGGTGGTGAACTGCACCCGGCCGCCCCTGACCTGCGGGCGGCCAAGCAGGCGCTCGCCGGCGCGCGGGAACTCCACCTCCCAGCCAAGATCCGGCGTCTCGCCGGACCAATCGGGGGTATTTGCGCTGGCCGCGATGCGCACCTCACGGGTATTGTCGCCGCCATCAGCCGCGTCCCAGGTGTAGATGTGCTCCTCGAGATCCTGGCTTATCAGGCGGCTCTGCGTCACGCACGGGCTGACGCGCGATTCGCAATCATGACGGTCCCAGATGCCATAGAATGCCTGGGTATCGACATTGACCTCGTCGATGTTGCTGAGCAGGCTGCCGGTACCGAAGTAGACGAAAAGTCCGCCGGCGGGGTGGCGGGCGACATCGGGCTCGGCGGTGATCGGGCGATCGGCGCCAGCCGAGAACAGCAGGGCAGGGGAGCGATCGGCAAGCGTGATCCGCCAGAGATTGCCGCCGATATCGCCCGCGTAGGCATAATCCACCCGCCCGTCGATATCCGAATCAACCAGCGTCGGCCCGCCCAGCCCTTCCGAGGGCAGCGGCATCGAGACCGTGCTCACGGACCCGCCATCGAGCGGGATCAGGATCAGCGCCGAACTCTGAGACTGGCTGCCATAGCCATTGCCGCTGACGACATACCACCGCCCGTTGGGCAGGCGCGAGATCGCCGGGCGCTTGTGGATATGCCCGATCGTGGCGCCGATCGAGGGGTGTCCCTCGCCGGCCTCGAACAGCACCTTCGGGGACTCGCGGTCGGAAACATCGAGAACGAACAGCCCCTTACCCCCGGCGCCGAACCCTCCAGCCACGATCTGGCGCCCGTCTGGAAGGCGCCGCGCGCCCAGCTCGCCGTCCGCCATGTAGGTATGCGTATACGGGGTGCGCATCAGCCTGCTCATCCTTTGAAACAGGGGGGATGGCGCGTATGCAAACACCTCTTCACCGTCCGCGGTGGAGAATCCGTGAACCAGCCCGTCATTGGCACCCACCACCACCAGATCATTGATGATCACGGGGCGCGAGTTGACGATATCGCCCAGCAGGCTGAAGCGGGTTCGATAGATACCGCCTTCCTCGGATCGCTCCAGGCTTCGATCCCCGCGCACGTAATTGAGGATGTCGCTTTCGTAGGGCCCGCTGGCCAGGGTTTCGTGGGCATAAGGATCGAGCGCCTCGCGCTGCTGTTCGCTGAGCCGGTCCCAGCGAAAGGCCACGGTGCCTGCCTCGTTGTAGGTGACGATGTTTCGTTCCTGCCAGAACAGCGCCGAGGCTTGCTCTGATTCCCACAAACGCGCCCTGGCGCTCCAGTTGCTGACGCCGTTCTCGGGCGGATTCGAGCCGATGGGCACGTCGGTGGATCGCTCGCCCTCGGCGCTGATACGGTACTGGATCAGGTCGCCCTGCCAGCCGCCGTTTTCAAACCAGACCCGGTAGGCATGGGTATCGCCAAGCTCCAGGTTGTCGCTCTCCAGCACGTAGGGGGCGATGGTGCGCACCGGCTGGCTCTCGGGGTCGTGTACCGCCGCCCCGAGAGCAGGGGCGCAGAAAAGGAGGAGGAGGGGTGCAAGGATGCTGTTTTTCATGAGAATCTCCTCTCAAGGGGCCTCAAACGTGCCGTAGATTGACTGCACGGTGCGAAGCGCCCCGCGCGGCCCTGCTGCCCGCGCGCTGACGCGGTGCAGGTGGATCTCACTGCCGGCGATGCTGTAGCCGTCAGCCATCGATTCCCCAGGAACCTTGCGCGGACCGATGTACTCGAGCAGGTAGCCGGCCTCCCGGTCGTGCGCGTAATCAAAGTCCCACTCGATGCGCAGAACATCGGGCGGGGTCAGCTCAGCGTTGCCGTGGAGGAAGTAGTAGTGATCGGGCTTGATCTCGCCGTTGAGCAGCGTGAGAAGCTCCTGTTCGGCATGCACCAGCGTGTTCTCCGCGCGCCCGAGCGCCTGGCTCTGGGATTGGTACCCCTCGCTCATCCGGGTCTGAAGCAGGGCGCTGTTCAGCGCGCTCGCCCCGAGAAGCGTCATGACCACCAGCAGGATCAAGCTGACAACCAGCGCGACCCCTTGTTGTTTGCGGGCTGTATTCATGCTCAGAGACCTCCATTTCGCAGCCGCACCGTCGCGGTAAAGAGTTGGCGGCGAAAATTATCGCTCGGGGTGTAGCTGACATCGCCCATCAGGTAGGTTTGCGTGTTCTCGATCCCCGGGTGCGGGCATTGCGCGCGCATCAGCACCCAGATCCGTGCCGCGATGACCTCTCCCCAATCAAGCACCCCGTCGGCATCCACGTAGCCTCCGGCGGTCAGATCCAGGAACTGGATCTGGAGGTGCTCGACCCCCGGCGCCAGGCTTCGGACCACCGGTCTTGCATCGGCGTCAAGCGAGATCACGTTCAACCCCGGTACGTTGTCGCCCTGCGCGCAGGCGGCACCGCTCGCCGGCATTTGCGCGACATAGTAGGCGCGCGCGTTCATCTCCCTGACCACAGGCTCATCGGCGCCAATCTGCTCGATCTGGTTGAGATTGATGTGGGCGTTGTTGCCGCGCATCAGGCGCCCGGCGAACATGGAGGCGCGCAGGTACAGGCGCTCAGTGGAGAGGTTCTCGGTGGGCTCCGGGGAGGCATAGCGCACTGTCACGATGTCGCCTCGAAGGTAATCAGAGGCGCAGTCATGGCCGCCGAGCCCGTTGTTGGTGGCGTCGATGGGTTGCTCGAGCATGCGCCCCCAGGCGTCAGAGCCCGGGGTACATCCCGGCTCGTAGGGCGCAACCCCCGGAACACCCAGGATCTGGGTGACATCCGCGTTTCCGCCCCAGAAGCCCGCCCGGCGAAGGTCCCGAGAAAGCGTCTCGACGACAAACCGGCCGTTCTCCTGGATCCGCGCGAGCGTATCCTGCGCCCGATGGGTCTCTTTGACGCCGAGATACATCTGGAGCGCCCCTGCGACCAGGATCAGGCTCAAGAGCAGGGAGACCATCAACTCGACCAGCGAGAATCCCGCCTGGCGAGCCATGGCGCCGCCCCCGACCCCGCGCGCGGCGATCACAGCACCACCTCCAGGCTGAGCTGCTCGCTGTGGGGCTCATCGGCTGCGCCTTGCGCCATGGAGGCGCGCCACAAGACGGTGATGCGATACCCCTCGCCGGTCTGTTGCACATGGCCGACCCCGGCCGGCAGGGCGCAGGCGACCGTGTTCAGCCAGTAGTCGCGATCCTCGCTGCCGAGGGCCACTGCGCCGTTCGGGGGCGCCTCGCAGTCACCCCCCGGCCCGTCGCCGTTGTAGAGATACTGCGTGAGCAGGCTCTCATCGGTGCGGTGCGCCACACGCAGCTGATCGCCCATGCCTTGGGCAAGCACCACCGCCTGCGAGGCCAGGTAGGCGTCATAACAACTCTTGAGCCCGACGATCTGAAGGGATGCGACCCCCAGAAGGCCGACAGCAAAGATCGCCAGGGCGATAAGCACCTCGATCAGGCTGAATCCGCTCTCGTGTCGCATCTCAGCACCCCTTTCGCTCAACACGAATCTGCCCGGTCACCGCGACCGTGATCTCGCGCGCTCTCTGGGTGTCGGCGGCACAGGCGGCGGGGTGCAGCATGATCGTCGCGGCCAGGGCCTCGGAGGGCAGCACCCGGGCGCCGCGCTCATCAAAACCGAGCACCGCGAAACCCGCGTGAGCCTCCAGACGGTCAAACCCGTAGCTCACCCGTATGGCGTTGTCCTCGTTACATTCTCCGGGCAGGTGAACGCACCAGCCTCTGGAGAACCCGCCCTCAGCGGCCGTCACAAGGACCGGCACGCCCCGCTTGACCGCCTCGGAGCGGGCCAGGTTGAGCGATGAGATGAGGGAATTGGTCTGCGCCGTGACCTGGTTGTTCTGGACCAGATTGAAGAAACCGGGTACGGCAACGGTCATGAGCACCGCGGCGACACTCATCGTCACGATCAGCTCAATCAGGGTGAATCCACGAATCTTTTTCATGATCTCGACATCCTATCGTCACGAGAACGGCCTTTACCACCGCTCTACTCTTACAATAGTTTAGCAAACGACGGGGTATATCGGCAAGCGCCGGGCGACGCCTTATCAGCTCTTGAGGCCCGGCTATACCCGTGCTACACTTTGAGTGTGCCAAATAGGCGGAAAAGTTCGACGGAGAGATCACCATGATCGCAAGCACAGCCACACCCGGGCATCTGCTCACAGCCAGGCCCCTGACGGAGCCCGCCACGCGCGGCGCTGTTCAGGTCATCCCCTACCTTCCAGGGGCGCCATTGCGCCTGGTGCGCTCGGAGGGGAAGCTCCAGGGGATCGTGAGAAAGCACCTCAGCGACCCGCTCACGCCGAGCGATCCGCAGGAGATCCGCGATTACCTGACGCGCAAGGGTGTTCTGGTATCGCGCAACGAAGCGCAGGTGCTGGCCTGCTACGCAAGGCTCTATCGCGCCCGGCAATAGGGCGGCCAGGGGCGCGCTTGCGCTACTTCTGGGCCACGGGGCGGGGCAGGTGGTGGTATTCGATGCCGCATACCGGGCAGTGATAGCCGGTCACGCGCCGATCCTTTTCGGTGGCGATGCTGCGAGATCCAGGCCCATAGAGTCCCGCCCCCTCGTAGGGGATGTACGGGATCACGCTGCGCTCGAGGATCTCGTGGCCACACACCACGCAGGCCTCGCCGCTTGATTTCTCGCGCGGCTCAATCGGTCGCATGCTCACCAACCGCTGGATCCAGCGCGGCGGCGCTGTGTGCCCGGCGCGTGAGAGCGCCTGGCGCAGCGCCCGGCATTCTTCGCGTTCTCACGGGTGCCGGCGCAAACAAGAGCTGACGCATGCCGTCATCGGCAAGCGCGTGCTTGAGGTTCGGATTCGGTTTTCTTTGACGCATATCGCATATTCTCTGTGTTTGGCTGTAGCCCTGGTAACCGCGCACGGCGCGACTGCCCGGGTGGATAATTAAGTCCCCGGTAACAAGTACCGGGGACGATGAATGACTAGATCACGAGAGTGACCCAATCCCCGCAGGAAACGGTCCTGCCGCTGACCGATGCCCTCGCCTTGGAGAAGTCATAGCTCCAGGTGTTCCAGTTGCGCCGAGAGTACTGCTCGTGGGCGCATACCACCGCTTTCTCGGGCGGCAGTGAGTAACTGAGCTCCTGCTCGGTGCTCATGTTGATCACCCGTGTGATCGGCTGCTCTGCCATATTCATGCCCCACCTCCCTGATTAACCCGGCTGTCGCTGCCGTGAAACTGCGCCGCGGCGCGCATCCACGCCGGCCAACCGGCTATTGCGTTCTTCGCCTGCCATATCTGGTCCGAATACCCGGAGGCGGTGAACTCGCGCGTACGCCAGACGCACACCCAGCTCCCGGCCGGGTTTCGCGTATAGAGGGCGACCTCGACTCCGCTGCCCACGACCGCGTACACGCTGGGCGTCATCAGGGAGCGCAGATCGATCCTCGATTGCACGCGCGCCAGATCACCGGCGGCGATGTCACGTTCAATGGCGCACAGCTCCGGCCAGTAGCCGACCAGCGCCAAGGCCTCGTCATTGGCGCCAAACCGCACGTAGGGCGGGCAGTGCCGGTTGACCAGGTCCTCGAGATCAGCCAGCAGGCTGATGCCTTGATCGGGGTATCGCACGCGCCGGGGATCGACATCACCCAGGCGCTCGATCAGCAGGTTCTTGCACTGGGCCGGGGCAAGGCGCATTGCCTCGCCGGCAACCCGGGGCAGCAGCTGCGCCAGATCCAGGCTCTTGCCAATGGCCGTACCAACCACCAGCGGCTTTCGTTGATTACTGTCATCAAGCTCCATAACCCCTCCTTTTGATGAATGTTGTCCTGTCGGTAGATATAGGGACTTCGCGCACCGCAATTACCGGCGCGCAGAGTCAACCGCCGCCCTGGTGGTTTCCGATGAAAACAGGAGAAGGAGAGATCTGCTCGCCCGACGCACTCGCTGAGAGATGTGCCGGGCGGGCAGGTGTGTAGGCGCTTCAGCCAGCCGCATGCAGGTGCTCACCCCAAGGCCTCAGCGCCAGCGGCGAGACCTTGGGGCGAGGGTGCTTGCTTACCACCCGCACCCGGTCCACACGTTCAACGTGCAGTCGCTGGTAACAGGGCCGACGGTGTACCCGCTGCCATTCCAGCTGCGCGTACAGGTGCCTGTGGCGCTTACATTGACCGCGCCTGTTACGCTGACAGTGGCTGTCGCATTCATATCGACCAAGAGAGTGCCGGTCGGGCTGACGGTCGAGCACCACGTGTCTCCGCTATGGGTGATGGTCACCGCGCGCCTGTTATCGGAGAAATTCGCGTGAAGCGTGCAGTCCCCGGTAACCGGTCCCGTGGTAACGGTCGTGCCGGAGTGGCTGTTGACGTAGCACCCGCCTGAAGCGCCCAGTGCGTCGAGCTTGAACCCATCTGGGGTTGTCAGGGTAAAGCTGGTGGCGCTGCCGTGCGTCACCAGGCGGCTACTCGGCGACCAACTTTGGGCCAGGTTGTTCGAGGTCGTGGAGACGGTGTAGTTCTTCAGCGCGTACGTCACCGAAATCGAGCAATTTGCCGTGATCGGCCCGGTGACGTATATCGGGTAGTACGTCCCCTGGACATCGACCACCTGCCCGCCGCAGCCTGTAGCCGAAACCAGTCGGTAGCCCTCATCCCAGGCAAGCCCGAAGGAGGTGGTATCGCCATGGTTCACTGTGCGGCTGCTTGGCGTGACAATGCCTCCGGGCCCCGCGCTTGCAGAGACGGTGTAGGAGTTGACGCTCCACTGGGCGTAGACCGTGGTATTGCCTGCCACGTTGTAGGTGGTGGAGGCGTAATACCAGGCACCCCCGGAGGTGCGCCAGCCGGTAAAGGTGTAGCCGGTGCGCGAGGGCGTCGGCAGTGACCCGACATTCTGCCCGTAGGTGACCGACTTGGATCCCGGGCTCACCGACCCGCCGTTGGCGTTAAAGAACAGCGTGTAGGTGTCTGCCGCCCACTGGGCATAGACGGTCGTATCGCCGGTTTCGGTGTAGACGGTGGCGTTGGTCCAGGTTGCACCACCCCCGCCGGCCTGGGTGTTCCAGCCGGTAAAGGTGTAGCCGGTGCGCGAGGGCGTCGGCAGTGACCCGACATTCTGCCCGTAGGTGACCGACTTGGATCCCGGGCTCACCGACCCGCCGTTGGCGTTAAAGAACAGCGTGTAGGTGTCTGCCGCCCACTGGGCATAGACGGTCGTATCGCCGGTTTCGGTGTAGACGGTGGCGTTGGTCCAGGTTGCACCACCCCCGCCGGCCTGGGTGTTCCAGCCGGTAAAGGTGTAGCCGGTGCGCGAAGGCGTTGGCATCGAGCCGATCGGCTCCCCGTGGGTCACCGTCATCGAGCCGGGGTTGACCGACCCGCCGTTGGCGTTGAAGGACAGCGTGTGCTCATTAGCCTCGAACGAGGCGCTCACCGAGCAATTTGCCGTGATCGGCCCGGTGGTGTAGGTCGAGCCCGAGAGCGAACCGGCGCAGCCGGTCACCGACTCGATGGCATATCCTGAATCGGCGCTCACGGTAAAGGTGGTGCTCGATCCATGATCCACGGCCCGAGACGCCGGGCTGATCGAGCCGCCAGCGCCGGCCGCGGCCGAGACCGTGTAGGTGTCGAGATCCCACTGGGCGTGCAGCGTGGCATCAGCCGCCTGGGCGTAGACCGTGGTCTCGCTCCAGGTGGCGCCACTGCCGCCCGCCTGGGTGTTCCAGCCGAGGAAGGTGTGCCCGGCCCGGGTCGGGGTGGGCAGGGCGCCTACCGGCTGATCGAAGATCACGTTCTTCCAGGAAGGCTGCACGGTGCCGCCCTGGGCGTTGAAGGACAGGGTGTAGGTGTTGGCATCGAAGGAGGCCGATACCGTGCAGTTCTCGATAATGGGCCCGGTGGTGTAGGTGGATCCGGCGAGCGAGCCGGCGCAGCCGGTGACCGCGTCTACGCTGTACCCGGTGGCCGCGGCCACGGTGAAGGTGGCACTCGAACCATGCTCCACGGTCCGGGACGCCGGGCTGATCGAGCCATTTGAGCCGCTGACGGCGCTCACCACGTAGGTGTTGAGATCCCACTGGGCGTAGATGGTGGAATCCGCGCTGGTGTTGTAGATCGTCGCGGAGGTGTACTGGGTGCCTCCGCCCTCTGCGAACTGATTCCAGCCACCGAACCCGTAACCGGTTCTCTCGGGCACAGGCAGCGCCCCCACCGAGGAGGCGTAGGTAACGACCTTCGAGCCGGGGCTGACCGATCCGCCCTGGGCATCAAAGAAGAGGGTGTAGTCATTGGGCGCAAAGGAGGCGTTTACAGTGCACGACTCCATCACCGCGCCTGTGGCGTAGGTATCGCCGCTAAGCGCGCCGTCGCAGCCCGAGGCGCCGAAGATGCTGTAGCCGGGGTAGGGCGAGAGGCTCAGATAGGCGGTCTCCCCAAAGGCAACCTCCTGGCTTGCCGGGGAGATCGCGCCCCCTGTCGTCGAGGCGCCGTACACGGTGATCTCTGGCGAGGGTGCAGTGTATCCCTCGCCCGTCAACGGCACGATCGTGATCAGATTGTTGGCAAAAGCGGCAGTGCAAAGCACCATCGCCAGCAAAGCTGAGACAAGTCTCATGATAGAGCCTCCCTTCCCTAGAAAACCAAAACCGGCTTCTATTCGTTAGCCTTGTATAGGGAATCTTTCGTGCGTCATCGGTCCGGGGCCTGATTTGCACCCCAGCCCGGCAAACGCGTCACGCCCCGGGGACTGGCGCCCGATCTTTGAATATGGGCGTTACCTATGCTATACTTGGCACGTCCTTGAAACACGACGAGAGCCATGAGCAAGACCCCGCCCGACCTGAAGCCGCTTCTTGCGAGATGTCGCCGGATGCTTGGATGCGACACGGTTCGCCTGTCCACCCCGGGCGGGACAATGTTTCTGGTCATGGGTTTTCGTCGAAACACGCGCGACGACGCGGGTCAGTGGCGCGATGAGCATGGGAGGCCGGCCGACTTCGACTATGTGGCAGAGCAGACCGTGGCCAGCGGGGAAACCCCTGAGCAGCTGCTCGCCTCGGTCGAGGAGTACCTCGAGCACCTTTCCATGAGCCCGCGAGAGCATCTGGAGAAGATCCTGCTCCTGGCACAAGGAGCCGGGCAGTGAGAGAGCATCGGTGAGGGCGTAGCTCAATAGGCAGAGCGCCCCCTTGACTCATGAGGAGAGGGGGAGGTTGGCAAAAGCGCGAGAACGGAAGCTGGGTAGCGCCCAATGACCAAGGCAGTCCGGACTGCTGGTCGCGCCGGTTCGAGTCCGCCCGCCCTCGCCAATGCTTTCTTGCGAAAACATGAATCCGATTCACCCTGCGCGCGCTAACCCCGGGGAAGCCCGACCAGGGGCGCGCAAGACGCTAAGGAGAACGGCGTGGAAATACTGATCCTGATGGCCCAGCGCAAATGCAGCTACCCCGGCGAGTACGCCCCTGAGACGCTTGGCTGCATGGCGGAAGCGGAACTGATCGATAATCCGGAGTACCTGGAGAACGAGCGCCGGAAGCACATCGATTCGGGTGAATTCGAGGCGGTCGAAATCCTTACGCTGAAGGTCGATGACGACGCCGTATCCAGCAGGCTTTTCCCGGCCCACGACCCCATCGATGCCGAGGTGCTCGAGTGAGCGCCGGCCCTGCCCTGGACGAGGCCCTCGCCAAGTGGCGCGCCGACGGCCGGCACCTGCCGGCTGAGTTTCGCGACTTTCACGATCAGAAGGCGCTGTTCAAGGCCATCCACGAGCTCGTGGCGGTGACAAATCACGAGTACGTCAAAGACATCTCCTGGGTGGAGGGTCATTGCTACGTGATCGACATCTTTCTCTGGTTCATGGCGCGCCACGGGTATGTCCTTCAAAAGAGCCGCGCCCGACTCCCCTTCGAGGATCTCGAGCAGCGCATCCAGGCGTGCGAGAAGCGCCGCCAGGCCTCTGTCCTGTCGCTTATGGGGGATGCCGCAGATGGCTGAGCCGTACCCCGGCGATACGGTCGAATGGGAGGGCAGCACGAAGGCCCCCTTGCGCGGCGTCCTGGTGGGGTACTCCAAGCACGGCAAGCCGCGGGTGCGCCGGTGGCTGAAATCGAAAGACGGCTTCGGCCCCTTGCAGACCGTGGACTGCGTCAGGGTCGTACCTGGCGATCCATGGGGAAACGCCCAGGCCGACAAAACAACCAGGAATGAGGAGTCTCAGGCGTCATGCGAGACCGAGCAGGAACAAGAGTGAGCGCGCAGCATCCGGCCCCGCTCACGCCCCGCGAAGGGCCTGAGCCGCGTGCGCATGTGCTGCCAAACACGGCCGTACTGAAGGTCGGCGCATGGTACTGGGTGGAGCGCGAGGACGCCCGCTGGCTTGGGTGCGTCATGCGCATCGGCTCGAATTTCGCCGATCTGGAGGGCCCCGGGAATGCTCGACGCACCCTGTCTACCAGAATTCACCTGGAGCAGGCCGGTGAGCTGCTCATGCCCGAGCCCGACGCGGCGCGGATCATCAAGGAGCGCATAGGCGATTACCAGCGCCAGATCAATGCACAGCTCGAGGAGGTGCGCCGTATCACCGCAGCCCTCGGCCTTGGTCCGCAGGATGCGCTCGAGCGCGCGCCAGATGACGCCCCGGGACAGGCCCTGGCCGTACTCAGCTCCCAGACCGACATCAGGCGCCATGCCCAGGCGCTGGAGAAAGCCAAGGAGGTGACGTTGCCCGCGCTTTTCGCCGAGATCGGCGCGCTCAACGAAACCATGGCGCTCTGGATGCAGGCCGAGGCGCTGCCGCTCAAGGCCCAGACACAGGGATTTCAAGCCCATATCGATCAGATCGAAGATCGCATCTTCAACGTCTCTCTCTACGCGGGCCTGACCGAGTCCGTCGTTCAGTGCTGCGCCGGCACGCCGGCAGGCATGCACGAGAAGCTCCATGTCATGCAAAGGCGCCTGTACATGGATGAGGAGTGCCTGCTCGGGTATCGCCTCGGCGGGATGTCGTTCGAGCATATCGCCGACTTCGACGCCTGGTTGTGCGAGCCCGAGAACCGGGACCGCATCCTGCCGTTCGCGCGCTGTATCACCGCCATGCGAGTGCGGCGCCACGAAAAGTACCGCGAGGGTGACGGCACGCTCAGGACGAGCCTGATTCAAATTGAGCTGGCCGAGCTCGACAAGTCCACCTTCCTCTATATCAGAAACGGCGAGCAGGTCTACCGCCTGACCTGCGATCTTGACTTCGATGAGCTCATCTTTCCGGATCACACGGTGTTCAGCGACGCTGAGCCGCTGATGTTCGAGGTGTTCGCCGGGCGGGTCAGCAAGTTCATGACCAGGCGCGAGTACGAGGATCGAGTGGCGACAAGGGACCGGCTCCTGGCCGAGCGAAAGGCCTGGGAGTCCGCCAACCCGAGAAGGCAATGGGAGGCGCGCAATCCCGGCAGGTCCTATCATTTTGCCGGCCCCCAGGTGGATCGATTCGATCGCCTCGATGCGTGGGAGCCCTTCGACCCCTCCAGCCTCTACTACGACGAGGCTGCCCGGGTGGTCGCCGCCCAGATCAAGCTCCACAACCGCATCGCGCTGATCATTCAGGGGCTGTTCGATCGCTCCGACGTCCTGCACCCCCACCCGCCGGTCAAGATCTGGACGCCCGAGGGTTTCGCTGCGGCCGTCGAGCTTGTCTATGACGGCACGCGCACGCTGGGCCATGGCGAGAAGCCGGATTTCGAGGCCTACCGCGCCCGCCTGAATGCCTCGATCGGCAAGAACTGCGTGCTCGCGGGGCAGGAGGATTACTGGGAGCGCAAGGAGGCGGAGAAAGAATCCCGGCGCATGGACGCGGACATGCGCATCAAGGGTGAATGGCGCCCCACGCGACATCGCCCCTACGGCAACCCGGGCCCCGGCACGCTCGCGCGAGCGCGCAGCTGGCAGCCAAAGAAACGCAGCGCGGTATTCTCCTGGTATCGGGAGCGCCAGACCTATGACTGGAACAATGAACCTGTTCGCGCAACGATCACGGTGCCGGCCGATGAGCTCCTGAACGTGTCGGCCTACACGCCTGGGGATTACAGGCAGTTCTTCGAGGATCCGCGCACTCGCCAGGAGTACCTGAAGTGGGCGCCCTTGCTGCTGCTCGCCGAGGAATACCATGCGGGCAATCTCGAGGCCCAGGATCCGGTCCCCTCCAAGGGGGGCTGACGCCTGCCCTGGCGAAGGGCGCCCGGGGTCTTTCTCTCCTGAAAAGTCCCTATACAAAGCGCACAAGAGCAAGGCCAAGAGGAGCCAGATATGTTTGAAGTTCTACACGATTCCGGGGAGATTCCGGCCCGCACATGGAATGCCTTTGTCGCCGACACCGGGTGCTGGCACAACAGGCTCTGCGAGGAAGTGGTGGTCGAGGAGGTTCGCGACGGGCTGCCTTCCGTGCTGCTGCGCGACAAGATGGTGCCGTCAGACGCCGATGCCGTGCGAATCCGCTGCGGCTGGGTACGGGCTCTCGATACGCAGAGCGACCTGCGGGTCCGCCTGAACACCTATTTCGCCAACTGGATCGAGCGCCACGCAGGTCTTCTGCATGTACGCCTGGATCCGATGATGAACCACGGCGCCCGCGCCGTCGCCTGAACTCCCTGCCTCATTCAGCCACCTCTCCCGAGGTGGCTTTTTCATGTCGCCACCCCGCCTGAGAAAGCAGGCGGCTCAGTCTACCAGCAGGCTTCGTGCCTGCGCCCAGGCTCGCCTTGTTTCCGCCCGGATGCGGCCTATCGATGGCCCCGCATGGGCGGCAAACGCCGCGTGAAAGGCGCGTGTCTGCTCCCTGGAGAGCGTGACGCACTCGCCGGAGGCCAGCGCCTGCTCAGCGAGCCGCCTCAGGCTTTTCACGCCCTGGCTCTCCGGCGCTCCCGGCGGTCAATCTCCGCCGCGATCAATGCGCCCGCCTTCTCAAGGTTTCGAATCGGGTCATGCGAGGGCTTCCACCAATGCGCATCCCAGGGCCACCGCGCCGGTACCCCGCGAGCATCGAGGGTATTGTCTTGTGTCGCCTGGAGCGCGTAGCAGGCTGCGGCCAGAGACAGATCCCCCTGACCACGTTCATCGTCGTGATCCGGCGTCCAGCCTTCCTGCTCGATCTGGCGCTGACGCTCGCTTGTGATTCGCTCGATTCCACTCACTGCACACCTCCGGTTGAATTGGTTCGTATAACAAGGCCAGCGCCCTGAGGTGTTAGTCCCCGGGCGCTGGGCTGTATAGCGAATATTGAAGGAAGGGCAGGGGGCGAGGCCGGATGCGCTCCGGCAACCTATGACTCCCGAGCGCTGCCGCTAAACGGGAGGTATGACTACCGATACTGCGGCCGAAACAAGCGGCCTCAGGCGGCTATGCGCCGCGCTTGATGTCGTCGGTGATGAGCTTCACCAGGTCGTCGATCGTGGCTATGGTGCGAAGCTCCTCGCCAGGCAATCCGGCTTGCATGGGCTGCTCTCCGAGCCTGCACTCCAGCCACCACCATTCAAGCCATCCGCCAATCCCATAAGCCGCATCGAGCGCGCCCTTATAGGCGCCGGCCATGGCCCATACGTTGGAGCAGAGGTCGCTTTCCGGCGAGACCCCGAGCAGATCGCTGAGCCGATCCAGGGCCCCGTCCGCACCGCTCACGGCGGTGTGAAAATCGCGCGCCGCTTTCTCGATCAGCGCCAGGCTCGCGCCTGGGGTGCCGTCTCCTGTCGCGCAAGTGCTCACGTCGTGGGAACCCATACGGCCCGCCCTATCGTTTCGATCACGCGCTGCTCTTGCTTGCCGCAGTAGCTGCAAGATCGGGTGTCTCCGCGCTCCTCCCAATGATGAGCGCGATCCCCGTGGATGGCGCAGACGCCAATGCGCATGTACTGCTCCCACCACTCCCGGGTGATTTCTTCCCAGTGCGCGGTGTCGAATGCCGGGCCGTACGCGTAGCCGTCCAGGTTCCCTGCAAGCAGGCACAGATTTCGCAGCATCCGGCCGTGAAACCATCGCTCTGCGCTATCGGTGATGTCCATGTGGCCGATGTAGAGCACCGGCCTCTCACGGTCGATCCCCGTCGCTGCGTTCCATGTCCCGCGCCAGATCTGCACACCGTAGGGCCTCTCCTTCACCCAGCGGTAGAGCTGCCATGAATGGAAATCGGCTTTGCCGCGAACAGCGGGCCTGATGGCGGCAGCCTCGATGCACGGCATGGCGCCGCCCGTCGAACCGAGAGGCTCGCTTTGCCGGCCGCCATGCTCAGGCGTGCGCACGGGCGGACCGACCCGGCGCTGGCGCCCTGCTGTGTTTCGTTCAATCTCGCTCATGCTCTTTCTCCGAATCCGGGGTTGTGGCGTCATCAAAGGTCTGCGTACACGATGCCGTAGCACGCCTTGCAGACCTCTCCGCCCTCCAGAGGCCCTGGCTTGTGGCACCGGGCGCACCGCTCTTCGGTGGCGGGCAGCGCGTTGAGATAGCCACACACCTCCTCGTCACTGGTCATCAGGGTTTCGCGCAGCGCTTCGTTTTTCTCAATCATTGAGCAATCCTCCATCATCAAGGCAGGTAGACTTGCCGCCCTTCATTATCCGGACCCACCCAGGCACGCATTTCCCTGAGCGCACGCCCGAAGGCCATCGCGCATCCCGGAGGGCCTCCGTTATTGCTGTAACGCCAGGCATTAGGGTACTCATCCTCGGGGAAAACGGCGCGCATTAGCTCGTGGTACCCGATTCCCGGGATGTACGATTCACGGATCCTGGTTTTAATCGGTATCGATTTCATCAGTCGAAAAGGTTGTTGATCCGGGGTTTGTTGGGTATCGGCTACTTCTCGCGCTCAGCCGTTCGCCTTGCGAGCCTGGCGCCGCCGTTTGGCTTGAGCGCGCATGATGGCCGCCCCCCGGTCCGGCGCCTCGATGATAAACAGCTCGCACTGCGCATAGTCGGGATCGTCGGGCCGCCCGCCGGTGGTCCAGCTGCCATCAGGAAAGCGTGCGACGGTCCATTCTTGGGCGCTGGGCTTGCCTTTCGGGGGCCAGATATCGCCAGGGCGCGGCGCCTTTCTGTAGGCGCTCGCAATCAACAGTAGAGTAGACCCAGTATAGCACAGGTAACGACTGTCGGTCCATGAATATGAACCATGGTTCAAGATAAGTGAACCCGGGAAGTTGTCTGAGCGCGCAGCATCCAATGCTGTCGCGGCCCTGAGGCCAGAGAAGGGGTAGAGCCAATCCCCGCTCGCGCGGGGGAGACTGACAAATGCGGTCCTCCGGGCTGCGGATCTGCGGTCGATCCCCGCTCACGCGGGGGAGGCCGGGAGCAACTCGATGTCTGGATCCGCGGCCAGGGTCGATCCCCGCTCACGCGGGGGAGACATCCTCAAGAAACACCTCAACGACCCGGCCTACGGTCGATCCCCGCTCGCGCGGGGGAGACGTGGCGTCGAGGCGGTATAGCTACAAATACAAAGGTCGATCCCCGCTCACGCGGGGGAGACCATGACCTGCGCCATGAAGCCACATCTCGTATGGGTCGATCCCCGCTCACGCGGGGGAGACGTTCGACTTGCGTTTTAGGGCATGCACCATGTGGGTCGATCCCCGCTCACGCGGGGGAGACGCTCCGATCGCCGTACCTTTCCCGCCAATTTCAGGTCGATCCCCGCTCACGCGGGGGAGACCCAGGACGCAGGCGCCGGGCGCGGTGAGGGTTGGGTCGATCCCCGCTCACGCGGGGGAGACACGCAAGGTGACCCTGGCCGAGGTCCTGAAGGAGGTCGATCCCCGCTCACGCGGGGGAGACTCCTCATCGTCATCCGTGCATGCCGCACGGTAGGGTCGATCCCCGCTCACGCGGGGGAGACGCTTCGCGAGGGTTTCGTTGGTGATAATCATCGGGTCGATCCCCGCTCACGCGGGGGAGACTATGTGCATAATTAAATCCTCTTAGCTAAGTGGGGTCGATCCCCGCTCACGCGGGGGAGACATCTCGCGATCTCGATACGGGAATGCCCCTGGCGGTCGATCCCCGCTCACGCGGGGGAGACATCACCTCGACCGTCGCCCCGGCCAGGGAAGAGGGTCGATCCCCGCTCACGCGGGGGAGACACCGCAGTAACCCCGCCAAACATTGACATTGGGGGTCGATCCCCGCTCACGCGGGGGAGACTCGGGATTCCGAGCCCAGTACGCTGATGTACTGGGGTCGATCCCCGCTCACGCGGGGGAGACCGAGAGGCCAAGAACCTCTGCCGCAGCTCTTGGGGTCGATCCCCGCTCACGCGGGGGAGACGAAGACCGGACACGCAAGCTGACTCCAGGCAAAGGTCGATCCCCGCTCACGCGGGGGAGACGTGTGAAGAACTCTCGCTCGAAGAGTGCGCGGCGGTCGATCCCCGCTCACGCGGGGGAGACTGAGTATCGGCCGGCAGTCATTGCGGGCGTATCGGTCGATCCCCGCTCACGCGGGGGAGACGTAGTTGGTCGCCTGGAGGGGCGGCTATCAGAGGGTCGATCCCCGCTCACGCGGGGGAGACCGCGATCCGATCTCTCGATAGCTTAGCCCCTGCGGTCGATCCCCGCTCACGCGGGGGAGACGCATAAGCAAAGATGCCGCCGCCAACAATCATGGGTCGATCCCCGCTCACGCGGGGGAGACGTAGTTGGTCGCCTGGAGGGGCGGCTATCAGAGGGTCGATCCCCGCTCACGCGGGGGAGACGTCGAAGTCACCAAGCTTTGCCGGCTTCGGTGGGGTCGATCCCCGCTCACGCGGGGGAGACTCTATCGCATAAGCGACTGTTACTACGAAGATTTTACCTAGTTGTTAAAGAGCGTGATCAATCAGGGGATGCTGCTCTTCGCGCCAGTAGCAGACCATCAACATCGATCAGGGTGACCGGCGGACTGCCGAGCACTCGCATCGCCTGACCTCCAGGCATTTCCTTGTCCTGCCACAGCATGACTATCGACGCCTCTCTTTCGTTGACAAACCATTCCTCAAGTACGCCCCACACGCGATCCCTTACTGCGGGGGAGATACGCGGGGCGCTGTACACTCCGGGTGCCACCTCGAGCATAGCTGAGGCCAAAAAACCACGCACACGAGGCGATACATTACGAGTCACTACTGCGGTCATCGACATCGAGTAACTCCTTAATCCGGTCGATCATTCGAGGAATGATCTTTTCCTGGCGGAATAGTCGCACTGCTCTGCGTCGCACCTCTCGCTCCATGCCGTCTGCCTTGCCGTCTTTCATCGCCTGAACAGCCCCAAAGGCCAACGGCAAGGTGACGTCTATTCTCCAGAGGTCCGCGATGTCGAGCGTAAATGCATTGCTCGAGTGCTCATGAATAAATCCCAGAGGAGGTAGCGCGCCAACAGCTGCTACGGAAATATCGGCAGCCGCCTCAACGAACGTCGCCGCGTGATTGATCGCTTGATTTGGCAGATCCGCAGAGTTCGGGTTCGCCCTGTCGTATCGCCGCCCGCGCCATTCAATTCCGAACTGTCGCGCCACAAGCTTATAACTTTCCTTGACGCGCGCACCTTCTATACCGCGCAGGGTCTCAATGTCGCGATGTGGCAGTACCCGACCAAACCGCCAGGCGTATAGCCGTCGAGCCAGTCTCAGACGCTGCTCAGGATCAGCCCAGCTCTGCGCATGCCGGCGCGCAACATCCGAACGGCTCTTTCCCATCGGAGGCGCGGTGTAGCTCTTAACGCCCCCTTCACCAACAGCTGCAATCAACACGCCGTGGCGAGCACAAAGCCGCAGCACGTCGTGTGTAAGACTGGTGCCAGGGCCTAGAAGCAGCATGGTGACTGCCTGATACGGAATAGCGTACTGGCCGGCATCCAGAGCCTGGCTTTGCGCTGCCAAAAAGATCAAAGTGCCGTCCTCCACAGAAAGCCTGCCGTAGTCCAGCCACAACAGTCCATGCCGGTCGGCATGAGGGATGCGTGATGCCGCCAACCCTAACCGCCCATGCAGCAGCCCCGGCGAAGAGCTCATGCAGGAGGGGACACTAAAGCCATGCCGAACCCGAAAGTCCTGTGCCGTCCAATGCCTCGCATCAAAAGCTCAGAGAATCGCTGAGGGTCTGAGATCGACGCTTGCGCCACAAACAGTACGCTTGGGCGCTCGATGGTCGCCAGGCGCTTCGTGCCATCATGGATCCGTCTCTGCATGCTTTGACGCGCCCGCATACCTCGCAGCTCGATAAGCTCGAAGTCCAAGGCGCCTTCCCAGCGCCGCAGAAACCAGTCCTGATAGACCTCGCCGCGCTTCGGCGCCACGTCATCAGCACGATCCAAGGCGCGCAGGAATGCATCCTTCTCCTCCGCGCCACGCCTCTCAACCGGACACGCAAGAACTTCCACTTGCAGCCGCTGACCGACAGTCCAGCGTCCGGGCATGGGCTTGCTGACTACTCCGTCCGCCTGAAGGGCCGCCCACGCCTCCGGCGGAGCAAATGCCTGCGCATGCTCGAGCAACTGTTCGTGACTTACGACAGAGTACCCAAGCACTTCTCCTTTTCGCTCAAAAAAGCGAAACGGCTTCGGCGCATGCTCGCCAAAAAGCGTGGTCAGCAATAGGTGCAGGCTGTATCCAAACCCTTCATCACCCTGAGTAACGCCATGTGATACTGCAAAACGCAGCAGCGCCTGCGGGTTCAAGGGCAACCGAACGAGATGTGACATACTCATGCCATCACCTCCAGGAAACCCTGCGCGTAACGCCGGCTGCCCCGGTGTATGTTGCCCACCCAGTCCCGAAGGTCATACCGCTCCTCGACCTGGGTAGCCTCACCCTCATCGATCGGCCATTGGGCTTGTATGCGCTCTGGCCGCCGACGCGATCCGATATCTGCAAGCGGCTCCCTTGCCAGCGCTTCTTTCACGCTCTCGGCCTGTCTGCGCCCGGCGAACAGCGGTCCCGCCGGCAGGCAATTCTTACGGCCGAAGAACGGGGGTCTCGCGGGCTCTTTCAGAGCCGCCTCCAAGTCACTGATGGAGAGATCACCTTCACCGTCAAGCGTCAGCGCCACAGTAAGGACCCCGTTCGCCCAGTAATCGCGCTCCCGGATATGCGTACCTTTCTTCGCATCACCGCCTTTGCGCTTCTCGGCCTGCCCACGCGTAGTCCACCCCGTGTCGAGCAGGAAATCCTGCCCCAGATCCACAGTTTGGTATTCACGCATAGGCTCAGGCTCAGCGTCCCAGCGAGCCGCAAAGCGTAGACGATCTTGAAGCTCCTGCTGACGATCAGTGTCGTGATAGCTCCATCCCAGGGTATTACCGAGCAGCCCGGTGAGCATCGATGCGGCCGGAAACCGCCAAGTGGGGTTTCTCTGATCGACCACGACCGCACCAAAGCTCATCATCGGCGCGTCAAGACGTAAGATCAGGCAATCCATAAAAGCATCTCCGTGTTTTTAAGCGCCAAAGATCGCGTCGAGCGTTGCGTTCACGGCTTGCGGGACAGGCTGCTTGTCCGGCAGCCCCGCGGACCCCTCGAACACCGTAGACATGTGGCGGACCCCTTCGCTCGGGCTTCCGTACATGCCATCGAGCTGCGCCACGTACTCGCCCAGCCGCCCGATGGCTTCCCGGCGCAAATCACCGCGAAACGGCAACGCCTCGATGAACGCGTTGCTCAACGCGCGCGGCTGCTGCGCGCCAGTCTCAAACAGCGAGAAGTCGGCGTGCGCGTAAGGCGCCGTACTGCCGAGCTTGGCTCCGGGGCTTTTTTGGAGGATCGCGGCGATCAGCGCTCTGAGTATCTCGCGAGCCCGCGACGAATCCTGGTCTCGCCAGTCCTTGCGCTCGCAACCGGTGAGGTTGGACATCAGCAAGGGAATGTCGACCACTACATATCCGTAGAATACGCCGGCTCCGAGCTCGCTTTGGTTGGCATGAGCGGCGCCTGTCTCATCATCCCGATTGAGGTCGTCGACCACGGTAAAATAGTCGATCTCGGTATTAGCGGCATGCACTGTAAGCGCATGCGCCACATGGACCGGGGCGTCGACACGCGCAAGGAGGTCAGAGGTGACCATACGGCCAAACAGGCTCGCGGTCAGTCCCTCCGTGCCCAGCGCCGACTTGCGCAGAGCCTGGAGATTGTCTTTCCCGATCGCCTCGACGAGCGCCTCGCCAGCTACCTTCGCAAGCTCCTTGTCGACCTTCTCGCTCTGCTCCTTGCTCGCCACCTCCTGAATATGAGGCTCTTGGCTCACCGCTTTTAGCAGGGAAACGAAGTAATCCGCCTCAGCCAGCCCGAACAGGATCGGCTGATTAAGGTCTCCTCCCTTCTTGACCCCGCCTTTTACGACAACCGCGGCCAGAGGCTCGATGAGTCGCTTAGCGAGGTCTTCCGGCACGCCCCCGGCGACCGCCTTGGGCAGGACGGTGCGCGTGAAGAACGAGCGGGTGCGTTGGCCGTCCTGAATCTCGGGCAATTGCGCAGCAAGACTCTCCCGCCAATGGCGCTTCTGGCACTGCGAGGATACGCGCAAGCGCATGCTGTTCCCGAAAGGAATGCGCTTCTGTAGGCCGGCATCGTCACGGTTGAGAAGGCTGGCCGGATAGCTGGTCAGTGTGTGGATCTGCAAGAACATGGTTCATTACTCCATAAGGATGGTTGATGATTCAGCCGACCGTGTGGCTATGTCGGTAGTAGCTGCTGGCGATTCGCCGGTTCACCGCCTCACGCTTCTCTGCGTCTCGAGTGAGCAGGTAGTGAGCGAGCTCCGAGAAATTCCAGCGCTCGCCCTTGGCCGCCAGAAACCGCACAGCCGCCTGGCAAAGTCTCGCGCGCACCTCTTCTGGAGCAGAGAGCATCTGCTCGAGACGCGCCTCAGAGAACCGCGCCTCTGCCAGCGCCTGGCCCAGAGGGCGTGAGGGTTGGTGTGAGGCGCCGCCGGCCGAAGCCAGCGCCCACGCGACACACGACCACGCCATAGTCTGAGAGTCGGACGGCGGATCCTGACGCAGGTGACACATCCACAACCGGTAGTACGCCAGCGGAGTGGGCTGCCCAGGGGCCCAGCGCTTAAGGGCTGCTCGGTCGCTGCTCGGGTAGTGGGCGCTCGAAAACAGCGCGGCGATTCGCCCGACCAGCGCGGGCAGGCCTGGTTTGTGCTCGCCACCCTGCTCATCAGGCGCGGCATCGGTAACAGATGTCATGCGGTCTTCTCCAGATCAGGCGCAGCTTCTGGCAAAAGGTGGTGCTTACGAAGTGCGCGGGTTAGTTCTGCGTGAGAGCGTGTCAGCGCCCTCCAGCGCCTGCTTCCAGGTGTCGGCAGTCGCTGCACGGCCGTATCCAGAAGCTCCCGGGTTATAGCGACCAGCTCCCTGCGCCAGTTGCTGAATACGGTTTCGGTGGGTTCATCAAAAGCACGCCAGAGCGCTGGGTAATAGTGCTGCGGCCAGCTTTGCTCGAAGGCGCTTGCGCTTGCGTCAACCCAAGACTTAATCGCCTTTTTTTGAAAGTCGGCCTGGCCGGGCCCGCCTTCCGCGAGGATAAAGAGCGCTGTTCGTAGCGCCCCGGCCGCGTTTTTCGCATCAGCGAGAAGATCCTGGGCGCATTTGGCACCGCGCTCGCGCGCTGAGGCACCCTCCCGGCTAAACAAGGCCGCCTTCACCTTGGCCGGCACGGGTAATTCGAGCCTGTGAAACCCCTCTGTCTTGCCTTGGCCTCGCGCCAGCGCGCTGGCTATAAGCCACCCCGCGGTGCCGCCCGCCCTGGCTTTTTGCAGAGCCGTGAGTTCGAACCCCTGCTCGAAAAGCAGGTTTGTTACAAGCTTTGGGGTAAAGCCGCTTTTTGAGACGTTGAGAGCGACGGGCTTTTCCTTTTGCAGGTTAAGCGGAATCCAGGGATCGCCCACATCGCCTTCCTCCATGCTCTTGGGCCCGATCTGCCGTCCCTTGCGAGGGGCATTCAGTGCCACCACCCCGCCGGCCGTATTCGGTCGTAGCCGCACCGTCCGACATGCCTCGATGAAACAGGGATCCAATCCCTGAAGCGCGTCTTCGTATTGGTGCTCACTTCGGCCCCATGGTTTTACCCACGTGAGCACATGCCCATCGTCACGGTAGCCGTAACGCATCAAGAGGTCTTTGCGCATATCGCGCACCAGCATCGCCTCTTCCTGAAAACGTCGGGCAGGGTGGCGGTCGGAGGTCCAGGACACAATCGGGCGATTGCCAGTCCCGGTATACATGCGCACGACACCGTACCCCTTGCCGAGGTAGCCATTTGTGGTCTGGTGCATCAGGAGCGCAAACAGCCAGGCTTCGACATCCGCGTCAGATACTCGACAGGCTTTAACGTCGTGATTCCTGGAGGTGAGCACCACATCCAGCTGATCGGGGGTATGCGCTTTGATTTTGATGCTCTTCACACGACCCTGGTCGTCAAATTTGACACCATAGGCTTCAGCCTCATCCTTCCAGCTGCTCCATGGGTGTTGCAGGAATGCGGGCTTGGTCACGTCCTCCTCAAGTAGATGCCAGGCCGAAGCCTGCCCCTCGGCCAGCTCAAGAAGCCCGTCGCGCCAATACGAGACGTCAACGGGGAGCGTGTCAGTGGGATGGCGCGCCAGAATGGCAGCGGCGAGCTGAACCAGAAACACATGCCACGAGTCGCTTTGATGGGCTCGCAGGCCTGTATATCCGTCGATCCGCCCCTCAGAGAGCAACGCAAGAACCTCCGGAAGGCTCGCGCTTCGCGGCTCGTCGTCAATCAACACCCCGATCAAGGGGTCAGTCAGTAAGTCGTGCATCTTCCTTTTCCAGGCCGAATCTGGTGTATGTAAATGCGTGCCCCTCGACAGTGATTCGAAACCCGCCCTCAAAGGGCTGAGCCTCGACCTGCTCTGGTGTCGCGAGGCTGTATAGGTAATATGCGGGGATGTTTACCCTCTCGATCATCGAGCCGATCGGCGACCTCGTCGGCGTCACCAACGCAAGCTCGCAGGAGGGGTCTCCCAGCCGACTGGTGACCCGCTCCTCGTCGGCGGAATAGTGGAGCTCTCCGAAAGGCTGAGGCTCGAGGGAGTTACGCATGGCCTGGCGGATCTCCGCCAGGTACGCCCCTTGGATGTACTGAGCGTGTGTCTCCCACACCTGCGGCAGGGCTGCCCACGCCTCAGGGTGCGTGGTTTGCTCGATGCGCTGACGGTTTTGCTCGGGAATGACGAGACGAGGGTTGTTTCTCAGGCTGGCCAAGGTGCATTCAAGCACCCGACCGTCTGCATAGACCGAGCCAAGCCCAGCAGGGCCCCTTAGCTGCCCCCCGGGGTGCAGGTACTCATGCAGCGCTTTACTGGGTACACGAATCAGGACCTTCGGCGTGCGGAAAGACGCCGGACGGTTCTCGCGCAGATGCCTGTGCAGCCGGCCCAGGCGCTGTAGGAGCACATCCATCGAGGTGATGTCAGTGATCAGCCAATCCGCGTCGATATCAAGGCTCTGCTCCAGGGTTTGTGTGCCGATGAGCAGCACAGGCCCATCAGGCGATCCCTTGCCGAGCCTGCGGGTAACCTCGGCATCCATCCTCTCCCTGTCCGCGCGGGTGTAGCGCCCATGATGTGGGCAGCGAACACCGTCGATTGCAAACACCGCGTCGAGAAGCTCAGGAGCGTGCCTGGATAGGTGTGCCTCAACAGCCCTTAGCATGGCCGTCGCGCGCTTCACGGTGTTGCAAATAACCAGTATTCTGGCGCCCTCGCGCAAAGCGCTCGTGATGTCATCGAGCAACGCATCGTCGTTTTCGAGGGTAGGGCTCAGCTCGACATCGATCACTCGCCCAGAACGATTCACAAGGACAGCCTGCTCCTGAGCGCGGGTCGTCAGGGACGGGTATGGCCGCTGCGTGGATTGCGCCAACGGGCGCAACGTGCGCTCAAAAAAGGCGCTGGCGGCCGACTCACCCAGGGTGGCTGACAACAGCAACACCCATCCGCCACGGGCAACGTGCCCTCGGATGAGCGTCGTAAGCACCTCGCGCATGTAGGCATCAGAGGCATGAACCTCATCCACCACGAGCAAGTGACGATCCAGACACACGGATCGCAGCAAGCTGTGCTTAACCTTGAGCACCGATAGCAATGCCTGATCAATGGTGCCTACCGCAACAGGCGCGGCCAGGAACCTCTTGGGGCGTTCAGATGCCCACAAGCGTTCGCGTTGCCGCGAAAGATTCTCGTCATCCCACAACACCCCTTCCGGATCAGCAAGTACCGGCGCGCCGTCCACGCGCACATAGCCGGGGGCGGCCAACAGTACAGGCCCGGGGCGGGATTCAGGCTTAAAGGCGGCCTCGATGGCCCGCAGCGTTCTGGAATACAGCTCGCGCGCCGCCACGCGCGTAGGCAGCGCGAAATAAAGCCCGTCAACCTTGCCTTCGGCGTAAAGGCGCAGAAACCATGCGAGCGCCGCCTCGGTTTTCCCTGAGCCTGTATCAGACTCCGCAAGTACAAGCTGCGTGCTCTCGTTTACCGGTAGCTCGTGGAAGAGCTGGCGCTGCAAGGGAGTAGGCTCGAAACCGAAAATCTCCAGAAACGATGCGATGTTGCGGCACTCGCCCGGGGCCAGCCCTATCTGCGATAGGGCATGCTCGGCAGCCCTCTGAGCGAAGGCGAACCGGCTCTCATCGGATTCGGGTTTGCACGGGAAGAATTGCCTATCGGAACCCACCCAATCGGCCAGCATCAGGAGGCCGGCGAATCGGTGCTGTAGCTCCGGGGTCGCGTCGATACAGGGCGTATCGGCAACGAAGGCGTCTGGAAACAGCTTGCGAGCCACGCGTGCCATATCCGCCAGCGCAGACATGGGGTCGTAGCCGTCTCTTACCTCCCAATACCTCTCAAGATCACGCAGGCCGGGTTCGCTCCAGCGAGCCGGCTTTCCGTGATGCGAGAGTGCGGCCAGGAGCATTGCAACAGCCGCCTCCTCGCCCTGGGTGAACCAGCCACAAACCTCCTGCAACAGATCCCGCCATTCCGCCGGGTAGCGCTGCTGGAGCGCTTCACTTCGCAGTAGTGCAACCGTCTCCGTCACATGCCCGGCCGTGCCGCGCCTATAGGGATTGTTCTTTACCTGAAATCCCCAGTTGCATTTCCCAATATCGTGCAAAAACACGAGCACCGCCAGCCGAACCAGCTGCCTGTCATCGAGCGTCTTTCCTTGAGTCAGTAAGCGTGCGCGCCGCCACGGCTGCCTGACCAACGCCATAAAGACCTGAGCAACATCAATGCTATGGTTGCTCAGTGGTAGCCACTCGTTCTCATCGACCCACTTGCCCCAAGGCAGTGTGTATCGTGGAGTGACTTGGGCTTCGCGGCTGCTGGGGTCCTGGTTCATGGGGGCGTATAGCGAATACCCCCACGGTCTTATCCTGACGTGGTACTGCCTGAGATATATGTGGTCTTACAGCTACTTTGGGTGGTGCCGCTTCGCCTCTTGGCCAGGAGTCTCTCTCATTGACATCCTTCCCCGGCCTGAAGGCCAGAGACCTCTATGGCGCTCAGGCGGGGCTTGTCGCGCACCGGTAACGCGCAAGGCACACGCAAGCACCGCCAGACCCTTGTTTGACTCCAACCTGTTGATTAGTAGCTATACACAAGAACGCCTTACCAGAGCCGCCTTGGCTTGAATCCCAAATCAACAGGAGTGTGTGATGATCATTAAAGAGTTGGATGATGTCGAGCCGTCAATAAAGGCCCTTGAAAGCTTGCGTGCTCGCCCTGGCGTTTCCGCGAGAACAAAAAAGAAGATTGAGCGCGAGATCCGAAACATTCGAGCCGGCGCGAAGGCAGAGAAAGGCGCCGCCTATGAAATCAATTTTCACTATGGCGCCAGCAAGAACTGGATGATTATTCATGACCTGCGTCTCGAGCACGAGAACCTTGTCGCCCAGATCGACCACCTCATCATCAACCGCTTTCTCGATATTGTCGTCTGTGAGAGCAAGAGCTTCTCGGAGGGGATAGAGATCAATGAACGTGGCGAGTACGCGGCCCTCTACCGAAACACGCCCCGCGGTATCCCTTCTCCGTTCGAGCAGAACGGAAAACACATCGAGGTGCTGCGCGCTGCATTCAAGTCGGGCTTGGTGAGGCTTCCGAGACGGCTTGGCCTCTCCATCCAACCCTCCTACAGGAACCTCATCCTGATATCCAAATATGCCCAGATCAATCGCCCCTCTACAGATATTCCGGATCTCGACAGCCTCATCAAGGTAGACCAGATGAAGCCCTGGCTAGAGAAAATGCTGGATTCGGACAACAATCCGCTAACGCTCGGGAAAGTGGTAAGCACAGATACCGTCGAGATGTTCGCGCGCTCGCTTGCCTCGGTCCACCGGCCTCTTGATTTCAATTGGGCTGCCAAATTCGGGATCTCTGACGATAAATCGAGCCCTCAAAATAAAGATACGCAAAGCGCTGAGGGGAAGAAGAAGAGCAAGCTGGCCTGCGCAAGCTGCACTGTTTCTGTGCCGTATGTGGTCGCGCAGTTCTGCTGGAAAAACAAGGCGAGGTTTGGAGGGGATGTGTATTGTCGCGACTGTCAGGGGAAGTTCTGACCAGGTGTCCGCGGCGGTTTAAGGCAAGAGAGAAGACACCCTCAACCGGTTTGATTGAGGATGTCCTGGTTGAATCAGAAGAGGGGGAGGTGGGTTACCTGCTCGCCGTCTTTCTCGCAGATCACAACAGTCACCTCGTACTCCTTCTTGGCCTTGAAGAAAGCAGCTGCTTTTTGCTGCGCCTCGCGGCTGCTGCCGGCCTCGACCTCTGTCTCTCGGCCGCGGTAAAACGCCTTGTATCCGTTCATCTCTTATCCTCTCGTCGGGGCTCCAGATCCGCATGACCTGGCTGAGCCGAAAGCACCTTTAGGGCCCTCGGCGCACTGATCTCGCATGGTATAGGGAAAACATCATGGGCGGGGTGGTTCGCCGAGCAGGCATTATCATGCCGCGCGCCAGTTCAGAGGCTCGAACGTCAGGTAGGTCTCTACTACAAGGCCGCAGAGCGGGCATTATCCCTCACCGGAATCTTCAACGTGTTACACATCTCCTGAAAGTCTCTACTACGAGGCCGCAGAGCGGGCATTATCAAGAGCCACAGAGCTCGACCGCCCATCCAGACAGAAAGTCTCTACCACAAAGCCGCAGAGCGGGCATTATCACTACGCTCACGTTCGTTTCCTTGAACAGCGTAACCGCGTCTCTACTACAAGGCCGCAGAGCGGGCATTATCACGACAGCTCTTAAAGCTCATTCTCCGGGGTGGTTCATGGGCCCATTTTCGAGCGCTCATTAAAGCTCGGCTGGCTGGAATTATAACGCTTTGATTCTGCTTGCGCCAGCGTCGCCACCACCGGAGCGCTCGCGCTCATCGCAGCCTCGAGGATATCGAGTCTGATCCAAACAATCCCGCAGTACCGCCCTGCTTAGCTCGGCGCTAGGCGATCAACGAACAAGAACCCCGCAACGCACTTTGGCGCCACAGGGTGCCACCACCTTCAAGCCCTTCAAGCATTCAATGGAGGGCAGCATCTTGTCGTCGGAAGTTATACCTTCCGACCAGGGTAGGTGGTAGGTTCTTGGGTATTTGATTTTCATGGCCAATGCCTCTCGATCCAAGTTTCCCGCTCGATCGCTCGAATCATCAAAAAAGGCCTCCCCAGTCGGATAGACTGAGAAGGCCTTGGTTGAATCAATCCTTGGGAATTACCCCTCGTCGTCCCCCGTCGAGATCCTGGCGATCTCGCGCGAATACCAGCTGTAATGCCCGTCAGGGGAGCTCACTTGCACCTCAACCACCGAATAGCGCCGCTCCGGGATTTCCTCGCCGTATTCATTCAGATCGGCCTCTTCGACAACCCAGTCGATAGTGGGGTCGCTCAACACGCCCCCGGAGGCCTCCACCTCGTCGCGCAGCTGGCGCAACACCTCCAGCTCCTTGAGGGTCGGCTTGCGCCGGCGCTCTCCGCCCTTGGTGCCCCGGGAGAACCCGTCAGGGGCGTGCGCGTCCTGATACTCCTCACGCGCCACCGCCTGCCAATCGCCGACCTGCATGTCGAGCATCATCCGCAGTCTGTCGGAGCCATTGGCCTGCGCCCATTCGTGCAACTTCTGCTGCCCGGCCGCCCTTTCTTCGCGTTGACGTTGCGCCTCCCTGGCCATCTCATCGAATTCGGCCTGAGCGCGAGACAAAGCCTCTCGCTCAACCCGATCACGCACGGCCTTGATACGAGGGTCTGCTCTTGCCTCTTTGTCCAGGGGCACGAACCGCGGCGACGGCGCTACCACGGCGCGCCTGTGTTCGCCTGAGCCGTTACTCTCAATCCAGTGCTTCTCGGGAGCCTCGAGCGCCTTGAGGATCTGCTCCTCACGCTTCTCAGCGTCGCGCTTGCGACGATGTTCCCGTACATGGCTCCGATACTTCAGCATCTCGATGACAGCCTGTGGGGAGGCCTCGGAAAGCACGGGTGGCTTGGGATCGTCCTGCCGCCGGCAGTTGTCGATAAGATCCGTCAAATCAACAACGCCTTCCTTTTCGGGGGCATCTTGAATCTCTGCCCGAAGGTCTGCGGGGATCTCGGAAAGCGCCACCTCCACGATCTGAAGGCCGTACGCCTCATTACAGGCCGCAATCGCCGCGGTGCGATCTACCTCGATATTGAACTTCATACTGATCTCCTCGCCCATTGCCGGGGGCTACCGGTTGCCAAGTGACCGCTTGGCGCGGCAGTGGAATATCCACCAGAGAGCACACATGAGAGTGGCCCCGTACTCCGGCAATTGCCCCTGCCGTCGGGGTGTCCTGGTTGCCTCCAGGCAGGTGGTAAAGCATGTTCAAACCGTAGCGCAAGTATACCCTGAAACCGCGTCCAAAATAAACGAGAAATCAACCCTAACTTCGATCAATTTGATCGATATCCGTGTATAGCCACGAGAATTTCGCTATACGGAGTTCGCTATGAAACTCCTGATAATTCAAGAAGGTCTTTAAGCATGGGAATGTTCGAGTTCGACCGCCTCCGCTGCGAGGCGACTCTGCCTGACGAGGCTGCCAACTCGCTCGAGTTCCAAACCAAGGATCTCGAGCGCAGACTCGACACCTACACCATCAGCAAAGAAGGGCGCCTCACAGGGCCTGCCGGCGATATCGCGTACCACGGCTACTTGAACTTCTATGCGGCAGATGTCTCCGGGCGGTGGTACGAGTACCGGGCAAAGTTCACAGACGGGCGCCTGGTGCATATAGAGAAAAGCTCGAGAGATTCCCGCGGATATCCGGCCGCCATCGCAGAGGAGGCCCCGGATACCGAGAAGGTCTGCGCTCGCGCCGAGATCGTCAAGCACTATCACGGACACGAGGTCCGAGCGTTCATTCCGGCCGGCCTGTGGGAGGAACATCCGTTCCCCTGGCGGTTCACGGTGCGCACCCCCACGGGCGAGCTTCATCGCTTTACTGGGATCCCGAATCAGTGTCAGAGCGCCCGCTCCGCCCTCGGAAGGGGCTGGTGGCGGGCCAAGTGGCTGGCTGACGGGAGCTTCGGCGATCGGTACCGATAGCGGCTCGATCTGAGCCGCCCCCTCCCTGATAAGAGGGGTAGGGCAGCGAGAATCAGTACGCACACCGATACCTCCGCGCATTCGGGTGCGCGAGAGAAGAGCTATGTCTTCTTGAATTGTCTCGATGGTCGGCGGGAGGTACGCACGGCGGGCCTGAGTGGTCCGGTGGGCGCCTTCTCAGGCCTGTTTCCGCCTTTATACGATTCAACCTGGGTCTGATGCTTCTCCCGCGCCTCTTGATCGGCTCGATGGGCTTGCTTCAAAGCAGCAGCGAAAGCATCGACCTCTGATTGGCTCAGCCGCGAGCTCCTCTGGCGAAGGATGTACTGCGGAACCCTACCGAGCGACAGCACGCCAGGTATCGGTGTTATGAGCTTACCGAACCCGGAGAGTGCGACCACGTTGAAGAGTTTTGCAGGCGCAACCCCCAGCACCTCCTGAACGGCTTTCAGGTGGGTCGCATTTTGCTTGAGGGGGCTGTAGAAATAGCGCTTTGAGTGCCGGTAAGCAAGCGCTTGCATCCATCTCTTATCCTCTTTCGACCCGAAAATTTGACCGTTGAGGTTCTTCACCTCGATGACGAAGATCCCCCTTCGGCAGGCAACGATCAGGTCGATCTGGGAGAGCCTCCCGTTAGGACGCTCAAGTAGCACATCGCGAAAGATGCGCGCGTCCTGCCCTTTGAGCTCCTTCTCCAGAAGCTTGTGCAGAACGTACTCGGCAAGCCAGCCCTTGCCGTGCGAGTTGTTTGTCTTGAGATAGAAAAGGCCCAGGACACTTGCCAGTGTCGCCTTGATCCAGAACCACATGCGAGATCCTCCTTTTAGGCCATGTATAGGCAAAAGGAGGAGCGGGTTGTGCGTTTTGACTGGGATCGAGCTTCTAAGACTGTCTATACTTGCCGTGCCCGCTGAAGGCTACGACATCCGCACGGTGCAGGTCTCCACTACAAAGCCGCGGAGCAGGCATCGTTGTTGGGAAGCGTTTCGGTGCCAAGTTTATCTATCTTGTCTCTACTACCAAGCCGCAGAGCAGGCATTGTCGTTCCCTAAAGGGATTTCAGAAACCGCCGCACCTCGGCCACGTGGCGCCGGCTGACCTCCAGGCGCTCCCTGGTGTCCTTGAGCACCACCTCGAAACATCCCTGCAAGTTCCTCTCCATTCCGGCGAAGCTGTTGCGCGCCACCAGGGCGTTGCGGTGAATGCGCAGGAAGGCCTCACCGAACTCGTCTTCCAGGGACTTGAGCGCCCCCTCGATCAGCACCTCTCCACCGGCATGGCGCACCGTGACGTACTTCTTGTGCGCCTGGAAATAGTAGATCTGGCTGACGGGAATCAACTCCAGGTTGCCGCGCACGCGGGCACAGATATGGCTCCGGCTGGAGTCCCCGCCGAGGCCCTCCATGGCGCCCAGCTGCGCCCGGTTGGGCCGTCTGGCGGCCCCCAGGGCACTCTTGAGACGCTCGCTGCGCACCGGCTTGAGCAGGTAATCCACCGCATGCGACTCGAAGGCCTCGAGGGCGTGCTCCTCGTAGGCCGTCACGAAGATGATCGCCGGGGGCGTGTCCATTCCGGATATGTGCCTGGCCGCCTCCAGCCCGTCCATGCCGGGCATGCGAATGTCCATCAGCACGATGTCGGGTTGCGTCTCCTCCGCCATGCGCACGGCCTGGATGCCGTTCGAGGCACTGCCGCAGGCCTCGTACCCGGAAAAGGATTGCATCAGGGCCGCCAGCCGCTCCCTGGCCGGCGCCTCGTCGTCTACCACCAGCACTTTCATCGGGCTTATACCTAAGGATATCTCCACTACGAGGCCGCAGAGCGGGCATTGTCACGTTTCGGATGGACTACGAGCGGGCGCTGGTCATCACGTCTCTACCACAAAGCCGCAGAGCTGGCGTTGCCATGAAAGAAAAAAGCGTAATGATTTCTTTCGAATCTCGCTCCTCCTGTAAGCCGGCTGAAGGCTACGACATCCGCACGGTCCGGGTCTCTACTACCAAGCCGCAGAGCAGGCATTATCAAAGAAAACCTCAATACTCACGCGCGGGCGGAGGCTCTCGAGCCTGTTTTCGAGCGCTCTCGAAAGTTCGGCTGAGTGAGATCATAACGCCTTGATTTTGCTTTTGCCAACGTAGTCGCCGCCGGAGCACTCGCACCCATCGCGCTATCGAGGATATTGCCGGCCGCATTGAGATCCTGATCCCAAACGGCCCCGCAGTGCTCGCACGTCCAGATCAGCGAAGCTCTGTCTTTTTGCCCTGTGGCGGCGCCGCATGCCCGACAGGTCGTCGTGGTTTTCCCTGAAACATGCACAAGCTGCGCCCCGTGCTTGTTCGCCTGGTGCTCGATCTCATGACGTAGCGCGTGCACCGCAGCGCGTTGACGTTGGGCCCGTGCGGTGGCATGGAGCTCCGGATCACTTGCGTCCTTGCGCTTTTTCGTCTTCGCGATCTTGCTCAGATCCATATCCTCGATACCGATCACGGCGTAGCGCCCCGCCAGATCCGCGGCCAGCAGCCGATACACCTCTCGGCGGCTGCGCAGCAGCTTCGCACGAAGATTATCTCGCCACGTCTTTAGGTGCCGGTATCGCTCGTACCAGTGCCGGATCTCTGCTGGCACCTCCCAGTTCAGGGCGCGAACCGCATCGTGCAGCTCCTTGTCTCGAAGCCACTTGGATCCTTTCCCCGGCGACCAATTGGCCGCAGGCTGGGTCAACTTCTCAGGAAGTTCGTCGCGGTGTGCGTGGACCCATGCCGCCACCTCCATGGCATTCTCATCCAGGTGCGAGCTCAGGCGCTCCACCTGGTCCATACCACGCATCCAGTCTGCGGGCAGGGTGTAGGTGTAAAGACGGCTTTTTGAGTCCGCCACGGTGGCCACGCGCAGGGCCCCGTCCTTCTGGAGGCGCCACCCCAGGTCGATGCCGCACGCTTCTACACCAGGGTGCTCTCGCTCCTGTTTCGGGCTTGAGACAGTCAGGCACAGCTGGCCGCGCCAGCGCTCGCCTTCGCGCTTCCAGACAAGCTGTGCGGCCTTGATCCTCGCGCCCGGGGGCACCGGGCGGTGCAGCACCACCGGGAACTCGATCATGTGGCCGGCTGCGTCCACGCGCATGCGCGCTGTAACGCGCGCCTCACGCCGGCGCCTGTTGGCTGGGAGGAATTCAACGCCGGGCGGCGGGCGGTCTATCTGCAACTGAGATACATTGCCGGAAAACAGCTCCTCGGGGGATGCGCCAAGCCCTGATTTGGTGCGCTGAATCTGGACGGCGAGTATGCCGTCGTCTCTGGCCGGATCCGAGGGTCGCACGCGGCGCCCCTTCTTGAGGGTTTGCTGGCGGGCTCGCTGGAACGAGTCCAGCACCCGGTTGTAATTCCCCCAGTACAGGCCACACCCCTGGCGCAGACGCTTGGCCTCCTCTTTCATCCTTGCCTGATGCTCCGAGACAGCCTCCTTGTTTGCCTTGCGCCATTCGCCCGCAAGCCGCCAGACCTCCTTTCGAGCAGCGTTTTTCTCTGTGATGCGCTCTTTGACCTCGCCGTCCACTGAGGTTGTCCTGCTGCGGGTCTTGGCGCGTTCGGCGTTGCGCCGTTCGATAGCCTCGCGCACCGCCTGAGAGGCGTCTATCAGCGCCTGCACGGCCGCCGCGTACTGCGGCGAGTCCGCCTTCATACGATCATCGAGCTCGCGCTCCGCCGCCAGGGTGGCTTCCACCAGGGCGTCCCAGAAGGCCCGCTGCTTTCGAAGCTCCTCCTGGAGATGAGGATCATCGAGCGGGATTCTGGCTCCGTAGGCGTATACCAGTGCTTCTGTGTCTTCCTGCTGACGCTTCATGGAGTGGTCGCTTTGTAGGGTTTGTGGGGCCTGCGCCGCACCAACGGAATATTATCCTCGTCGTTGACGCCGAATTCCAGCAGCCTTTGCCTGAAGCTCTGCTGGCAATGCTAAAACAGTTGCACCTTTCTATTCTTCGAAACCTCGTCTGGAGATAAGGGCTCTTGAGCGGGATTCTGGCTCCGTAGGCGTATACGGATGCCTCTGCGGGCTCATGCCGATACCTATACCAAGGGAGGCCTGAGCAATCAAACAAGGGAGTATGCGATGAAGATCGAGTATTTGAAGTTTTCCAACGGCAAAGTCTGGCGCGAGACGCACGACCATCAGATCCAGGGCACGGTGTATGTCGACTACGTCTCAGGCGTGTCTCCGGTCACGGTCTCCATGGCGGCGACAGGATTGAATCGGGCGCTCTACGGTCTTGATTACCGGATCCTCGGCCATGGGCTGGTGAAGTTCTCCTTCAACGCGGACGCGCTGAAGGAGGGCGAGCTCAAGGCGCTCGAGACGCTCAGCCTGGGTGATCCGGCGCTCGCAGATGCGCTTGGCGACCAGTATCACCTCAATGACGCCGAGCTCCAGCACGCGATTGACGCAGAACGCGCCTACGGCGAGGCAAAACCCGATCCGGCCGGCGAATTTGATGTGCTGATCGCCCGCAATGGCCGCGAGATCCGCTGCCCCGGTTATCCTCAGGAGTGCGACTACGTGCGCGTCGTGATCGATGACTGGGAGCTCGCCTACTGGCATCACCAGGAGTGGGGGGAGGCCCCCAAGGAAGTCATGGGTGCCTTGCTGGGTGCCCTGGGAGGAAATTAAGAACAGGGTTCCTTTTTTCTCCGCCCGCATCAGTCCACCTGATGCGGGTTTTCCTTTTCTCATGGCCGGTACGGAGGGCTTCCCGCGCCGACCAGGTGAAGGTACGATCAGAGCAGGTCCTGGGAGAAAGGAGAGCTGAAATGGGAACGCTATTCGATCCGCAGTATCCGCCGAAGAACCGGGTCGCCACGGTACGCTCGCCTTTGGATCTGGAGATCGAGGACGCGCAGCGAAAACACAGCTTCGACCCCAACGGGCTCGTGCTTGCCGTATTTCAGAACCAGCTCGAGCTGGGTCCTGCCGTGCAAGCTTCCGACCTCTCCGGCGCACCCGGGTATCTCTACCGCGCAGAAGATGTCGAGATCGCCCTGACGATCGAAGAGATTCGACGACTCGTCCTGCGCGCCCTGACGCCGGAGGAGTACTTCAAATTGCGGACCCGCTACGGCGTCTTCTTCGAGATCCATGACGATTTCTACGACTCGCTGAGCGGCGCGGCGTGCCAGCCAAAGGCCTGAACCCTCGGGCCTTGCCCCCGCAGCGGCTCTGACACCAGGCCCAGGCCCTCATACCGAGCTCAACCCCTTGGCGCGCAACAGCCCCGCAGGCGTGCCGCGCCCTCCTGTTCGCTATACACCAGCACTTCATGGCCCCCTGCGCAGGTCTTCTTAAGGCCTTCGCAAGGGCGTGCCAGCGACGCATCGTGCATCGAAACCAACTCACTCAACTCAGAGGAGGCCCTGGAAATGCCTATTTCTCATGAAAACCCGCTATTTCTGCTTGGACGCTTGCAGGAAGATTTCACCAGCGTTGCCGACAGGGGGCGCGCGCTGATCCGTGCAGGCGCCGAGGAGTGCGTGGCCGCAAGCTGGAAGCCGGCCGCGGATATCTACGAGCAGTCGCATCAGTTCGTGGTCCGGCTCGACCTCCCCGGAGTGAGCGCAAAGAAGACTGAGATCACGCTGGAAGGCGGCATCCTTCGAATCAGTGCCGAGCGAGAGATCGCGCCGGCGCCGGGCGAGGCCGGCGAGTACACCCGAAATGAGCGCCCGCACGGTCGATTCCACCGTCAATTCCGCATGCCTCAGAGCGCAGACCCGGAGTCGGTCACGGCCCGTCTTGAGGACGGCGTCCTGGAGGTGATCATCGCAAAGCGCGAAAAAGAAAAATCCAGGCGTATCGAGATCTCGAACTGAGCGCCTCCCCCCGCAAGGCCTCAGCGCTCGCCAAGGGCCTTGCGGGGGTCCCGTCAATCCTCTCCTGATTCGCAGCACCCAAGCACAGCAACGCCGGGGGTGCACTGCGGAATCCCCTCGATACCCAGCGACTCGTTGACCTTCAGGCACATCGACTCCGTCAGGTAGGGTGCCTCGAAGATCATGTGCCCGGAGAACTCATCCTCGCCGGCAACCCACCCATCGGGCAGCGCCCGCAGGTAGGCCGGCACGAAATCGTCGATCGTCTCCGGCATGCGCAGATGGTCGACCCGGTAGATCGAAACCGCGGAGCGGATCTGGTTGATCTCGCTGACCGCCTGGGCGGCGCGGGCCTGCTCGCCGCGGTTGAGAAATGAGCTTCCCCCGTAGAGCAGCGCAACGAAAGAGAGGATCACCACCAGGGCAATCGAGATCATGGTAAGAATCAATGACATCATGGTGGTGCTCCTTTTACGGGCAAGTGCCCCATTGAGGCTGGCGGGCTGAGTCACCCCAGAAACCAGCTTGGAAGTCGAATGCGAACGGGATTTCGCTGAGTCCGCTCACGCACCACCCGGAGAGGTCCTGATCGAACTGCCAGGCATCCTGGAACATGCGCACCATGTCCGTTACGGAAGCGGTATTCCACCCGCCGATCGGCTGGTTGAATGCGCGGGCATCCCGAAACATCTGAGCCATGCTGGAAACCCCGGACACATCCCAAGTTCCCAGCGGCTGGTTGAACGCCTGCGCATCACGGAACATTGAGCCCATCTGGGTCACGTTGGAGACATTCCACCCCCCAATCGGCCGATCAAAGGCCAGGGCGCCTTCGAACATCAGCGCCATGGTCTGTACACCAGAGGTGTTCCAGTTGCCGATGGGCTGATCAAACGCCGAGGCATGGGCAAAGGTTTGGTGCATCTGGGTCACGTTGGACGTATCCCAGTACCCAATAGGCGCGTTGAACTGGGTGTCGCCGAAGAAGAGCCCGCCCAGCGTGGTGACGTGCGCTGTATAGATGTCGTCCCCATTCTGCCCGAAGGTGAAGGTTCGGCCGCTGGAGTGGGCGTAGCATCGATCGTCACCGCACGCGGAGAACTGATCCATCAGGCTGCGGTCCACGATCAGCTGATCCTGGCAAGCGCCTGTCGTTCCGATGAGTCCGATCGACTGCGGGTCTGAGCAGTCAACATGGATCGTACCTCCGCAGGACCCCCAGTTCGGGCGGGTGAAGGGCTTGCCTTCCCACGAAGTCGCATTGGAATCAAAGTTGGTGGGCTCGGTTGGTATCTGGGTAACACACCAGGAAGACAGGTCCTGATTGAACGCGCTCGCCTGGGAGAACATCTGCACCATGTTTGTCACGTTGCTGACATTCCACGCGCCAAGCGGCTGGTTGAAGGCCTCTGCCCGATTAAACATCCCTCTCATGCTGGTGACCGAACCGACATTCCAGCCACCGAGCGGTTGGTTGAAGACCTCCGCTCGGGTGAACATGAATTCCATATTGGTCACCGAGCTGACATCCCAGCCACCGAGCGGCTGATTGAACAGGGATGCCTCGAAGAAGAGCCCCTCCATGTTGGTCACATTGGAGACATTCCAGGAGGAGATGCTCGGATCGTTCAGGGCCAGCGCCCCTACGAATGCGTAGCTCAGGTCGGTGACCGTGGAGGGGATCCAGTTCGGAACGCTCACCAGGCGATCGGTCCATTGAGGGAAGGAGAGGGAAAGGCTCTGAATGCCCAGGTCCCCCCAATCAAGGACCCGCGTGACGCTCTCCGCACCTTCCCACCACCACCAGTCCCCGGTGTCGCCGAAATGCACGATGGAGTCGCCCGAGATCGTGATGATATAGAGCCCGTACTCATCATAGGTGTGCGCATACGGGGAGCCGGAGGTTTGCGCGCCATCTCCCCAGTCCACGTTGATGTTGACCCCGCCGTGGATGGGCAAAACCACATCCCGATCTGCCCAGCTGGACTCATCGATCAGTATCTCCAGAATCATCGCTCCGGAGGTTTCCGGCTCTGTGGCCTCTTCTCCGCCCTCTCCCGGGGCTGCCGCCGTTTCAGACGAGTCACTCACCGGTACGAGGATCTTGTACGAAGCATGCGCCGGCGCCGCGATCAAGAACAGGGCGAGAAACAGCCACGCGATCAGGACATGCATAAAGGTTTTCGGGGTGGGCATGAGGCTCCATCTCCTTGTTGTTGTTTGAATATCCGCCGCGCCTTTCCTGTGCGACGCGGGGAATGACAGAAAAACATCACCAGGTATAGGGAAAATGCTGGCGGGTGGCGATGCGTTTCAATCCAGGCCGTGCGGGCGCTTCGGAGTCTCATACGCTCCGGCGGGCTCTCTTCAATGAAAAAGACCTCCGCAGCTGGCTGGCTGCGAAGGTCGAGAATCACCCAGAGGGTGCGCGCAAGGGCACGTTTTCGGCGGATGCTCTCGGGTTCGTGCGGCGCACGGTTTTGGCCCATGCCGCGAACTCCCTCGCATCGCAGTTGCAAATAAAATGCTTCTCCAGGTAATACACCCTGCCTTTGGAAATCTGGCGGATCTCTCGCTGATCCCCTTTCTTGTTTACGTACACCCTCCCGGCTTCGAGCTGAGCCACTTTCATGAGGTTCTCCTGTCTTCTGGGTCTGAGCAGGTATAGCGAACCCGCGCAGGCGCAGATGGCAGGCAAGAAAAAGCCCGCGGACATCGTCCACGGGCTTGATGAGAAAATTACTCGTCGCTGTCCTGATCGTGGCTCAGCCGGGGGGCCTGCTGGCGCAGGGTGTCGAGCCCGGTTCTCATTGCAACATTGGCCACATGCGCTTCGATCTCCGCCTTGCCAGCCTCCACGGTCTTCTCCATGCTCTCGACAAACCGGGACTGAAGAAAGGCCATATCCTGCGGCATGTTCTCCACCAGGGTGCGAAGGCGCCTAACGCAGCTTCTGGCTTCCTTCTTGGGGATCGCTTTGCCGCTCTCGAGCATCTGCTCAAAGCGCTCGAGGAGCCCCTTGGCGTCCTGGATCTGCTTCTCGCATGCCTGGCGGATCTCGTCATCGAAGACCTTTTTGGTCGGCTCCGCCGCAAGCCCCGGCATCGGGTCTGACGGCGTTCCCGGCGTCGGCGCCCTCGTAAGCGTCACGGGCGTTCCCGTGCCGCATCCCATGCTGGAGACCAGTTGCGCCCACTGGGCTTCCGACATCACCATCTCGACGATGGTATCGGTGCCTCGCACCCAGTCCGTTGAGAGGTGGCGATCGAGCGTGGCCCGCTCAATGGTCAAGCAGACCTGGTTGCTGTGCTTGAGCGCGGACCCGAACAGGTTGCCCGAGCCCTGGCGCTTGGTGAGCGTCACCCGGCCAAAGGCGTTGTGCTCGTATCGAACCGCCTCGTGAACGGTGCCCTGCTGCAAGACCGTCTTGCTTGCGGGAATATCTCTCATTATCAGCCTCCTGATGTTCATTCCACGCTACGTGTAGCGAACGCCCAGGAAGCGCCGTCCGGGATATCGCCGGTACGCGCAGGGTAGGGTGGGTGGAGAGAAAAAACCCGGGTCAGGCGACCCGGGTGAATTGTGTGGTTCTTCAGGCTGCGGACAGCGACATCGCGTCCAGGCCCTTGATCATGGCTCTCGTGAGCTTCTTGCCGCGCTTCTCCTCGTAGACTGTCCACCTCTTGAACATGTCCATGGCCGCTTCTCCGACCAGGAGCTGGCCGCGATACCCGCTGCCAGAGAGCATGGCGTCGTGGAAGCTCTCGTAGAACTCCATGCCGTGCGTATGGCTCTCCAGATCGCTACTGTCGTGGCTGTACTCGTGCATCAGCAAGCTGACGAGCCAGAAGCAGCCGGCGAGGCCCTGCCGGATGACCGACAGGTTGTCGCGGTTCACATAGATGAACTGCGTCCCGTCGGTCCATGCGCTGGCACTATCGGACTCGCCGAGCACCACAGTACGCACGCCGCACTTCATGCCCTCGCCCAGCATCCGCGAGGCTACCTGCAAAGCCGAAAGGAAGCTCTTCTCCTCAGGCTTGAGATCGCCCTTACTGATGGCTTCGTGGCGCTCGGTGTATCCGGCCGCGATCGTCTCGAACTCGATGAACTGCATGCGGCTGGTGCGGTGCCTGCTGAACAGCTCCGCGAGCTGCTCGCCGGTCTCGCACATGAACCTTCCGAGCACGTCGGGAGCGAGCATCAGGGTCTTGGTTGCGCTCTGCACCTTCTCCGCGATGCGGTGTCCACGCTCCGGGGCCACAGAGAAGCTCGAGCGGCCCCAGAGAAACTGACTCATCGTGTAATGCCGACCGCGAACATCCGTGATCAGCTTCACGTCGCTCACCTCGAACCACGAGAGCTCGCCTCGAGCAAACCGCCCGGAGAGGAACTCACGCTCGGCGTCAGAGAGCTGCTGCTTTTTGACGTTCTCGCGGGTGTTTACCGCGCTCAGGTGCTCGCGAATGCGTCGCCAGACCTTGCACTTGGACACCAGTACGTCATTGCGCGCCATGTTCACCGTCAACGGCACCTTGGAGACAACCACGCCGCCCCCGCCCATGATGTAGGAGGAGTAGCCGCGCACGAACACGCCCTGGTTGTACACATCGAGATCGCCCGTGGACTTTCTCAGGATGTACGCATCGTCGGTCTCAACGCTCCACTTCTGCGTGGACGGATCGACATTGATCTGCTTGCCGTTGAGCGTTACCGTCACCGGAACGTAGCGGGCAAGCTTCTCGATCTCGCGCGAGACCTCGATTAGCTCAGAGGGCATGAGCGGGTCGTACAGGAAGCCTTCGATCCGGCATCCTCCCAGGGGATCCATACCCTTGGTGAGCTCGTAATCGAGCCCGCGGTTGCGAATATCCACATCCATGTTAAACTCACCCGTACGCCAAACAGTGCGGGCAAACGACCAGGCCTGTGCCCTGCCAATGCCATATTTTCCGAACTGTCTGTGCTCCTCTTCCGCGCTCGGATGTTCGAATCCGAGCTCCTCGAAAAGCTCGTGAATCGCCTGTTCGGCATCAAAGCCGAAACCATCGTCCGTGACCTTGAATCCCGACTGATCGAGCGTGATATCGATGCGGCTCGCCTTGGCGTCGATCGAGTTCATGACGTACTCGACAATCGCTTTGCCGAGCGTTCCCGCCTGCGCTTCGATGACGTGATAGATCATGTTCGGGGCGACCCGGATCGTTCTCGTCTCTTTCTGCATTCATGTACTCCTTCTTGGTGTGTGCCTCACACAGGTCTAGCGAAAAGCACGGCACGCATTTGCCTACCCGTGGGCCTCCTCCCGGGGAGAGTAATCCGGATGATCAGGCAAGGCGCAGGCTTCTGAGTATATCCTCAGCCCCAGATCCGAGCCCCGGCCCGCAGCCAGAGCGCGATCTTCGTGCATGCGGGGCATACCTGCTCGAGGTCAACTTCGGGCGGGTGCAGGCTCCAGGCCAGATCCCCGGAACACAGGGTCTCATGGGTTGAGCGATAAACCCGTTCGGCCACACGGCGGCGCCCGGAGAGGTTCGATACGAGATGGATCTCGGGCCTGCCTTGGCGTTTCGCCACGCCCAGGGCCTTGCCCTCGGGCTTTAGGAGCGCTTCGAGCACCTGCTCGCGCGTAGGGATCAGCCCATCCCTGGAGCCTGGGATGAGGGGGTTGACGAACTCGGTTCGCAACAGCCCGTAGATGTATCGCCATCCGAAGCCATGCGGCACCATCAGGTCCCGCGAACTCAGGAAGTTGTGGCGGATGCGAGGCGCATGCTGCACCCAATGGGCGATCTCGTGAGCAAGCACGGTCAGCACACAGATGTGGGGTGCCGCCAGGGGTATCGACCCGATCCTGGGGCTTCGCGAGATCGCCTTGTACTCCGAATACGCGTAGGCGCAGGCCTGGCGCCCGAGATTGAGCCGCACTCCCTCGAAGGTGCGCCACACGCCACCGCGCGACATTCCGCGTGACATGGTGATCCTTGCTTCAGGCCACTGCCTTGCGAGAGAGAATTCCGTCCGCCCCGCAAGAAACTTCCGCATCCGCGGCAGATACTGCTCTACCAGTTCGCGCGCCTGCTCTTCAGAGAGATGAAGCTGCATTGTTGTTATTCCAGAGCTGCGACAGGGAGATAGCAGAGGAAATCGCAAGGCCACACTCACAATCCTCTCCCGAGGTGTCATAGTATAGCACCGGAATGCCGATGACTCAATCGGCCGCCCCGGGCTTTATCGCTGCGCCGACGCCCTGCGCTACAAGTTTCGCACCCCTCCTACCTATACCTATAACGACTCGGTCACTGTTTGAGCCGCAATTCCCCTTCTTTCGATGCGGGTCGCGGTCGAAGGACCGGCCTTAAACCTACAAACAGAAAAGGGGTATTTCATGAAGAAAACACTGATCGCACTTTCCCTTGCGGCTTTGATGCTGCCCGGCATGGCTCACAGCCAAGATGAGCGCTATTGCCTCGTGCTGCCGGCGCCTGGGGTCGTTCCCTCTGGCGTCGACTGCGTATTCATGAGTCTCGCAGGCTCCGGCGGGTCCGGCGGCGAGGAGGGCTCCGGCGGTGAGAATGGCGGCGAGGAGGGCTCCGGCGGTGAAGGCGGCGAGGAGGGCTCCGGCGGTGAAGGCGGCGAGGGCGAAGGCGAGGGCGATGAAGGAAGCCCGGGATATGACCCCATCGAGCCCGTTCTGGCCTGGATCGATATCACGGATCCGCAGCACTGGCAGCCTTCCGGGTCTCAGTACAGCATGAATGAGTACACCTATGACGGCAGCAACTGGGTGAACACCTACAGTGCCTGGGATGTCTACGGGGCCTCAATATTCTCCGTCAACCAGGATTATGGTTCGAACACCTTCGGGCCCAACCTCCCCGCCCAGCCCCTGAATGCGATTCGGGTCACTGCGACCTACCACGCGGATGTACCGTGGCGCCTCATCAATATGAACGCCACTTTCTCCGATTACGCCACGCATGCCTTTGATCCGGCTCCCGAACAAATGGAAGGTTTTGTCGAGCAAGCGTTCACGATGCATGTTCCCTATTCGGAGAACGGATACTACACCGACGATTTTATCAGTTTCAACGCAAGCGTGGTCTACACGGACTGGTATTTGACAGAGCTCACCCTGCACTCGATCGAGATGCTGGTGTGCACCGCCAACTGCGAATAACACAGTCCTGACACAACCCCTGCCGTGATGGTTCCGGGGCCTGCACCCGGCGACTGTTGCGCCGGGGGTTTGTGTTTGCTCTCTCCACACGGCTAAAGCAGGGGCTGCCCGCGCCAGTTCGGCGATATTGCACATAGAAGAAAAGGCCCCGCTTGCGCAGGGCCGGAATGGCGGGGCGCGTGGCTCAACCGATCGAGAGATGCAAGGAGTGCCTGCTCACCGGCGCTCGAAGACGTAGGTGGAGCCGTCGTGGTTGATCGCGAGCACCTCATAGCGCTCGCTGTAAGGGCCTTCCATGCCGGGGGAGCCCATAGGCATGCCGGGCAGCGCAAGGCCGCGGATATCGGGGCTCTCGGCCACCAGCCTGGAGATAATGTCCGCCGGCACATGGCCTTCGACCACATAATCCCCGATCACAGCGGTATGGCAGGACTGGTAGCGCGCCGCGACGCCATGCTCGGCCTTGATCGGCTGGAGATCGAAGGTGTTGTTCTCCTTGACCGAGAACCCGGCCTCGCGCACATGATCGATCCATCCTCCGCAACACCCGCAGGTGGGGCTCTTGTAGACGATCATGTCGGCGGCCTGGGTGGTCTTGATTGCGCCCACGCCCAGGGCCCCTGCGATCAGCATGGCGCCGATCAGGCCCTTGGCTTGGGGCGAGAAATGGCGTGCGTGCGTACGTGCGGACCTTGCCTTGCTCATGAGATTGCCTCCTGCGCTTGATTTGCGCAATTTTGATGAAAATCAGAACGAAAACCGGCCGAAAGACCCACCAGATCCCTAGCGCGCCTCTTGCCCAGCTCTACCTGTGTAGCGAGCGCGAAGACGGGTCTTGCACTGCCAGCGCACCCGGGCGCACCCGCAGGGCCCTGTGGGGGCATCTTTCGGCCTCGCGGATCAACGCATCTCGGCCCGCGCCGCCAGGGACTGCGCCTGTCTCTCTGGTTCAGGTACACTCGACCCGAGCGACAAGGGGAGGGGTATAAAGGCCATGGCAAAGGCTCGGATCAGCAAAGAGAGAAGGAGGCAGGCTGAGCTTCGAGGCGCGGCAATTCTGTACACAATGGCGTTTCACATAATGGGAGAACGCGAGGAAGACGAGCCCTTACTGTCTCTCGAGGGCGGGCTTCTCAACCTCATCACCGAATGCTTTGATAAGTTAGGCGACGCACCGATCCACATAGCCATAGATATGGCCTACAGCGAGGCCGAGCCTCTCGTCGCCAAGGAGCTCAGTAACGCCGCTGACCTGGTAACCGACATGCTCGCTTTTTCGCCATCCGATAATGAGGCCTGCGGGTATGACGAGATGTATCTGCATCTTTTCGTCGCGCCGGTCACGATGATCCTCTCCCGGAGCGATGCCACCGAGAACATCAACCAGGAGACCATCCTCACGCCTCTTTTCGAAAAGCTTGAAGCGTCCCTTCAATCGAGCGCCTTGCTGGGCCCTGAAGACTCGGTGCAGCTCGTACCGTACCTGTACCACAACACGGAGATCGAGAAGATCGGCTGGACGGACACCTTGAAGTTGGCCAGCGCAGTACGCTCCAAAAAGAGGGCGTCCCGCTCTAAGCGCGCGCTCCATCAGACAGGCTGGCCGCGCGACAGCCTCCTGCACGACGGAGAAGACTACACCCTCTTATGCTTCATTGTCGGCGCCCATATCAATCCGTTCCTGGACATCTCACTCGCCTCCGAGACGCAATGGGATGCGGAGCATCAGACACATCGTCCTGGAGAGCCGGCGCTGGCATGGTCGAGAGAGGCGGCGTGTATCGTTGAGCAGGCGCTCTGCGAGTGTTTGCCTATAGATCAGTGCTTTGTGGCGCCTCCTTTGTGTTTTCATGCGGGCATTAGAAGCAGCATCGCATCCTTCCGAAACCTGCCGCTCCTACTGCTATTGAGCGCTCTCTCGGAGGAGGGTTGCGACATGAGACATCTGCGCGCCGTCGTTGCGCACGCCCGGGTAGGTGACGCGTCCGAAATCAGGACCATCCTGCTGCATGGAGACGGCCGCATGGCGGGCGGCAACACTCGCAAGGTGATGCCCCTGGAGAATCCGATGGATGTCGCCTGGCAGATACAATCCCTGCTCAATCGGCTCGATGTGATTGAGATCGACTTCATAGAGAATACGTATGAGGCGCAGCCCTTGGACGAAACCGAATGGAGAACCTTCGTCGCGTGGGCGCGTAGCAGAGGCGAACCGCCTGACACGCTGAACTGAGCCGCCTCTCTCTTGGCGGTTGTCGGGGTTCTCTACAGAGCAACGCGATCATGTAGGGAGAGGGTGCCTAGAGGTCGACTTCAAGCGCCACATGACGGGCATCGCGGTGGCCCTGAAGGCACAACCACGCCGCACAGCCGCAAAGCTACGCGGTTCGCAATAGTGTCTGGATACTCAAGACGGATAGTCCCGGTCTGGTAGTCCAGACGGTGCGATGGCGTAGGCAGTCGCCACTCCTCGCTCTCGGGGCACTCCAAGACAAACATGTCCGACCGCCACCGATGTATTAGATATTCGTGCATACCGCCTCCAATCAGAATGACTGCCCCGTCTGCCAAAGCCCCCTGGCACGCCGGCGACTAGCGCCCGACCTGACTGGTTGCCGTGGTTTTGGTCGACCGTGCGAGCACCTGCTCTCATTTGGCGTCATATATCGCCTTGGCATCACCCGGCTGGATGGCTATGCCGTGCTCCCTGCAAAGATCGATCACGGCCACCAGTTCAGTGATCACCCTGGCCATGTCTTGTGAGTTCGTTGCGTCCGGCCCGGGACGAGCGTCTTTAAGCCCGAATTGCTGAGCCCTTGTGCTTGCCTGCGCCAGCTCGGTGCAGAGCTCTGTCAAGCACACCAGCAGGCGTTGCTTTACGCTCATTGCGTTGCGCTCGTCTGCACTGCCCGCCGGGATGTATCCGGTACGCTCGAGCTCTCCGATACCTTGAAACCTGCGCTCCATCCTCGCTTGCCTCTCGTTGAAATTTTCTTCTTTGTGCATATAGTGTAGCACGAGTGTTCTGGCTCAAGCGGCCAGATATTTTCACCAGGTAAGAACGGTGCCGCATCGATACTCGTCCGGGTAGGCAAGGTGCTGGCTGGCCATGCAAGGGATAGTCCCTCGCGATCGCTCCCTTATCGACGCCGTAGAACAGAATACTGCGCCCCGCCTCGTGCGCCGCTGCGGCGCGAGCGAGATCCGCCGGGGACGGTTTCGGGCGTACCGCTTCGCCCCCGCGCAGGCATTCCACCGGTGCGGCGGGCCCTGGTGTTGCAGTCGCCGGGGTTTTCTACATGGCAGGGCAGGGGCGCAATACCTCTCATGCGAGAGCAGGCCATCACACCCCGGCCCCCAACCTCCTTCAAAACACCCCGGGTTCAAGCCTGAGGCCCTGATGCGGCCTTTCGCAGTCTCGAGCGCGTGATGCCGGCCGGCTGAGCCGACTCGGTGCGCGGGAGGGCTCTTCCGGTGGGTGGTCCCGGGTCGGGGCGCGCGGACCCGCTCCACGGGGCTTTCCGGAAGGCCCCTCGGGCAATAGGAGCCCGGGAACACCTAAACTGGCATCGGCTAAAGGGACAGAAAGCAGGCGGGACGGGCTGGGATTTCGGGACTTTCTTAGTATCCGGCGACAGCCGGGCCCAGAGGCCTCCTTGCGGCCCTCCAGGGCCGGGGCGCCCATCAGGGGCTCTCGGGGCAAAGAAAAACCGCGGACTTGAACGCCCGCGGGTGAAAAACATCAGATAAGACGGGCTACCGCCTCGCTCAGCTGGTTGTGGTCGTAGCGGCCTTGATCGAGCAGATACCCGATCTGGCCACGTGGCCCGCTGTTGTTGAGGGCCGCGGCCTGGCGGCCGGCAACATCGAGATCGGCCTCAGCAGGCGCTTCTCCAGCATTGGCGCGCACCGAGATCGCTTCGGCGTCTCGCGCCTCGCAGACCAGCTCATCGAGCGCCTCCTGAAGCTCCTCGGGGTCGAGCTCCTTATGATCGAGCACCCCGACGACGCTCACGCAATCAAGCCGCGAGTCCCAGTACAGGCCCATCAGCCGGCGAAATATCGCGTCAGGGGTTTCCTGGTAGGCCAGGGTGGCGCCAAGCTCCACTCGTTCCTCGCCGTCCCCACGCGCCGTCAACTTGACGATCCCAGTCAACAAGTCACTCATCGTTTTCTCCTCTGTCCTCATCCAGACATCTTGCCTGAAGGGTATAGGTACCCAGACCTGCGCCCGTGGCGCACCGCTACCCCCTGGAGTGATCGAGAAGTGCGCTGGATTTGCTACACGGTTGAAGCGCACACGTCCCGCCGGCGGCGGTGAGCGCCCAACCCCTTAAATTAACCCTGGATGCTCATGACACCGGAACAGAAAGACAGAAAGGCGCGTATCGAGGACTTCATCACCGCGGTGTGCCGGCGCCAGAGACAGGCGCTGCTGTTGTTTGCTCTGCTGGCGCTCGCGTACCTGGCCCTGCGTGCAGCCCTGCCCACCCCGGCCGAGATCGCCGCGCCGCCCGCATCCGTGCTTGGCGTGGTTGTATCGCACGCCCCACTTGTCGTGATGGCCACCATGGCGTCTCTGGTGCTGCTGATGCAGCAGCTCATTATTCGCACCGCCCGAGGGTGGTTGGCGGAGTTGCCCGCCGATCAAGCCAAGGATCGCTCCATCTGAGCAGCTGCCGCATCCAACACCTCCATGCGCACCGGCCGCCCGTAGAGCAGGTCATCCTCGCCTGACTGGCGATCGGCATCCGAGCGAAGGCTCCCGTAGCCGCGCAGCTCAAGGTCCCGGCGTGCGATCTCAAACCCATCGGTTGTCTCAAGCATCACCCGCAGGCGCTGCATGGACTTCTCCTTAGGTCTTTCGCGCAAGAACATCGAAAAGTACCCGGCGCCGCCGTGGCGCGCGGCCCGCCCGCGGATCTGGTGCAGCTGCGTCAGCCCCAGGCGCTGGGGCTCAATCACGACCACATGGCGGATCCGCGGCAGATCTAGCCCCACCTCGGCCACGGTGGTGGCCACCAGGATGTCAGCCTTCCCGCCCTTGAGGGCATCGATCGCGTCCTGCTTGTCCGCATCGGACATGCCGGCATGGGCAAGGCGCACGCGATCCGGGAAGAGCTGCGCCCATTGCTCGTAGGCGCCTTCCGCGCTGCGGCGCTCCTCGCCGTCTTTGAGCGGGTAGATCACCAGGACCTGGCCGCCCCTGGAGATGGTGGCCCGAATCGACTCCATGAGCTTCGCGCGCTCCTCGGGCTCCCAGATACGGCTTCGGATGTGCTTCTCGGTATGGGCCTGGGTGAGCTTTGAGACGTCCCAGACGCCATAGCGGATGAGCGCCATCGAGCGCGGGATGCAGGTGCCGGAGACCTCCAGCAGATGCACGCCACCCTCGGTGAGCTTTTCGCGCTGCTCGCGGCTGAACTTTTGCTGCTCATCGACCACCACCAGGTCCAGCTTGCCGAGATCGCGAAAGAGAAGCGCGGTGGTGCCGATCAGGATGCGCGCCTGCTCGGCGCCCTGGCTATCATCGCCGGTCACGAGCATCGTGGCCAGGTCCGGCCAACAGGCGCGGATCTGCTCGGCGACCTGCGCGGCCAGCGGCTGGGTGGGGGCGAGGATCGCCGCCCGACCGCCGTGGTCTGCGACCGCAGCCGCCGCCGCGGCATAAACGAAGGTCTTGCCGGTACCGACATCGCCCGAGAGGATCCGCCGCATGGGGGCCGCCTGGCGCATATCCTCGACGATCTCCTCGACCGCTTGCTGCTGCTCATCGGTCAAGGGGTAGAGGAGCCGGCTGATACGCTCGCGCACCCGCTCGGGATCGGCGGGGATCGCGCGCGCCTGTGCGCGCACCGGGTGGCTTGCGTGCGCCTCGGATACGGCCACCATGGCTACGAGACGCTCGATCGCCTCCTGAGCCTGTCTGCCGTGGCTCAGGCGCCTCGGGAGATGCGCGGTCAGCAGCGCCCGCCTCAGGTCCCGGATGCCTGCGTGCGCCAGCACGGCCTCGGGGTCTGCGTGCGCGCTCATGCGCTCCTGCAACCGGGCCTGTGCCTCAGGAAGGATCTCAGGCAGCAGGGCCAGCACACGCTCGCGCACGCTCTCGGGCTTGATGACACGCTTCTTGCCCGGGTAGCGCGGGCACAGCCTTCCAATCCACTCAGGGGGCACGATCTCGGCCTGATTGAGATACCAGCGCTCGGAGAACTTCGCCGGTGCGCCGGCCACGGTGATGGGGGTCCCGGCGCTCAGCAGTTCTGCGGTTTCGCGGTGATCGCCAAAAAGGGTGAATCCGACATGCGTGCCGCCGGCGTCTTCGACCGTTGCCCGCAGGCGCGGTACGCCTTTATGGAAGTCCGTGGTCGCGTCAAACGCCATGCGCCCACGCAGCACGATGCGCTCAGCGGGGTGAAAACGCTCGGTGACCGCACGGTAGTCGATCCAGTCGAGCGGGAGAAGCAGAGCGACCTGCCACGGCTCCTGCGGCCCGAGGGAGGTGATCCTGCCCAGTTTGTTGTGGTTGTTCTTCTTCGGCATAGTTTGACTTCTTCTGCTTCTGCTTCTACTTGACGCGAAAGGCTCTTCGCGCCTTCAAAGGTATAGCTAATCGGCGCGCGCGGCGCGCGATCGATTCAGTGTTCGCTTTCAGGCGCTGAGCTCAGTCTGGCAACGATTCGCTCCAGCGCGCTATCGCCCAGGCCGGTCACGCCTTCCTCGGCGAGAACGCAAGGCGCGACAACCCTGCGCATGTGGCGCGCCACATCCTCGGGCACACGCCGGATCCCGTCACGTCACTCGTATATCCTGGATTGGTAAATCCGCCGGCCGAGCGCCCGCGACAGATCCCGCACCGCATCGGCGAGCGTCCTGTCCCCGCCCCGGGTCTCGACCCAGATCCACAGTGTCACGAGGTCGAGAACGTCTGAGGGGATTCGTGGAGGGTTGCGGGTCATGGATCGAGTCTCTTTGAATAATTCACAGATCCAGCAACAGCCGGCACGCCAGCTCGGGCAGGCTCGCCTGTGCGCTCGAGCGCTGATGCTCTTCGATCCAATCCTCGACCCGGGATCTCACCCCAAGTAGAGCACGCTCCTGCACAACGAAAATCGGCGCACCCGCGCTTGTCGGAACCATCATGATCCTGGTTCTCCCCTTCGCCCCAGACTCTAAAATCAAGAGCGTCCCGATGCAGCCGAGAACGCCAGGTGCCTGCTCATCGTATTCGCGCACGACAAGCAGGCCTCCCCGCTTGTCTTTCTGTTGGCGTTCGCGCCCGCCCCGGCGAATCGTTGCTGTTCTAACCTTCTCCGCCGTCTCGGCCGTCAGCCTCCAATTGACAACCTCACCCCCGGCATCGTCCCCGCTCGACCTTGACCGCACCAGCGCGCCGATTTCGCCGGTCCGCTGGATCCATGTCGATTTCGTGTCTTTGAGCGCCAGGTCGTCCAGGCTGCGCAGCCGGGACGGCGCGGGGGTGTACTCGAATACCAGGTATACGAGCAAATCCTCCAGGCGTCCGGTGCCGGTCGGAACATCAAACCATCGCCGCGCGCGGTGAATACTCCCCTTATCATGCTGCGCATTGATAAGGGGCTTCATGCTCTCGCTGCCAAAGCGTTGAGAGCGTGACCGGTATTCTCGGTTTACCGGAGGAGCTTCTGTCCTCCGACAACTGCCCGTCCTTGCGGCGGGTCAGTTTAAGTTTCCAGGCCCAGTAGCGAGCCGCAATGTTGTAACTGGCGTTGAGATCACAGTTGTAACGCTTTCCGGTGGTGAAGGTGGCCAGTTCATACTGCTTCGGATCGCGCTTGAGCTTCCCGGACCCGTCGAAGGCCCAGGAGGAGGTGCCCTTGGCATAGACATACTCCACGCGCCCACCGGCCTCAGTGAACTTCGCCTCGATCAGATCGGCGAGTCTGCGATGCAGCCAGCCGTGAAATCTCTGGCGAAGCGATGAGCGCCTGGTGCCGGCCTTTGGTCGCCACCCCTTGAGGTGCTCCAGCACGATAACCTCGGCGCCATGCTCCAGGGCAAAGCCGACGAGCCGCCTGGACGTGATCTGAGCGATCTGCTCGTTGATGTGCCTGGTCTTTCGGTACATGCCCCGACAAAACCCCTTTGACAGCTTGGCGGTCTTTCTAGCCTTGCCGCGAATCAGGGTGCAACGCTTGTTGCGGCGGTCTATGTCCGCGGCCGGATGGAGAAACCTCCTGGCCACGACAGTGCCGCCTGATGAAACGATACTGGCCGTGGCCAGCGTATTGATGCCGATATCGACAGCGCACGCCCGCTCAGTCGAAGGCAGCTGTTCGGGTTTAAGCTCTACCGGTACCGACAAGTAGCAACGACGATTTACTACCAAAGCGGGCGATTTAACAGCGCCCAGCAGGTGGCGCTGGCGCACGCGCTTGATCTGAACATCGTGCCACAGCCACTCCCGCCCATCCCATAACTTGAGGCTTGCCACGGTGAAATCTTCATTGAACTTGATCTGCTGACCTCGATACATGGCCGGATAGCAACCGGAAACAGGATTGAACGCGGGAGGGCGTGCATCCGAGCACTTGCGATCACCGTCGAGCCACGCCCCGTAGCGGGTCAGATAGCTCGACACCTGGCCTTTGACGAACTCGATGGCCGCCCGGCGCAGGTAGGAGGGAAACTTGTAAAAGCGCCGGGTGAAGTAGTGGTGGCGCGGCTTTGGGTTTTTCATCGTGGGGTGGATCAGTCGCTCGACGGCCGCGGCAAAGCTCGGCGCCCGGCACAGCGCCGGCCAGTTGCTCAGCACCACAATCGATAGCGCGCGACAGAACGCGCGATACTCAGCCAGCGTGAGGCGCATCAGGTGTCGCTGCTGCGCGGTGGCTTGCAAAGGCCACTTGTCGGAGCGTATTATCTTTCTTGTCATCAATAGTATTGTAGGTGAATCCCGTGGACTTTTCAAGGCTGAGAACCAAGAACCACAGCGCTTTCCGGCTGTTTTATCACCTCGTGCTGTCAATGAAGTACCGGCATAAATGCCTGACTCCGGAAATGCTCGACCGGCTAGAGGGCCTGGTACGCGGCCTGCTTGTCCGGTGGGATTGCGAGTTGGTGGAGTTTGGGGGAGAGGCTGATCACGTCCATGTCCTTTTCGAGGCAAGCCCCACGGTGAGGCTTTCCGATCTGATCAAGAATCTGAAATCGGTATCAGCTCGACACATGCGCAAGGAATACGCAAACCACTTGGCTTCGTTCTACTGGAAGCCCTATTTTTGGAATAACGCCTATGCATTGATCAGTGTAGGAGGCAGAGCCAACATCCAAACCCTGCTGCGCTACATCGAGAATCAGGATGAACCCCAAAGGCTGAGTCAGCCGCTTGACTAGCGCATCATACTGCGCATCGATGCGTAGGATGCGCGGCTGGGTTGCTCAAAGCCATGAAAAGCTCTCCAGCCGATGCTTACCGCTCGGCGCCAGTGGTCGGCTCTCTACTGGCGCTGCTGAAAATGGCGTATCAGGCCGCAGCCTTTGCGTGCCTCTATTATAGTCCAGATCCGGGACTATGTACAGTCGAGAACGACAGCGCACGACAGAAAGTGTAGCACCCGAACATCACATAACCTGCCACACGCCGTCTTTTTGAGAGGCCTGCCCGAGCACCTCCAATGCGGCCAGGATCTGGGAGACCGCCTTGGCCGGCTTGCGCTTGAAGTGGCCGGCCAGGCTGATTTCGGTCTGAGGACCCTTTGAGAGCAGATCCCGCACTGTCTGCACCTGCTCGGGGATGGTCTGAGGCCATTTCTGGTTGACGCCTCCCGGAGTTGACACCCCAGGCTCTTCCGTATCTTGAGGCGCTGCACCGGTGCCTTGCTTCTCCGCGGGCGCCTGATGCTCTGCGGCCTGGTACTCGGGGCGAAGCCAGCGGATATGGCCCTGGGCCTCTTCGGCTGCCCGCTGGGTGTTGAGATCCACAAGGCGGCTGAGAATGTCTTCCTCGGCTTCAGCCTGTTCGTCGGGTTTGTCGAGCAGCGGTGTGGTGGCGCCGGGCTTGCCGACCAGCTTGTCGGCGAGATCGCCCCAGCCGTAGGCATCGAACACGGCACGATCGAGATCGTCGTGAAGCTCGCGCAGCAGGGAGACGATGCCTTTCTGATGGATAGCCTTCTCCTTGTCGTTCAAGGGCTCTTCGGCACGGATCTTCTCCAGGACGTTGTAGAGCCCGGTGAGGGTGAGGTCTGAGTGATCCGCCAGCACCTGCTTGCGGTGAGCGTCGAGCTTCTCGGCCAGGTCGCCGATGGTGGCGGCTTGGTCTTGGGTTAGATCCGGGAAGGGGAAGGTTTCGAAGCAGCGGGTTTTGTTGTAGCGCGGACGGTCTTCGAGCGTGCCCCCGGCCGCCAGTGACCAGGCGATATGTATTCTACTGGACAGAACGCCAAGCACAGCGGGATCATCGACGGCAATGTTGACCAGCATGTGGTCTGGCATGATGTGAGTAGCGAGAAACTGGAATACTCGATGTTTCGTCGTTTCTACAGTGGCGATGTAGCGAGGAAGGCCTTGCGACATTCGGCGCCATTCTGGACGTGCCGAACCAAAGATCCACCAGTTTTCGCGTATACTCTTGGCTCTGTTCTGGTCTCGCTCAGGCTTTACTCGCTCAAGCACCCACTGATAAATAGCAGGAAAGTGGACCCTCACCTCGCTATTGGAGTAACCGAACAGATCGATCACCATCACTCCGCGGGATCTTTGAGTAAGATCGCGGCCGTTGCGGTAGTCGCGAATTATGTTAGTCAAGGCATTATCAGCCCCATAGCCTAGCGCTGTTGCTTCTTCGTCAGTGACAATAAACCCGGATCCCGCAAGCATAACCCCATTGGAAGACAGGCCTCCACTAGCCATGAGCTTTACAACTCCAGCGATATTCGCCCCAACACTTAGATCCCCATGGATCCGGCCCTTCCTGCTATTTAACACTACATCAATGGCATCGTCGTCAATATCGGACTCTTGAACCACATGCCTAAGAGTGCCTTTTTGTTCTCCATATCCTCCTACAGTCATGGTGATGCGCACGGCCGCGCCATCGTTAGCCGATACCCATGGGTGGTCAGGGATAGCAAAGAGAAGTGAAAGAGGCTTCTTGCTGTCACTTAAATGCGGCTCAAGCACACGGCGATTGAATGTCTGGCGCAGGCTATTGGTGGTGATGAGGCCGAATTGGCGAGCCTCGCCATAACGCACCTTGCTGGCGGCGATGTGCCACCAATACATTACGAAATCTGCGGAGTCTGGTACCTTGTCAGAGTAGACGCTTCGAACGGCATCTACATAACCATCCCCCAAAGCTTCTCGAATTCGACCCTTCCCAATAAACGGCGGATTACCGATGATGTACTCCGCCTCCGGCCATTCCGCCTTGCGGGGGTTGTGATAACGGTAGACAGGCATACGCGCGGTCTCGTCCGGGATCAGCTCCCCAGTGGTAGGGCTTTTCTTGTAACTCACTCCATCCCAGAGGGTGATAGGGTTACCTTGTTCATCACGCGCTTCCTCGCGCCCGTCGTATTCGATCAGCGCATCACGGTTCTCGATGTTCTTGAAGTCTCGCAGGATGGGCTCAGGCAGCTCCAGCCGGCCCTGGATCCGGTAATGCCATTGCAGATAGCCGATCCACAGCACGATCTCGGCGATCGCCGCGGCCCGGGGGTTGATCTCGATACCCAGGAACTGATGAGGGTCCACCGTGAAACCCTCCGCATCCATACCCATCTGGCCGCCACTCAAGTCCCTGATAAGGTTGAGCACCTCACCCTCAAGGCGCTTCATGTGCTCGAGCGCGACGTAGAGGAAGTTCCCGCTCCCGCAGGCAGGATCCAGCACCCGGGTGTTGCAGAGCTGGAGATGGAAGTCTCTGAGCTCCTTGAGCGCCTTCTCGGGTTTGCCTTGCTGGAGCCAGGTCTCGGCCGCCACCTGGATGGCGCGCCACTGTTCCCGCAAGGGGTCGATGAGCGCCGGCATGATCAGGCGTTCCACGTAGGCCCGCGGCGTGTAGTGGGCACCGAGCTTGTGGCGCTCCCGTGGGTCCAGCGCGCGCTCGAGCAGGGTGCCAAAGATCGCCGGCTCCACCTGGCTCCAGTCATGCTTTGCGGCGCTGATCAGCAGCCCGATCTGCTCGCTGCTCAGGGGGATGGGGTTGAGGTTCTGGAACAGGCCGCCGTTGAAGCGCTTGAGCTGGCTGTTCAGGATCCCGCTGTAGCCGCCGCTGTTCATGGTCTCCCACAGGGAGCGGATGGCATCGACAAAGTGCTCAGGGGTGGCCTGTAGGCGCTCGAGCATGGCGGTGAAGTGACCCTTGGGGATCAGGTCCACGTCCTCGCTGAACATGGTGAACAGGCACCGCTTGAGGAAGTGAGCGACGCGCTCGACGTCATACCCGTCCTTTTCAAGCAGGCGGGCGAGCTCGGCCAGGGTGCGGCTCAGTTCGCGCGTCACGCGGGCGGCATGCTTGCTGGGATCGAGCTTCTGGGGGTCAGTCCAGAGCAGGCGCAGGCGCTCCCGGATCTCGGGGCGGTGCAGGTCTTGCAGGCGGATGCGGTGATTGCCCGGGTCCGGGTAGGGCACGTAGCTGCCCCCGGAGCGGGTGAACTCGGCATAGAGCTCGAGTGAGCGGCCCACGTCGGTGACGACGATAAAGGGCGGGCGGCCCTCATCGAAGGGCAGGGCCCGCACGTACTGATCGGCCTGGTTCTGGGCGGCGAGCATGGCCTTGTCCCAGCCCTCGGTATCAAGGCCCTTGCCGGTCTGCTTGGCCTCCAGCACGAAGCAGTCGCGCTTGTAGAGGTCGATGTAGCCGCGGGTGGTGCTGCCGTCAGGGCGGCTGATGTCCACCCGGCGCTCAAAGACGTAGGCGTTGCTCTCGCGCCCCTCGCCGGCGGGATCCGGCCGTGGCATCTCCAGCAGCGCGCACAGCTCGGTGAGAAAGAGCTGATAGTTCGCTCTCTCGCTGCCCGAGGCATGCTGCCAGCGTGCGATGAAGTCGTTGATCTGGTCTTCGATACAGGCTTCTGCTGTTGGCTTGTTTTTGTTATGTCCGGGTGCCTGCCCATCACCCGGTACCGCGTTGTCCATATCCGGCTCCTTGTTGGGGCCCCTTTCGGGGCTGAGCCGTATAGGGAACGGGAGGCAAGGAGACGTGCCGAGACGGGAATCCAGTGCCCGGCGCTACGTGAAACGCCAGGCAAGAAGAGCAACGCGCCGGTCGCCGCCGATGGGCATCAATCGACGGGGTTTTGGTGGCTAAGCTGACGCGGGCGTGCGTCTACAAGAGAGGGAGGGGATGGACGGATGTCCCGAGCGGGACTCGTCAAAGGCGGCGAGTTATGGCCATTATCAGCGTAATTCGCCACCCGTGGCGACTTGCGCGCCCGTGCCCTCGCGCTCACCCGGGGTCGCTCGAAACGCACAACCAGGCTGAGCATCTCGCCGGCGGGCTGCTTCGCATCAACACGCAGGGAAATACACGATTCAGCCTGTGCTACACTGCAATCAGCTTTTCAGGGGCCGTCCTTCGTTGGCCTGGCCTGGTGCGCGATCGTTGACCTGGTGGTGCGCGATGATCAGAATCGGACCCACGCCCACAATGGAAGTGCCACATGCCGCTGTCGTGGAATGAAATCCGCGCCCGTTCGCTGGAGTTCTCCAGGGAATGGGCGGACGCATCGAGCGAGAGCGCCGATGCAAAGAGCTTCTGGGATGCCTTCTTTCGTGTGTTCGGGCTCCACCGGCGCCGGGTCGCTGTGTTCGAGAAGCACGTGCACGCCGCCGGGGGCGATAAGGGCTACGTGGATCTGTTTTGGCCCGGGGTGCTGATCGCCGAACACAAGTCCAGGGGCAAGAATCTCGATCGCGCCTTCGGGCAGGCGATCGACTACTTCCCCGGGCTCAAGGATGAGGAGCTGCCGCGCTACGTGATCGTCTCTGATTTCGCCCGCTTTCGGGTGCACGATCTCGATACCGGCAAGGACTTCTCCTTCAGCCTCGATCAGCTGCATGCCAACATCCAGCGCCTGGGGTTTATCGCGGGCTACGAGCAGCGCGTCTTTCGAGAGCAGGATCCGGTCAACGCCAGGGCCGCCGAGCGCCTGGCGCGCATTCATGACGCGCTGCATGAGTCCGGCTACACCGGCCACCGCCTCGAGGTCTACCTGGTGCGCATCCTGTTCTGCCTCTTTGCGGAGGACACCGGGATCTTCATGCCCAGAGGCGCCTTTCTGGAGTTCATCGAGTCCTGCACCCGGGAGGATGGTTCCGATCTCGGCGCGCGCCTGAGCGAGCTCTTCGATGTGCTCGCCACGCCCGAGCAGGAGCGGCTCACGGCGCGCGATGAGCGCCTGCTGGCCTTCCCCTATGTCAATGGCAAGCTCTTCGAGGAGGTGCTGCGCATCCCCGCCTTCGATGGCCGGATGCGCGGGCTTCTGATCGAGTCCTGCAATCTCGACTGGGGCCAGATCAGCCCCGCCATCTTCGGCTCTCTCTTCCAGGGCATCCTGGATGCCGCGGTGCGCCGGGCGCTTGGCGCGCATTACACCAGCGAGAAGAATATCCTCAAGGTCATCGGGCCGCTCTTTCTCGATGACCTGCGCGCGGAGTTCGAGCACCTCAAGAAAAGGCGCTCCAATGACCGGGAATCAAAGCTTCGCGCCTTCCACGAGCGCCTCAGCCAGCTCCAGTTCTTCGACCCTGCCTGCGGCTGCGGCAACTTCCTGGTGATCGCCTATCGCGAGCTCCGCCAGCTCGAGCTTGAGCTCCTTCAGACCCTCTATCGGCGCGACCAGCAGCAGCTCGCCCTCAATGTGGTGGAGCAGTACGTCAAGGTCGATGTCGATCAGTTCCACGGGCTCGAGATCGAGGAGTGGCCGTCGCAGATCGCGCGCGTGGCGATGTGGCTGATGGATCACCAGATGAACGTCAAGGTCAGCCAGGCCTTCGGTGACGCGCTGGTGCGCATCCCGCTGCTCAAATCCGCGAACATCGTCCATGCCAACGCCCTTCAGCTCGACTGGGGCGAGGTCCTGCCGGCGAGCCGGTGCAGCTATCTTCTCGGAAATCCGCCCTTTGTGGGCGCGAAGTACATGAGCCCTGCCCAGCGCGAGGACGTGAAAGGGGTGCTCGAGGGGGTGAAAAACGCAGGCCTTCTTGATTATGTCGCCAGCTGGTACGTCAAGGCCGCGCGCTATCAGGAGCACAACCCGGCCTGCCTGGCGGCCTTCGTCTCGACCAACAGCATCACCCAGGGCGAGCAGGTGGCGGTGCTGTGGTCGTGGATGCTCGAGCAGGGCGTAAGCATCGATTTTGCCCACCGCACCTTTGCCTGGAGCAGCGAGGGGCGCGGGCGCGCCGCGGTGCACTGCGTGATCGTGGGCTTCAGCATGCAGGAGCGCCCGACGCGGCGACTGTTCGAGTACGCCGACCCCAAGGGGGAGCCCCACGAGGTCCAGGTGCGGGAAATCAACCCCTACCTGGCCGCGGGCCCGAGCATCGTGCTCGATAATCGCCGCCAGCCGCTGTGCGAGGTGCCGCCGATCGGGATCGGCAACAAGCCCATCGATGGCGGGAATTACCTGTTCTCCAAGGAGGAGATGGAGGCGTTCATCGAGCGAGAGCCCGGCGCGCGGCGCTGGTTTCGGCGCTGGGTCGGATCCGATGAATTCATCAAGGGCAAGCAGAGGTGGTGCCTGTGGTTGCGCGACTGTCCGGCCCATGAGCTTCGAAAGATGCCCCAGGTGATGAAAAGGATCGAAGCGGTGCGCGAGTTCCGGCTGCAAAGCAAGAGCGCGCCGACGCAAAAGCTCGCCCAGACGCCGACGCGCTTTCACGTGGAGAACGTCCCCGAGGGGAACTTCCTCATTATCCCGAAGGTGTCCTCAGAGCGCCGCCCGTACATCCCCATTGGCTTCATGGATTCCGATACGCTTTGCAGCGATCTGGTCTTTATCGTGCCGGACGCCACCCCCTATCACCTGGGCGTGCTGTCCTCGACCATGCACATGGCCTGGGTTCGCGCCGTGTGCGGGCGCCTGGAAAGCCGCTACCGCTACTCCGCCGGAATCGTCTACAACAACTTCCCCTGGCCGGTCGATGTCAGCCAGAGGCTGCGCCAGCGCATCAGCGCCGCGGCCGAGGCCGTACTGGAGGCTCGACGCGCCTTCCCTGACGCCTCCCTTGCTGACCTGTATGACCCCTTGACGATGCCGGTTGAGCTGCAAAGGGCCCATCAGGCGCTCGATGCGGCCGTGGATTCCGCCTACCGGGAGAGGGGAGGGGGCCGAAAGTGGGAGACCGAGGCCCTGCGGGTGGGGTTTTTATTCGACCTTCATCTTTCGCTGAGCCAAGCCGCGCCCCGGGGTGTCGAAATGGGTTAGGGGGCTCAGGTTTGCCAAATTTTGCCATATTCGCTAGATTCCAGAGACATGCGCACCTTGAACATCTCACTGCCCGACAGACTCAAGTCGTTTGTGGACGATCAGGTCCGCGAGCGCGGCTATGGCACCAGCAGCGAATACGTGCGCGAGCTGATTCGCCGCGACCAGGATCGCCAGACGCTGCGAGGGCTGCTTCTGGCCGGCGGCGCCTCGGCGCCCACACAACCTGCGGACAAGGCGTATTTTCAAGGATTGCGCGAGCAGGTGCACAGCGCTGATCGGTGCGCGACAAGCCCCGCCGTTCAGGGCGGGGAAGGATAGCGCGGACTGCGCTGCCGCCTTTGGTTTTCAGTGCGGTGTCTGCTGCTGCTCGATGTACTGGCGCACGATGGAGATTGGCGCACCGCCGCAGGACGATGCGAAGTAGGACGGGGACCACAGCATACCCTTCCAGGGCGGCCTTAGCCCCGCACGAAGGTTTCGAGCACGGCCTCGGCGGATCGCAGCTCCTCGGCCTTTTGTCTTCGCTCACCCTCGGTGCTCGCCCAAGCGCAGGCGGCGTGGTATTCACCAAGGGTGGGGGCTCGCCTGCGCGCACGAAGCCCCTCAGCATAAGCCGCGATCTGATCATTGACGCCGGCAAGCTCCGCGTAGCGGAGTATCTCCTGCGCGTGTGCCTTCGCATCAAGCGGTGTACACGCCTTATGCCTCTCGATCAGCGCATCTCCACGATGGATATTGTGCCGGATGGCTACAATCGCACCGACCAGGGCGAGAAGGATCGCTATTAGCGCCAACCACGCAGCGCCGTAATCACTGCCAGCGAGATCGAGCCTGTCGACTGTCTCGAGCAGGATGAGCGTGCTCACGATTGCGGTGAAAATGACCGCGAACAACAAGAAGCCTTCGCGCGCCTCGCCGTCCTTCGAGCGTATATTGGAGTAGAAGGGAATAGAACCAATCAGAGAAAGCAGAATTACTAACGCGAGCCCCCAAAGCGCCACCGCACCCATAATGAGCCCGCCAAGAGCAACCCCCAGGGCGAGCATTACGGCAAGCCCCAAGGCGAAATCAAAAAGCCAATTGAGGCGATCGATAGCCGTCTCGATGAGCTCTCGCTCAAAGGCGAGGGTATCGCTCGAAGGCGGCTCGACATGAAGCGGAAACTTTCTTTGATCGCGATGAGCTGTCGAATCCATAGATCTGTCTCTCTGATTTATTTCTAACGCTTCCATAGTATAGCATTCGTATATACCGAACTGCTATGGATTTTCCCGTTAGCGGTCAAGCAGGGGCACCGAAGCGCTGCGCCGCACACAGTCGGCCGGCAGATCCTGAAGCCGGATCTCCTCGATATCGACGTCGTAGCACAGAATACGCTTGCCTTGCGCTTTAGCTTGCGCCCGTCATTCCCTATATAGAAGTGCAATCAGGCCACAATCAATGGGAGATATTTTATGGGAATGAGCATGGTGGGCTTTCTGGTGATCATGCCGAAAACGCTCGAGGTGTCGGCCGAAGCTGTAGAAGCCAAGCGCCTGGAGCAGCTCAAGTACGCCGAGCCGGTGCTCACGCACTATCTCGCCAACGGCGCCGATGATGAGCTGACTGACGAGGCGGTGGCTCTTTTTGAGGAGCACGTCCTCTCTGATGACCTCTTCACCAAGATCGACAACAGCGGCGATATCGAGACCCTGCTGGAGCGACTTCGTTCGACCGAGCAGTACGCGAAATGGGTCGACAGCCTCAAGACCGAGCTCGAGAGCGGTCTCGACAATTGCCTGACCGCCTGGCGCGATCACCCGGACAATTCTGATGAGCTGCTCGTCTTTACCGGCGACGCCACCTGGGGAGACTCGCCGGAGCACCAGATGTATGAGGCGCTCAGCACGGTGTTTGGGTACCATGTCGGCGATCTGTTTGGCATCCGCTAGGGGGCTGTCATGACTTCGCTAATACTGATAGCTCAGTTCGAGAGCCGGCGTCACGAAGTCGCCACTCTCGCTTTCGAGAACTACCGCTTCGACCAGGTCGTCGAGAGCTGTGGCGGTTGGGAGTCCCAGACCCCCGGCGATGAGCGGGTCCGGCCCGTGTACCTCGAAAACGCGGACAACCCTGACGGCCCGACGCTGCGCGCTCACTTCGTCGTGCGCTTCTACCCGGGCACCGTGGTCATCCAGGATGTCTACGCACACCTGGAGGGCGATGAGATCGGGGCGCCGGGAGAGAGTCCCAACACCCGCGAGGAGCTCGCCCATGCGCTGCTCAAGATACCATCAAGGGAAGATGAGCAGGGCGTTCTGCATATCGAGGCGCCGTTTCTGCATTTTCGGGCGGGCACGGACTGCCGCGAGATCCAGCGATGGATTGAGGCGCAGCATGCGCCGGACAAGACGGCACAGCCTCCAGCGCCGGCGGGAGAGAACCCCGTGGTGTTCGCCGTGACGCTCAAGGTTCGGCTCAAGCTCGAGATCCCCCCTGGAGCGGATTTCACGCACATCATCAACGAGCTGGATTATGAGTTCAGCGACACCACCGGTGAGGCCAGAATCACAGGCACCGAGATCCTCGACTACAGTGGCGGGCGCGTCGGATAGCCGACCCGAACCGTCAACCCCTTCACCACGCCCCTCTCGAGGGGCGTTTTTTATCGCGCCGCTCAGGCCCGGGGCGGGTGAGAATTGCATTGCCCGCCCTTGACTGATAGCCTCGATGGGGCTACCACCAACAACAAGAAGGGGAGCCCACCATGAAAACCCTGATTGCAGGCCTTTTGGCGTTCCTGCTGCTTGCCGGCCCCGCCGCGGCACAGAACTACGGATCGAACTACGACTGGCGTAGCGGCAACAGCTACAGCTGGCAGCGCGACAGCACGGGCACGACCCGAATCCAGGGTCATAATATCAACAACGGCTCGATGTGGAGCCAGTCCATTGACCGGCGAGGAAACCAGCAGGGGTGGGATTCGCAGGGCAATGCCTGGAGCTACGACAACAACACCGGCACCTACATCAACTACGGCACAGGGCGCATCTGCTCGGGCAGCGGCGCCTTGCGTACGTGCTACTGAGCCACCCGCCGAGACCCAGGCGGCAATCAGGCCCTACGGCGCCTTTTGCGAGGCGTCGCGGCGTATGACAGGAGCTTCGAATTATGAATCTCGTTGTTTCCTCCCCAAGGCACGGGCCGATCGCCGGCCCCGCCCGTCGAGGGTTTCAGGTCATCGCGATCCTGGCGATCTGCGCGCTCGCGCTCGCCACCGGTTGCGCCACCACGGGGACCCCTTCGTCGGAGCCGACCAGCGCGTCCGGCATGACCCACGGGAATGTCCAGCTCAACCTGAGAAAAGGCGAAACGACCCAGGCAGAGGTCCTGGAGGTCTTTGGCGCGCCCAATATCGCGACCTATGACGCCGAGGGTCAGGAGGTCTGGACCTACCAAAGGCATGCCACCGTGACGAGCTCCCAGTCGACAAGCTCTTACGGGACCATCATCCTGTTTGGGGGCTCTTCACGCACATCGGGGTTTGAGCAATCGAGCAGAACGATGACGTTGATCATCAAGTTCGATGAAGACAAGAAGGTGTCGGATTTCAGGAGCAGGACTTCTTCATTTTAGGGGGATTTTGTCATGAAGAGCATGTTTTCAACCCTGCGGGGGTACCGGGGTATCTCGATTTCGGCGCTGGCCCTGGCCGGTGTTCTGGTTCTCGGAGGCTGCGCCGCGCCAGCGCCGCAGATGACGAGCCTGGAGATCCAGGCCTTCCAGCTGAAGGAATTCGAGACCGACAAGACAACCGCATTCAATTCCACCGTATCTGTGTTTCAGGACCTGGGTTACATCATTGATACGGCCAGCCTGGAGACAGGCATCATCACCTCGCAGAGCCCAACGGAATCAGGGTTCATCCCCTTCGTTGGCATGACGCAGACAAACACGCGCGCCACCGCGTTTGTCGAGGAGCGCCGCCCCGGGGCCACCAGCATCCGCCTGAATTTCGTCGAAGTTCAGAAGCGATCCGGAGGCTACGGACAGCAAAGCGGCCGGGATAACGTGATCCTCGATCCCGCCGTATATGAGAACGCCTTCGAGAAGATCGAAGAGGCCGTGTTCATTAGAAGCGCGGGGACCTAACCCCCGGCGCCGCCAGGCGCACGCCTTAGAAGGTTCCACGATCGCGCGCAGCCCCTCACCGGGCTGCGCCTCCCTCGCTTGATCCCGCCCTCCACGCCGGAGCGCGACAGTCCCGCCCGCGGCCCCGGCGCGTGCCCTCACGGCCGTGGCCGCGCCACCGCTTCCTTTTTCAGCCCCGTTCGCTACACATCCGCAGCGCCCCTGCACGGGCCCTGCTTCTTTGACATGCGTAAGCCGCTTACGCTATAATAGCGCCTGACAACGATGGAGTAACGCACGCCATGGCTACGACTGAGAAACCCGCCGACGCTTCCGACCTCACGGTTGGCCGGCTTGTTGGGCGCCGCGGGGTGCTGTGCATCGACACGTCCGCAGGGCGGCACGAATTCCCGTGCCGTGTGATCGGTGAGACGCGGATGAAATACCGAATCGTCGTGGACACCGAGACGCGCCTACCGAGGCGGACTCTCTCAGTTGGCGAGCGCGTGTTGGTTCCTCGGTGGTCGGTGCGATTTCCGCCACCCAAAGATTGAGCTTTGCCGCACCGCCACAGGCGCCGGCGCGACAAAAAGACGAAAACACGGGAGACAGTCATCATGGACAAGAAAATCCGGCTCACGCCCAAGCAGAAGCAATTCATGGACTCCATCTACGAGCCCGGATACACCACCGGCTATTTCGAATGCCATCGAGAAGAGGGGCGCACCGCCCGTTCACTGAACAAAAAGGGTTTGGTGGAATTCCAGGGCAATGACGGCCCAGACAATGGCTTCGAGTACTTCACGGCCCGTCTGACCGAGAAGGCGAGGCAGATGTATTGCGCGAGCCACGTGCCGGGCCGGCGTGACGAAGACTCCCCGCCGCGCGAGGACTTCATGAAGCTCCACGAGATCGCGCAGAGACTCGATGCCGCCAACCCGACGCTGCCCCACGCATTCACCGGCACCGTCAGCGAGCGCATTGAGCGCCAGCTCCGGGCCAGGGGCATTCCCGGGTTTTCGGAAGGTAGCGGCCTTGGAAACGAAGCCGCCGCAATCCAGCTTCTGCGAGACCATTCGTCCTGGCTCGCAGAGAACTGGAATCTCTCTCCCGAAGGGCGAGAATACAGGGCCCGGTTTGATGCGGCTGTTTCCGTGCTTGACCGATCCGTACCAGAACGCAAAGGAGATTGATCTGATGAGAGACATTTTTAGACCGCTACAGGATCCGGCAAGAACCATCTACGACGCCTTCCAGGCCGAGGCCGCCAACCGCGATGGTCGCTCTGTCGAGCAGTGGATTGCCGCGGAGGCCAAGGCGGTGCTGGATGCCGCCACGCAGGCCGCGCAGCGCCTCGGTCTCAGGGCGCCCACGCCGGAGGAGGTCGAACACGCATCGATACTCGCTAGGGGTCACGTGGACTACGGAGCCAAATGGGCTTACGGCGTGGCGCGCACCATGGAAGAAGGCAAGGAACGCAGGCCTGGCCAATCCACGGCCGCCGAGACGCGCTGAGGCTCTGCCTGATGCGCCGCTTTCGCGATGACCTCAAGCAGGCCGCCTACGAGGAGGCCCTTGGCATGCACGAGCGGCTGATGCGCGAGCAGAGCGCTCACGCGACGGCATACCGGCGCGGCTACCTGGGGCAGTCGTACAACAAGACCTGGGCAAGTTATCCGGTCTACGTGGCGGACAAAGACAATCGCCGCAAACACGGGGTATGAGCGCCCCTTCAAGATCAGGAGGATTCATGAAACCAAGCGAGATCCGAGCAGGGGAGGCCTACCGCAACAGAGGTAAAGGGAATACCGTGCGCCGCGTACTTGCCATCGGTGACGAGCACCGCCCCGCCAAATAGCTGAGCTCGAACCCGCCGCCCGATGAGCCCGGTATCCTGTACGAGGATACGAAGGGGCGCCGTGAGCGGCTGTACCTTTCTTCCTTCGCATCCTGGGCCGGGGCGCAGTGCCTACAGCCCGAGCGCCGGACCGGAAGTCCACTGAACAATGAGAACAAGCCATGACCACAGACATCTCCTTTCTCGAAACCGATCTCGTCGATCATTGCGAGAAGTATCGCGACAGCGAGGGGCTCAAGGTCTCGACTCACGCGGCTGAGCCGATCCTGAGCCAGGAGCGGCGCCGTCTCGTCAACCTCTTCTGGGAGTTCGTGCCCGTACGAACGCTGGAGATGGGGTACTTCGATGCGCTCGAGCGCGATCTGCTGCGCGTGGACAACGCGCTGAACATCATCAAATCCATTCGGGGCGAAATCGCTGGAGAGCATTCGACATGAACAAGAACCAGGCCGCGTACTGCCAGGCAGACTCCGATATCGGCCACCTGCTCGTGCAGATTGATACCTTCTACCAGGACCTGCCGACTGCGATCAAGAATGCCTTCGATCGCCTGGGTTCGAACCTGGAGCGGGGTGGCCATTGCGATCTCGAGGAGGGCCAGGCGCCGGATGGTTGCGTGCTCGACCAGGATCGGGCGCAGGACTGCGTCTATGCCCGCAACCTCGAATCGAAGCACCAGTGCGAGTACTGGCGCCCGATCGTGCCGGTGCTTCCCAAATGACCGAGAAGAAGCCGCCCAGAAAACCGGATCCGACAGCCAGGCGCAGGGTCGCCGCGCTCGATCAGCGCCGGCGCGCAGCCGGGCTGGTGCCTATCAGCATCAAGGTGTGGGTGCCGGAAAGATACGAGAAAAGAGCGCGAGAAATCCTGGATCAGGCGAAATCGAGCATCAAGAAGGCCGCGGGATCCTGCGACTGAGGCGCGCCCCGGGGCTGGCCTTGTACACCATCGGGCGCTGTCCACGGATCGTGAACGCCGAGAAATGCTGTACAGCGCGTGGGCCCGTGCGCGCCCGGCGGCCCGGGTCTGCGCCTGGTGGCCCCGGCCGCTCAGGGAGAGACTTCGCTCGCCCGCTCCCCCAGCGCCTTTCGTGAGGCCTCTGTCAGGGACCGGCAGGCGAAACGCCAGTTGGGGGCGGAGCTTGAGGTCTGACCGAGATGTCGAGCGCTCAGCTGCTCGAACTCCTTCTCATCCCCGCGCAGCAGCGCCTCCACGCGCCCCCGGCTGTCTCTGTCCACGAGCGAGTACTGCACCGGCTGGGTCATCGAGCGCGCCGCAAGATCCATCGTAAACAGGTGAACCCCGAGCCCCTCGACGTAGGGCATGCCGGGGAATGCGCGGTGCATCACGTTTGCCGGGCGACCCAGTACAAGCTTATCCCCCATGGTGCGCATCACCACGTAGCGCCGGTGAAAATCATCATTCGGATCCGAATTGTCCATCCACAGCTTGAGGATGTGCTCGGACAGGTCCAGGGTCTCGGTGTCTTTGGCGGGGTTGTTCATGGCTGCCGGGCCTCCGGGGTAACCTTCTCTTTGCTTGCGCCCCGTTGTCGCGGGCGCGGCTTCGCGGAAGTCTGAAATCCCGCTCTCTCAGGCCCAGAGTATAGCATAGGTATGGGTGTCTCTACCAGCGCAGACGAACAGGCCCCGCGTCTTCGAGCTTCAACCCATCGTCCCTTTTGATCCTGAGGATCACGCGCACATACTCATTGTCCCAGTCCCGGAACTCCCCGGCAAACCCCTCGAAGGCGGCGATCGCAAAGTGCTCGGCCCCCTGGGGCGCGCCGCTCACGCCGGCGCGCTCGGCGCTTGCACATGCGCGCACAGCATCCCTGAGCCCGCAGATCAGGGATCCAGACTCATCGAGGCGGATCTGCCCCTGAGTGTCGGCGCTCGCCAGGATCGCCTGGGCGGCGCGCATCAGTCGGTTGGCATGTTCTGTTTTCATGGTTCACCTCGGGCGGCAAAGCGCCTTCCGTCCAGAAGAAAAGATCACCCCTGAAACCAGCCGGTTAAAGGGGTGGGGTGGAACAAAAATGCGAATTTCGCGCTCTGGGCGTCAGCCTGCGAGCTCCTCGAGCTCCTCCCTGACCATCTCCTCGTCCACACCGAAGAACACATGGTCGCGCCCTTCGCTTCGGGCCGCCTCCATGGCGATCTCGAGTGGCGTGAACTCGACATGGGAGCTCTCGATCGGGATATCTTCGTGCTTGCGATAGCACTGGAAATAGAAACCGCAGTCAGTGACAATCAGGGTCTCGCCCTCGATGCTGTACCCGTCCTCGTTAACACCCTGCCATCCGTCCGCGTAGCAGTATGCGGCACAGCGCGCCAGGTCATGGTCTTTGCACAAGCCCTGAAGCTTCCTGACCAAGGTCAAGAACTCGGGCGTGAGCTCCACCCAGCAATAGGACGGGGCATCGTCATCGAATTCAACGACGCTGCTGGTCTTGATATACGCTCTCATAGGCACTCCTCTTTGTGCTTGTGGCCTCTCTCAGTCAAAGTATAGGGACCGGAGGGCCTGGCCTTGCGCGCCCCGCAAAGAGACGGCGCCTGCCGGTGGCATCGCAAGCAAAAAGAAAACCCGGGGCAGAGCGCCCCGGGCGTGAAGATTGAGAATTGCTGTTACTCGGCGCTCACGCTGAGAATGACCTGGCCGGTGGCCTGGTTGACCAGGCGGATCTCATCGTAGATGTCTCCGCCGATCTCGAAGCCGTCTCCGGTCGGGTTGTCTTCGGCCTCCTCGGCGAGCTCCTCGTAGCGCTCGGCCGCCTCGTTGAGACGCGCGAAGGGCTCCGTGGAATCGACCACGCCGTCGTAGAGCAGCTCCACCGCGAAGACCTTTTCGCTGAAGAAGCTGCCCTGCGCCTCCGAGCGCACCACCGTGTCGGTGAGGAAGTTCTCGCGCTCCTGATAGTAGCCTTCGTGCTCGGCCACCACCTCGTAGCGACAGATGCGCATCTTGGTGTTGCGGTAGTCCCGGGGGACCGCCACGACATCGGCCGGGTTGACCTTGGCCACCATCACGCGCCCATTGTTGTGGGAGTAGCGCGGCAGATAGTCGAACGAGCACACGTGATACCCTTTCGAGCAGGTCTGATCCGGATCCTCGTCGACCTCGTTGCGTGGCATGCTGGGCTCGGCGCCGATGGAGTTGTCCACGGTCCCCGTGCGGATGTCCGTGTAATCCGGGTTGACCGCCTTGTAGGCGAGAAAGCAGCCATCCGGCGTGATCGGCATCCGCCCGTACTCGATGAAATCATAGAGCCCGTACTTGGCGCGATACGAGGGGTTCTTGAGCAGGTTCTCGAGAAAGTTCGCCATCGGAACCAGGTCAAAGCCCTCGTCGAGCATCCTGATCATGTACTCGGTGAGGCGCAGATCCACGGGCTGGTCACGGTGAAACACCTGCCCGGCCTTCACGGAGATCGCATCAGTGATCTGCGTCGCCTTGTTGAGCCGGGCTTCTTCGCGCTCGATCATATCGAGGATCGCGGATTCCCCGGCGCCCATGCGAATCGCATCCACGACCTCCTCGTAGATCTTCGATTCCCTGGAGATCGCGTGGGATCTGCCTCCCGCAAAGAAGGACACCCCCTGCTCCGTCTTGATATACGGTATCATCTATACCTCCTGTTATTGGCCAATAGCCACCCTGCTCAGGGCGTGGCTGAGAGGTATAGGGAAAAAGAAAGCCCGCACCGGTCAGGGTGCGGGCGGAAAAGGGCTATGCAGCCTCTACTGATTCCATGGGGAACGTCCCGGCAGGCTCGAACATCGCCTGAAGAACGGTCCTGAACTGCCACGGAAGCGCCTTGCGATCACTCTCGGGCAACGCGTCGAGCGCATCATCGAGCTTCCCTGCCAGTCGAAAGCAAGGATACCTCTCGTTCATGCCGACCATCATGTTCCCGCCGGTGGCGAACTTGAGATCCTTGTTCTCCAGCAGGCGCACATAGACTGCCCGGTAAAGGGTGTCCCTGGCGACCTTGTACTCCTTTTTTCGCGTCCTGAGCACGTCATCCTCATCCCGGATCAGCTCGCTCGCTTCCAGAAAAGCGCGGCCCACACCGGTCTTGAGAAGCCCCGGCCTGATCAGGGTGCGGATCTGCTCGTTGCGACCAACGAGCCTGAGCACCCTCGAGAACTCATCGTACTGAGACTCCACGAAATAGGTCTCGCAGCGCCCCTTGAGGGTGTCTCTCAAGGGTCCTTTCTCGTAGATCTCGCTCCACCATTGCCTGAGCGAGATAAACCCCTCCGGAAGCGCCATCTTGGCGAACTTCTTGTCGGTGATGAGAAAGACCCCTTCGATACCGCTGAGGGCATCCTCGTAATGATACTGAGCGCCCGCGATCAGTGCCGCGATCTTCTCGAGGGTAAACCCCTGCGGCGTCTCGCCGTTATCATGACGCAACCGCCGCGTGCGGCCCTCGCTCACCAGGTAGATATACCTCCCCGGCTTGCGCTGATCGACAGGCTCCGAGCTGAAGCTTCTGAGCGTCAGCCCGCCGCGCCTTGCCCTCAGGACCTCATCCATCGAGACATAAGGCAGAATGCCTACGGGGCTTGCCTTGCGGGACCTTTTTCCCGCAGAGCGCTTGCTGATACTCTGGCTCCCGTAGATCACCGGCAGTCCTTCGCCGAAATGCTGCTCGAGCCGCCTGGCGATCTCGCAGAGGCCTTCGTTGTCTCCACCGGAACACTTCTTGATGTAGACGTAGGCCAGCTGACTGTAGGTCTCCTCTTGCAGCAGCTGCTCCGCAAGCCTCGCGGTCCCCGGCCTGTCGGCGACGACAATTGCCGCCTTCTCGCTTGTCGACAACTGCGCCGGGCGATACTTGGGGTAGAAGCTTCCATCCTTTTTGCGGATATGCCCGCCGGCCACGTCATACTGATTGACGCTCTCGGAATCGCCACCGATCAGACGCACTCCATACGTCTCGTCTCCTGCCCAGCCGGGAAAGGCAACCACCCGCTCCAGCAGATGCTGGTTGCGAAGCCCAAACGCCTTGGCCAGCTGCGACATGCAATCGCAGGGGATGTACCCCATGACGTATCCATTCGAGCCCGACGTATAGAGCTTGTTGCGCCGCGGCCAGGGAGGCGTTGACTCATCCTCCAGCAGAGCGCGGACCCAGTCGGCCGCCTTCAGGAGCCTCTGGTAGAAAAAGAGCGCGAGCGTGCGCTGCGTGATCTCATCGTATTCCAGCGTTTCCCTGGAAGGCGGGACCTTGACGCCGCCGATCGGCATCTTGATGACGATGCTTGAGCTGCCAAAGGCCTTGAAGAGCGCAGTCTCCAGCAACTTCAGCCGCTCGCGCATGACCTCGTCATACTTGACGACAAGCTCCCCTTCTTCGCCGATATTGAGAGGGGAACGCACGGACTGCGCGGCCACCTCTTCATCCGGCAAGGCAAAGATGCCAAGCTCGCTGGCCCGCTGCGTAAAGCCGATCTCCGAGAGATCGAACGGGTAGGCGACATTGCCCATCAGCACCTGGGGCTTACCAAAGCCAGACCCGGAGTGAAAGCGCATGACCCTGTCATCCTCGTGCACGATCTCGCCGATATCCAGATCGACCGGCACCCCGAGGATCCGCGGCTTGACCGAGAACCAGCGAAACACCTGACGGGCCTTGTCGGAGAACGTCTTGAAGTCCCCCTGGCGAACCGGGAAAGAGACCATGGTGCCGCTCTTCCAGTCCTCCGTGGCTCGCATCGGCGTGCGCGTCAGTCTACGCAGGCAGGGCTTGCCCTCTTCGTCGAGATAGGCGACGAACACCCGCTTCACCCCCTTTCGAACAGAGGTGATTGTGAAGCTGTCGGTGTAGGAGAACGGGGACTTGCATCCAAGCCCGTATTCCCCTGTCTGCTCCATGGCCGAGCCCTTGGTGGACGCGAAATAGACCACGAAGACGTTCCTGATCTGCGCGGGCCCCATGCCCTCGCCCCAGTCCTTGATGTAGAAGCTCGGATCAAGCGAGTTCGGCAGCTTCACCTCGAAGGGCATATCCGGCTTTCCGGCCTCGATATGCGCATCCATGGCGTTGCAACCAAGCTCCCTGAGCACCGCCCGGGTCTTGTCCGAGTACAGGCTCGAGGAAAGAACCTTGTAGGCATGCGCCGTGGCCAGGATCGGGAATTCCGACACGTCGGTATCCAGATTGGCCTCGATCTCTCTTGTCAAATCAATACCTTTCATAAGGTGCCTCCATGTGGCTGTTGACCTTGAGAGGTATAGGTATCCGCCGCTCGTGATCGAGCAGGCGGTGTGCAGACAAGAGGGGGAGGGGTGGGCGGGCCCGCCCGGGGGCCTGAGGGGAGGGCTCAGGCGTAGAGCGCCTCGGGCGAGGTTGCCCGGTAGCCGGCCTGATCGAGCGCGGCGCTGATCTGCCCGGGGCTCGGGTGGGCCTGGCCTTGAAGGCGCGCAAGCAGGCCCAGCGCGGGCTCAAAGCTCGACAGATCACCGACCGCATCACCAAAGGGGTTGCAGCGCATCTCAAACGAGGCGTGCTCGCCGGGCTGTCTGTAGAAGCGAACGAGCAGCTGCTCGAGTACATCCTCGCGGAGCCTCTGGTGGGAGAGGATGACCAGGATCTCTCGGGAGGCGGCATCGGCGCCCCGGGCGCTCACCAACTCATAGCGACGACGAACGCCCGCACGAGGCTCCTCGCTCGCGGGCGCAACCACGGCAGCCGGGTACTTGAACACGATCTCTCCTCGCAATCGATGTCATGGAGTTGCGTGCCCAGCGCGCACGGCGCCGGGCGTGAGCCGTGTATAGCGACCACCGGCGCAGAGTCTGCCCGTCCCGCGCCCTGGTGTGTACCGTTTTGGATGTACCGCATGCCGTTTGGTATCTTGCACACGAACCCCCGCGGGCCCGGCGTCACACCGGGGGGGGCGGGGGCGCTTTAGGATCGGGCTGAACGGGGAGGGCGACGAAGCGGCCGCGAGGCGCGGGCTCGCAGGCCACCCGATGCGATGGCCACGTCCGGATCATGTCCGCTCGGTGCCGCGTGCTGCGCCCTGTGCGCGCCGTCGAGCTGGCGCAGGAAGTCATCTGCATGCTCGCGGTACCACTCACCAGGCGCGTAGCGTCTCGACATGGCTACGGCAGCAGATCCTGATCGAGCCTGAAGCGGGCGCCCCCGTCCTCCATGAGGACCCTTTGCGTTTGATTATGGCGTGCGCACGTTTCGTGGCAGATCTCATCGCTTTCCTGCTCGAGCACGGAGGGGAAGTTCCGCGGATTGGGCCGGGCCTCGCCGTCCGGGAAGCGGACCTTTTCACGCAAGAAGGCGATGCGTCTCTGCACCCACGCCTTCTTCGCGTCCGCGGTCATCTCCTCGGTCATGACCTTTTTCAGGTGATGGGACAATGACTCGATCGGCCCCGTATGGTTGGGGATGAGGTCATTGTCCCGGCTTTCGGTGAGGCGTTGCACCGACCCATTGCGCCTGTCGATCGCGTCGGCGGATTTGCGGATGATCAGCTGCATGCGCAGGTGCCATTCGGCCAGCGCGATCAGGCGTATGTTGATCGCGCGCCGCTCGCTGAGGGGGATCTCGGACAGGTCGCGGCCCTTGACGAGGCTGTCTCTGAGGGCGCCGAGCTGGCGCTGCGCCCCCCACTCGAGCATCATGCCGTGACCGCCCTCGACCAGGTCCAGGCTGCCCTGATGGATCCCGTCCAGGCGGGCGCGCAACTCTTCGCTCAGTGAGCGCAGGCGCTTGTTCTCGCGCAGGAGCGCGAGATTCTTCTGCCCGAGCGTGTCCAGGTCATCCTCGAGACTCCTTGCGTACTCCTCGGCGACGTACTGGAGAAATCTGCTCTGGGAGCCGGTTTGCTGGGGGCCGTTGAGCGCCCGGTTGGCGATCATCGCATCGCGGATCCCGCCGGTAAGCGGATCTTTTGCCATGGTGTTTGCTCCCTGTCCCTGCGCGCTATTTATGCGATCGTGTTGCGTGCTTTTCGCAAAAGCTCCGCCATGTCGTTGTCGGAGACCTTTACCTTCTTCCAGCCCCGCTGCCGTGATGGCGATATTATAGTCCAGCCCCGCATGCTTACAATCTTGATAGAACGCAAGGCTATCGAGTTATTCTGTCGCCTTCTCAGCGGTTTGCCGGTCTTCTGAGTCCAGGAGGCCAATCTTCTCCATGGTCTCATCAACCTTCTTGCTCTCATAGCGACGACGAACGCCCGCACGAGACTCCTCGCTCGCGGTCGCAACCCTGGCAGCCGGGTGCTTGAGCACGATCTCTCCGCGCAATCGATGTCATGGATTCGCGTACCAGGCGCGCATGGCGCCGGGCGTGAGCCGTGTATAGCGAACACCGGCGCAGGCTCTGCCCGCCCTGCATCCTGATGCGTACCGTTTGGGATGTACCGCGTACCGTTGGGTATCTTGCGCACGAAACCCCGCCGGCCCCTGCGTCACACCAGGGGGCGGAGGGGGAGTGCTTTGAGATCGGGCCGAACGGGGAGGGCGGCGCACCCGGCGCGGGGCGAAGGCCGCCCGATGCGCAGCGCCTCAGTGCCCGCGCGAGTGCCAGAGCCCGTGCATGGGCTGCGCCTCGATCACCAGGGCCGCGAGCGCCTCGCGAGCACGCGCATCGAGCGTCCCGGCGCCGTCGGCCTGCGCACGCCCGATCGCCAGCAGGGCATAGGCGGCGGTGCGTCTGTGCTCTGCGTGCCTCAGACTCTCCAGGGCCTCGCTCACAAGCGCCCTCGCCTCCGCGGGTGCCTCGGCGAGCGCCAACTCACGCGCCGCGCCCGCCAGATGGATGCCGCGGCTACCGGCCTCGAGGACGCGCACCCAGGGCAGCGCCTCGTCGATCAGCTCGCGCGCCTGGGCGCTTTGCCCTGCCTGCGTGTACTGCCCGGCCAGGCGCACCAGAAGGAAGCCCTTCCAGAAGGGGTCATCAAGCCCGCGGCTCGCCTCAAGCGCGTGCCTTCGCATCTCGCCGGCCTGGGTGTGATGCTCGCGCGCCTCCAGGCGCTCGGCCGCATCGAGCAGCGCCATCGCCCTTTCGTAGCCCTCTGGCATGGAGTCGATGATCTCGAGCGCCCGCTCACCCTGGCCGTGCACCGCGTAGCCTAAGGCGAGCTCACGAAGCGAGCGCCTGGCGCCGGGCGCATCGCTTGCCTGAGCAAGCAGCTCCAGCGCGCGCTCGCGCTCGCCGGACGCCAGCAGGAATTCAGACTGAACGACCAGGAGACCGACATCCGCATCCGCGCCGGCGCTCGAGTCGTGTTGCGCCAGCGACAGCGCGTAGAGGCGCTCGGCCACCTCCTTGTGCCCGAGCTCGAGCGCTGTCTGAGCCGCCCTGACCGAGCTCAACCCCCGCCAACGATCAGGTGTCTGACCGAGAAGGCTCGCATGGGCCTGCTCGAGGAGCTCACCCGCCACACGCGCCTGACCGGCGTCTTGATAGGCCTTGGCAAGCGCCTGATAGATCCCCGCGCGCGTGGTCGCATCTCGGGAGCGCTCGATCAGCGCCCCTGCCTGCTCCAGGCGCCCGCTCTGGGCATACGCTCGCGCGACCCCCGTGATGACGCTATCGCGCACATACTCCTCATCAAGCGTGTCGCCCAGCACCAGCGCGGCCTCGATCGGATCCTGCTCGGCGCCGGCCAGCGCCTCGAGCGCGGCCTCAAGGGCGCGAAACTCGATCAGCGTCATACCCGCCACGCGGGCCTCGCCCGAGACCAGGCGCACCGCCAGCTCCGAGGTGTCGTACTTGGAGATGATCCGCTCGATGTCCTTGCGCACGGCGCGATAGGCCTCGAGCGCCTCGGTGTAGCCCTTCGCGCCCTCGCGCATGGCCTGCGCCTGGCGATCCGCGGCCACATACAGGGCATTGGCCCGCTCGTTGGGATCCTCGCCACAGCCCGCGAGCAGCAACACTGCGCTCAAACCAATCACCGCCAACCAGCTTGTCTTCATTGTTGTTTTCTCCAAAGCACCGAGCGCTTGCCCGGTGCGGGTTCTTGTCGGCATTGCGTTTAACGCGCGCGCCAGGTCACTGCTGCGCCTCGGCTATGGCGCGCGCCATCCAGCCGGGCAGGGTAGCTCTGCTCTCTTGCAGGGCCTGCCATTCACGCCGATCGAGCCGGGTGCGCAGCGCCTTGAGGGCCGTGCCCGCGTGCGCCTCGCCAAGCCACGCCAGCGCCCGGATCGCCTTGCCGGCGGGCCGATCGCCCAGCGCGAGCAGCCAGTGGCTTGCGTGGCGAAGCTCCAGGCGCAGACGCCCGAGCCGGTACACGCGGCTGGGTCCCGAGCTCAGGTAGATCTCCCGGCCCGGCACCTGGGTGCTCAGGCCGAGCAGATTGGCCTCGGCCGCGCCGCTGGGCACGATCACCTCGCCGTGCGTGGTCCTGAGTGCCTCGAGCACCGCGCTCACGCCCGGCGCGCGCAGACCGAACCGCCCGCGCACCGCCAGCGCGTACGCCCCGCGCCCGAGGCGCAACAACGCCCCCTTGCGCGCCAGGCGCGAGAACGCCTGATCCACCGCGGCCCGGGATCCCAGGTGCAGGAATTCGCGCGGCGAGACAAGCGTGCCCTCGGGGCGCTCGCGCGCGGCCGAGAGGATGGCGTCGCTGAGTGTGCTCATAAAGGGGGATTCCTGTCAGAATTATACTCCGACTTCTGACATCTTGCCAACAAATACGTGCTCATGCAGGGACTCGGGGAGGTGCGCCGGCGTGCGTGGGGAGGCTATGCGCCGCGCATCGCCATGGGCGTGCGCAGGATCATCGGCTCAAGCGCCTCGCAAAGCGAGAGATACTGGCGTGCCAGCGCGCTGGTGGGATCGCCAAGCGCCTGGCGGGTCTCGCTAAGGACGCGGTATACGCCGCTCATCGAGACCTGGCGCCGCGCCTGCGCCGCGTCCCCGGGCGCCGCCTGCTTGCCCGGGCGCCGGATCGCATGGGCCTCGATCGCCCGCCTGGCGAGGCTTCGCGCCTGCTCCCGGGGCGAGGGCATTGCGGCCTCAAAGCGTGCGCGGGCCTTCGCATCGCCCAGATCGAGCGCCGTCATCCAGCAGCGCTCGTTGTAGCGGTAACTGAACCCGACCTCGACCGGCGCTGCCCAGCCATCCCCGCCAAGCACCTCCCGCCAGGTCTCCCAACGCGCCACCCACTGCGCCTCATCGACCCCCTCGGGCCGGTCTGTGCAGTTCTGGTAGTGATAGTCGACAAACCCCTCGAGAGACCCCAGGTGCTCGAGCAGGTCGCATTGCTCGGCGTAGCACTTGATCAGGAACTCGTCTTCGCGCCGCGGATGCGGGATCACGCAGGCCTCGGCCTTGACATCGAGAAGCGGGTCGCGGTGGTGGGGATCGTCAAGCGCCTTGAAGCGATCGAGCAGCTCATCAAAGACCTGGCTCTGGAGGGTTTTGAGCTCGGGCATCTGCTCAAGGCCTCGCTGTGCCGCGCGCACATCCAGATCGACCGACAGCTCGAGGATGCAGGGCGCATAGGCCTTGTCCTGGAGTAGCGCGCAGCGCGCCCGCAACAGGTGCTGCTCGCCGCGGCGCCCGAGCTCGCCCCGCGCGCCGTGGAGTCTTTCATGCAGCTGGCGGAAATCGCCGCAAAACCGGTAGGCATCAAAGATCTTCGTACTCACGCCGGCACGCTCCCTCTCGCGTCAGACAATAAAGACGCACCCCCGGCAAGGGGTGCGGTAATGAAATGCGCTGGCCACGAACTTGCCATGCTCAGTCGCTCACCAGGGTGAACTTCTCCATGAACTGCTCGGCATCTCTCACGTAGAGCGATCCGGAGGCGTCGAACGCCTTGTAGATCAGCACGCGCGTGCCGTCTCTCTCGTTGGTGCAGTCGATCGCCTCGCGCAGCACGAGATAGTGCCCCCCGGTCTTGTTGTTTCGATAAACCCCAGGTACCGGGGGATGTGTTGGGTTGCTCACGTCACAGGCCTCCTCGTCCGATCGGGATGAATCCCGCTTCCCCCTGTATAGGTAGAAAGCGCGCCCGCACGGGTCTGCGCCGGATCGCTTTAGGGGCTTGCATTGCCTCGCGCATGTTGGTATAGTGTAGCCATGGTAACACGAGGTTGCCAGGCAACCAGAAGAACACAGAAACCCGAAACCACGCGAAAGGCGACAACGAGGCGCAATACATGCTCAAGGCGATCGACAACCCCGGCCGGTTCCGGCTCTCAAAGGCCGAGACAAGCCAATACAAGGAGCTCGGGCTCGATCTGGAGCACGCCCGCACCGACGCGGACATCTCTCGAGAGCTCACCGGGATGATCGATCAGGCCGCCCAGCACGCCCCGCAGCTACTCGATAGCGTATTCGATCAGGCGCTGGCGCACTTCCAGACGCATGCCCCGCAGCTGCTCGAGAAGATGGAGCGCGAAGCCGGGCAAGAGATCGAGCGAGAGCAGCGCGAACTCAGCGCCCTCGACCGGCGCGCCGCCTTTCGGGCGATTCACTGAAACCCCAGATGCCATGCCCTCCTTAAGCAGTTGCAGTTGACCTCCCTCCTGCCCTCTCATGGCCGGCCCCGTGCCGGCCCTTTTTTTTGCCCAAACGATCAGGCCCAGCGCCTGAGCAGCACGTTCAGCCAGGAGGTCTGTGCGCGGTTTGCCCGGCAATCGCTGGTGATCCATGCGCGCTCGAGCGAGAGCAGCGTCTGGGCCTTCAGGAGCTGATCGAGGCGCGCGCGGCTCATGTCGGTGAAATGACGCGCCCCCTCGGTGCGCTCCCCGCCGCCAAGCTTGAAGGAGGTGTAGAGGGTGGCGCCCTCGCGCATCGCCTCGCCCAGGCGCGTGAGGGTCTCGCCGAGGTCGTGGAAGGGGACATGCAGCAGGCTTGCGCAGGCCCACACCCCGTCAAAACGCGCCTGCCAGGCCACCTGGTCAAACCCCATCACCCGGACATGCTGGCGGACATAGCGCTGCGCCAGCTCGGCCATGCGAGGGGAGGCGTCAAAGGAGGTGACCCGGTAGCCGCGGTGCACAAACGCCCGGCTGTCGCGCCCCGAGCCGCACCCGGCATCCAGGATCCGCCCTCCGGGGGCAATCCCTTCCAGGAAGGGTTCGTAGAGATGAGAGAGGTCAAGGCGCACCGTGTCGATGAAATAGCGCGCCGCGTGCTGATCGTAGTAATCGAGCGTGTTCATCCGGGCTCCCCGGGTTGGCCGCGGCCCGAGGATCGGCCCGCTTGCCCCGGGTATAGCGAAAAGCGCGCCCGCTTCCCGCGCACCGCCCGGCGCCCTGCACGAGGGCGCGTGAATATTCGCTATCCATGACAAGCGCCAGATCCCTGCGCGCCCTGTCTCACGACGCCCGGGAGGAGACCATCATGCCCTTCACCTGCCTGGATCACGCCAACGTACCCGCGCGCGCGGGCCGGGGCGCGGATGTGGTTCATTTTGACGAGCGACTGGCATTCGTGCTCGACGCAACGCCAGGCCCCCAGGACCTGCTCGATCACCCCGGGGGCGATGCGCAGTGGTTTGCGCTCTACCTCTCCGCGCGCCTGATCGAGCGTTTCTCCGACAGCCAGCAGGCCATTTGCAGCATTCACGGCGCGCTGCTCGACGCCCAGGCCGAGTACCGGCGCCTGCTCGGTGGCCGCGTGGACGACGCGCACAGCGCCCCGAGCGCGAGCCTGGCGCTGGCGGTGGCCACGCCCACGCACCTGGAGTTGCTGCGCATCGGCGATGCGGCGATCTATCGCGCCGGCGCCTTCGGCGAGATCACCGCCTGCGATCATTCCCGCCTGATCGAGCTCGAGCAGCGCCTGGGCGCGAGTCTGCGCGGCTGCATGGACCAGGAAAGCGCGCTTTTGCGCCAAATGTGCGCTTATCGCAACATCCCCCAGGGCTACGGCGTGCTCTCCATCGGAGAGGCGGCGATGGATTATCTTGAGGCCGAACAGCTGCATGCGCGCCACGTGCGTGAGCTGCTGCTGTGCTCGCGCGGCTTCTGGGCCTGCTTTGATCCCTACGACCTGGCACGGCCGGGCACCGCGCTCGGCGCCCAGGCGCCCCGCGCCCGCGAGCTGCTCGAGCGCGCAGGGCTGATGACGGGCGAGACGCCTCCTGCGCGCACGCCTCTTCACCGCGATGCAAGCCTGGTGCGCCTGCGGGTGCACTAGCGCACCCCCCCGAGCCACGCCCTCTCTCGCGAAGGTAGCGCCACAGCTGCGGCGCTCGTGTACCATGGACCCTGGTTTGAGGGCCGCCCACTGTCTGTTTGCCTGCGAGGGCCGTATGCGCAATCCCCGCCAGGATCCCCATGCGCCGAGCGTGCACGAGCTCGTCATGCGAGAAGCCGATGAGATGGCGCGCGAGGGCGTGCGCCCCTCTGCGGACAAGCTCGTCGCGCGCATCGGGCGCGGCTCCAAGACCACGATCCTCAAGGCGCTCGATGCGTGGTGGGACAAGGCGCTGCGCCGGGCCGTCGACCCCACGCCGGCGAAGGGGATCCCGCGCGAGGCCTACCGCCTGGTGCTGGATCTGCACGAGCGCCTGGAGGCGTCGATCCGCGAGCGCGAGGCGGCCCGCGCGCAGGAGGTGTTTGCCGGGCAGCGCCACAGGCTTCAGCAGGAGGCCGACAGGGCGCACCGTCGTGCTGAGCAGGAAGCGCAGCGCTATCTCGAGCTCAAGACAGAGCACGTCCGGCTCCTTGAGGCCCTCGAGCAACAGCGCGAGGCGCACGCGCACGCAACGGTGCGCATCGAGGGCCTGGAGGCGACTCTCGGGGCGCGTGGTGAGCTGATCGCGGACCTGCGCGCGGATTGCAAACAGCTCAGACAAGCGCTTGATGAGTCAAAAGAGGCGGCGAACGCACAGCGCGAAGCGCTTCACGCGGCCGAGGCCGAGCGCCTGCTCGAACGCAAGGCGCACTCGCGCGAGCAAAAAAGCCTGGAGCAGCGCCACCGCGCGGCGGTCAAAGCCCTCGAGGCGCGCCTTCGCAAGACGGCCTCGGAGAAAACCCGGGAGGCGCGTGCGCACGCACAGGAACGAAAGGCCTACCAACGCCTCATCGAACAGAGCAACCGACAGATCTCGAAGCTGCAAGAAGAGCTCAAAACGACAACCCTTGAGCTCCATCGCCAGGAAAAACGCGCCTCCTCGCTTGATCGTGACCTGACAAAGCGCACCGCTCCGGCGGGCACAAAGACCCGCCAGAGCGCGCGCACCCGAAAGCCAAGGGTCCGCAAATAGCGCCGGGCTTGCCGCGCGCGAGGCCCCGGCAGGGCCGGGGCGTCAGGCCTTACTGGCGCGTCGCGGTCACCTTGTGAATCCTGAGATTGCGCTGCCCGTTCGACCACACCCGGAACTCCACGGAAGTCGCGCCCGGCGGCACGGTGGCGCTCAGCGTGTGCTCTCCCGCGGATCCGTACAGCGATCCGCTAAAGATCGCGAGCCGGTCGCTGCCGTGATTATTCGTGACCTCAAAGTTCCCGAAGCGCGCATTTATGTCGTTGCCGTAGTACTCGCTCCACTGGAAGGTGATGTCGTAGCTGCCGGCCGGGAGCGTGGCGTAAGGGCCGTAGAGCAGAAACCCGCTCGTCCCCGCGAGCACGTAGACGCTCTGACTGGCCTGATCGTACGTTCCGATCTGGGTGTGCATGTTCCAGTCGGTGGGATAGAACACCCACTCCACCTGCTCAAAGCTCGCGCTCACCGTGCATCCCGCGGTGATCACGCCGGTGGTGTAGGTTGAGCCCGAGAGCGCGCCCGCGCATCCGGTGACTGAAGCGACCTCGTAGCCCTCGTTGGGCGTGACGGTGAATGTGGTGGTGGCGCCATGCTCCACGCTCCTCGAGCTCGGGCTGATCGAGCCGCCCGCGCCGGCCGAGGCCGAGACCGTGTATGCCTCGATATCCCACTGGGCGTAGACGGTGGAATCCCCCGCGATCAGGTAGGGCTCGGAGGCCTGCCAGGGGCTGCCGCCGGCGGGCTGCCAGTCCCAGCCAAGGAAGTTGTGCCCGTCGCGCGAAGGCTCAGGCAGGGTGCCTGTCGGCTCGCCGTAGACCACCGCCTGGCTGGAGGGGGTCACCGATCCGCCCTGGGCATTGAGATTCAGGGTGTAGGTGTTGGCCTCGAAGGCGGCAAACACGTTGCAGTGCGCCGTGACCGGGGCGGTGACAAATACTGAGCCCGAGAGCGCGCCGTCGCAGCCCGAGACCGAGAGAATCGAGTGCCCGGCACTGGGGCTCACACCCACATTGGCGGTCTCGCCCTCGAGCACCTCCTGCATGGCGGGGCTGACCGAGCCCCCGTCGCCGGCCGAGGCCGAGACCACGTAGCGCTCGGGATCAGGCTCCGGGGCGCTGACGGGCCCGCCCGTTACCCCTTGAACGGGGTAAATGAACCGTTAGGTGCCGGTCGAGGCCGCGGCGGCGCCGGCGGCAAGAAGCAGGGCCAGCATAAGCCCAGAGCGTTTCATGTTCATGTTCATGGTCGCAGATTCCTTCAAGGTTGGTCTCGGCCTGTCGCCGTGGCGCGCTATTCGGGCGCCGAGGTGATGGTTTCGATCCGCGTGTCGTAGCCGTGCTCGTTCTCGGCCGCGTAGTTCGAGAGCGCCCCGCCCACGTTGCCGTTCACCGAGCGCACCACCGCAAAGCCGATCGCCGGCAGGCCCAGCGTTTCGTAGTAGTCATCGCCCTCCAGCCCCAGGCTGTTGGCCTGGCGATCGAAGCTCACCCGTGCCCAGCCGTTTCGATAGGGCGCGTTGACCTGGTGCCCGATGCGCGCAGACGGCTTGAGGACCTCGCCCTCGCCGAAGCTGAGCACGTTGACCTGGTTGCACAGCTCGATGTCGTTGATCGAGGGCGCGGGCAGCAGCGGCTCGCCCGAGGCGACAGGGCCTGCATCGGGCAGCCACCCCTCGGGCGGGCGCGGCGAGAAGTCCGGGGCGCCGGGTGCGCCGGCGCCGCTCTCGGGCGCCACGCTGGGTGTTTCCGCGCCGCGGCTCCAGAGCTCCAGCGAGGCCGGCTCGCAGGCGCTGCTCGTCGCCGCGCTCCAGGGCTCGGAGAAGGGCGCGCTGGGCTGCGCGTCGTTGATGTAGTAGTGGCGGGTCGGGAAGGTGATCACCCAGTCGGTGGAGGCCGCCACCTCGGGCGCCTGGGTGTAGGTGTTGAATACGCGCTCGCGCATGAGCGCCGCGGAGACCGCGTTGACGCCGTGCAGCTTCGCATCCACGCCGGCGAGATCGGTATCGCCGAAATAGGCCTGCACGCCGTCAAACAGCGCCGCCGTGGGGGCCGCATCCTCGAGCGTGACCGTGGTCTGGCTGACCGCCAGCGCGTGCTTGGTGTTGCCGGTGGCCCAGAAGCCCTCGAGCGCGGTGGCGCGATAGGCGATGGAGGTGCCCTCGGCGACGTTGATCACGGTGGCGCGCCCGAACAGCCCGCCGGAGGCCTCTTGCACCGCGCGAAGCGCATCGCCCGCCCACTCGTTGCTCCAGGCGGTGCGCAGCGCCTCGCAGTCGACCGGGTCGCTCACCCAGCTCGCCGGGGTGAAGCCGGTCTCGGCCTCGTCGAGGAGCTCGCCCATCTCGATGACCTCCACAAAGCCCTCGCTGGTGCGCCCGATGCCGGCCTCGGAGTCGCCCTGGTAGGCCACCTCGCGAAGCGCCACCCCCTGCTCGGGGATGCGCGGCACCGTGCAGGACTCATCCCGGGTGATCAGCATCGCGCCCCCGGTCTGCTCATCGCGCGTGAGCGCGGCGGTCCACACGTCGTGCGCGCCGAGATAGACGTTGAACGAGAGCACTTCAGCGCCGTTCATCGCTTCTCGCAGGCGCACGCGCATCGCCTTGGGCGTATCGCTGGTGTTGAAGATATTGAGATAGGTGTCGTTGCCCTGCTGGGTTGAGTACAGCGGGAAGATCAGCACCTGGCCGTGGCCGTTTGGCGAGACGCTCACCGCCTGGGCCGACATTGCCCCGATCGCACATACCAGCGCGCCGAACACCGCGCTCGTGAGGGTGGCCTTCTTGAGTTCATTCATAACTGCATCGACTCCGCGCTTGATGGGTTGATTTGCATGCGAGCGCCCTCGCGCGCGCCGCGGGGGCGCGCCTCGCGTGGCGCTTTTCGCTGAGATGTATAGGGAGCGCGGCCGCGGGTTTTTGCCGCCGCCTCGCGCGCCCCGGGGCTTCGGTTCGCTACATCAAGAGGAGAGATCAACCAGAACAGGACAGCAAAAGGAGAGATCGATGGACATGCAGAGTCAGGCGCAACCCGCCACCCCGGCCGATCAGGTGGCGCTTGCACGGGAGTTTGCCCGGCGCCTCAACGAGGAGAACGGCCTGATCCGTCACGCCTCGATTGATGACTGGGGCCGCTACGGCAACTTCTCGATGCTGGTGTGGGTGAGCCATCACAACCGCCACACCACCAACCGCCTCAAGGGTCTCATCCGGCGCATGCTGCGCGAGCACCTGCCCCAGGCAAAGCTCCGGGATTGCTACCCGCCGGAGGTGACCAGCGTCGAGCGAAGCGAATCCGGGGTGATCACGCGCACCTATCACGCCGATTACTGGAAGTTCGACATCGACTTTCAGGACTACAATCAGCAGGACAACCGTTTTACGGATCCGGGTCCGGCCGCGCGCGACTGAGCCACGCCGTACCCCGGGCCTCATTCAAGCCCCTCCTGGTGAGGGGCTTTTTCGTGCCTGCCTGGGTGTGCGCGCGGGTGGTGTGAAGGGTGGGCGGGGTGCCCGAGGGGGATCTCAGGGGTGGGCGGGGCAAGGCCTCGGCCGGGAGGGCGCGCGGTCTGAGGTGCGTGGCGTGCTCAGCGCTCGCACAGATCGGTGATGGCGAGCGCCGCCTCGCTGTGCGCCGGGATGCCGTCCTCGCTGCTCAGGCGAAAGAGCTCCTTGAGTGCCGCCTGGGCGTCCGGGAACCAGCCCGAGATCTGACTGAAATAGCGCCCGTTGATCAGCACATCGACCGAGAAATAGCGCTCTGCGTGGCGCACCGCCACATAGGCGATGTGCTGCTCGGTAACGACTCTGCCCTGTCTGGTCACCGCTTTGCCGTGCCCCCTGGCGTGCATCCGTGACGCCCCGGCGCCTGCCTTTTGCCCGACTCTAAGGCGCTTGGCGAGGAGATTCAAGCCCGCCCCGGCGCGCGGGTTCGCTATACCCCGGACCATTGGAAACCGCGCGGAGATCTTTCGCATGAAAACTCGTTTTTTCACCTTTTTGACTGCTTTTTCGCCCCTCTCCCGGGCGCTGCTTGCGCTTGTCGTGGTGCTCGGCGCGCTCGGTTCAGAGGCGGCTGCGCAGGTGCGCATCGAGCATGGCGGGCAGAGCCCCTTCTACCTCAGCCCCACCAACGGCTACCCGGGTTCGAGCACGGAGCTGCGCATCGGGTCGCGCTACGAGGCGTTTGAGGACGGCGTGCGCCGCTTCGGTCTGATCAGCTCGGTGAGCGTGGACTGGGGGGATGGTTCGCCCGCCCAGGTTCTCTCGCGCGACTCCGTGACCACCCACCAGTACGGCACTCGCGAGCCTGACGGGACGATCTCGCCGAACATCGCCACGCGCTACCGCCTGCGCCTGACCTTCTACACCACCATCGGCGTGTACACCGAGTACGCGTTCTACCGCCTGTGGGTCTCGCGCGAGAGCGCGATGGGGCGCGGGCGCGGGCGCACGCTCATCGACAGGCCCGAGGGCGGGGAGTGCTCCGAGCACCGCGTGCCTGGGCTTGGCTGCGTCTACGAGACGAGCATGATCGAGCACGAATCCGGCCCCATGTGCCCCTCCAACGCGGTGCCTGGCGCGGATCTCGGCCTGGCGGGGGAGTGCTACATGATCCTCAACTACACCGGCCCCGGGCAGCGCCCGCCGGGTGGCAGTTACACGCCGGATTACCGCTACGCGGACCAGTAAGGCCGCGCCCGGCGCCTTGCCTGCGGGAGGGGGTGTTGAGGGCCATCCCTGGCCTTCGGATCAGGCGGGCCTGCGCCCGGTTGGCGAGAGAAGAGGGCTCTTCTCGGCGCGCCCTGCCGCTTTGGGGGAGAGGCTGGCGGGTCGCGTGCGCGCAAGGCCGCGCCTGCTGGGGGGCTTCCTTCCCCGCTCAAACCGATCGGTGTTCAGTCTTCGCTGGCGGTGCAGCAGCCCCGAAAGCCGGGGTAGTTCTCCACCACCTGCGCGCATTCAGGGATCTGCGGGAAATCATAGCCCATGCGCGCGTTGATATCCTCGCAGGCCCTGTCGGAGAGCACCACCTCGTTGCTTGCCACGTAGCCGTCGAGCACGCCCTGTCCGGAGTTCCAGCCCTGGGGCAGGGCGGTGAGATAGCGCGGGATGAGCTCCTCGACGCCCTGCGCGGTACGCCCCTCCTGGATCTTGAAGAGCAGCGCCGCGCCGGAGATCTGATTGGCATCGTTGACGATCTTCGCCGCCGCGGCCTGATCGGTGCGATCCGTGTAGGCCGACCCGCCATAGTAGATACTCACCATCGCGAGGGCGGCGAGCAGGGCGATCGAAATCATGGTGATGATCAGGGAAAACATGCCAAATTCACTCCTTTTCGGCTTTCTGCAAGAACGTATAGGGAAAACCTCCCGCACTCCCCCAGCGCCAACCCCGCACCCCCGCGCATCCCCTGACTGCGCTCCACCCCTCGCCGCGCCCCTCAAGGGCCGTGGTAAGGGGCGAAAGACTCGAAGCCGCGCGCAATACTCGACACCCAAGGCCACCCAAGGCAAGCCCGCCTCCACCGGATCAAACCGAAAAGAACCGCCCCCGGCCGCACGCGCCGGATACGCGCACCCAAGCCCGCCCCGGGCCCGCACAGGCAGCTCCCAACACGCCTCAAGAAAAGAACAAAGACCCCTATACCCCCATACGGGAGCATCCCCCTCGAAAGAGAGCCCCACGCCCCCATACCACCCCCACGGGAGTACTGCGCCCCATACGGGAGAGAGCAGGGAATAACCACGATCACCCGCAACCCTTCACCCCCATACGGGAGCCGTACCGCCTCTCAGGCCATGCACAACAGACAGCCCGCCGGGTCAAGGACAAGACAGAGGGAGGGGGAGAGGGGACAAGGTAAAGACACATACAGCCTCGCCCTCCGGGGGAGAGAAAGACGCCCAGGCTCTACGCGCTCCCACCCCCACCCGCGACACCCCGCATACCCACAGGCCACGCCACCGCGCCGGACAATAGGAGCCCGGGAACCTCTAAACTGGTATCGGCTAAAGGGACCGAAAGCAGACGGGAGATACTCTCATTGCGGGCCTCCCTAACCCGTTGCGGCGAAGCCGCGCCACTCCCGCCCCGGCCAATACCCGGCCCATACCCAAACCCCAATACCCCCGACCCCTGACAAGGCCCCGACAGGAAAACCACCCCCCGGAACCCACCCCACGCCCCAACACCCCAACGCCCCGCCAGGGATATACCTCCCGCACGGGGGGGGAGCAGACAAACACCCCCGCCGTTCTCCCCGAAGGGTATTCCCCTCATGCGAAGCCCCCTCACGCCTTCCACCTCCCGGCCCATACCCCACACCCAAGAACGCACCCGATAAAGCCCAATACCTCCGCGCAAAGACCCCATACCTCCCACCCCAGCGCCCCGGCCAATACCTCACGCAGCAAACGCCCCGGCTCCACCCAATACCTCCCCGGCGCCACGCAAGGGCAGGTTAGATGCGCGCAAGAAATACCCCAGACGCAGCGAGACCTCGGAAGGCCCCCTCGGGCAATAGCAGCCCGGGAACCCCTCACCTGGCATCGGCTAAAGAGACAGAAAGCAGGCGGGAGCAGCTGGGATTTCGGGACTTTCTTAGCATCCGGCGACAGCCGGACAGGAAACCCTCCGGCCCAATGCCCAGCCCAAAACCACCCCGCCAGGGCAACCCGCCACCCGAACCCGCATGCCCCCCCGGCAAGGCCACGCCCCACCCGAAGACCTCACCCGTACGCTCCAGCCCCGCCAATACGCCCCGACCTCACCCGTACGCCCCGGCCACACGAGAACGCCCAGGCCTCACCCGTACGCCCCGGCCACAACCACCCTCGAGCACAGCGCCCCTTCAACCCGCCCGGGTCCCCCCCTTCGACCCACACGGGCGCGGTTTTGGCCCGCAAGGGCCCGCAGAGCCATACCGCCCACACGGGGGAAGCCCATCCCTCCCGCCTACACGCCCCACCCCATACCTCCACGGCAAACGCCCCAGCCCCCACCCAACACCTCCCGGCGCGCTACCGCAGAAGAGCCGGAGAAAGGCGCGAGAGAGCCCCAGGGCCCATGCCCAGACCGGCACCGATCGCCACACCGAGAATTCGCCACCAAACGCCCAGGGCTCCGGCGCAACGACACCTCGGAAGGCCCCCTCGGGCAATAGGAGCCGCGGACGAGAAAAACTGGCATCGGCTAAAGGGACCGGCAGCAGGCGGGACTCGCTGGGATTTCGGGACTCTCTAAAACTACCGGCGCCAGCCGGGCAGGAAACGATCCGGCCAAGTGCCCCACGGTAAACGCCCCGGGATTGTCGCTATACACGAGCGAAGAGGGCAGAACTAGAGGCAATCAGCATCAGAAATCTGGGAGGTCAGGGGGGCGTGGCTGAGGTCCCTAATAATAATCAGTGGTAATCGAGGAGTAGGGGGGTGATTTCCCTGGGATTTTAGACACCACATCCTGATGTCTGTTTCTGATGCGTGAGACATACACCACAACCAAGCACTTGGAGAGAATATGAATCTGATCGACGTGCTGACCAAACTCGAGGATTGGATCGAGCTGGCCAATGAGTTCATCGTGAGCGAGGACTCGGATGTTCGTACCTGGGATGATGGCATCCTCGGGGTGATCCGCACAGACCCGACCAGTGGGAAGCGCACGCTTCACATCGATCGCGGGATCCTGTCGGAGGTCTTGGGGCCGGAACACGAGGAGGCCCTGATTGCGGCCGGCCTGGTGCCCCGCAAGACGGACTACCGCACGAAGTTGGGCGGCAAACGCCGACACACCTTCGACGTGTATCTGGACGACCTGATCGAGACCGCCGAGGAGGTGGTCATCGGTGACAGCAAGGAGCATCACCTGCGTGAGCAGATCAAGGTGCTTCGCAAGGAGATCCAGTTGCTGCGCAGCAGCGCCTCGAACTCCGAGAAGCTCAAAGAGATGATCATGGACACGCTCCAGCAGGCCAAGGCTCGCCCGAAGGCGCGCCCGCTGAAGGTCGCGAGGAAGCGTGGTCAGAATCTCGCCGGCTGGGCCACGCTGTTTCTCAGCGACTGGCACTGGGACGAGTTCGTGGATCCGAAGCAGATCGAGGGGATGAACGAGTACGACCACCAGATCGCGGTGGCACGCGCTCGACGCACCTTCACGACTGCGGCGGATCTGCTGCTCAACCACAGCTCAGGTGCATACCATGAGGGAATCGTGGTGGCGCTCGGCGGGGACATGGTCTCGGGGATGATTCACGAGGAACTGCGCCGCACCAACGACGCGCCGATCACTGAGACCGTGCTGACCATGTCCGATGAGCTCATCTCGGGCATCAAGATGCTCGCTCAGGAGTTCCCCGAGGTGTATGTGCCCGCGGTCGTCGGCAATCATGGTCGCCTTGACCGCAAGCCGACCTCCAAGGGGCGCGTGCAGGACAACTTCGACTGGCTGGTCTACAACCTGGTCGCCCGCGGCCTGGTTGATGTGCCCAACGTGATCATGGGTATCAGCGACGCCACCGATGTTCAGTTCGACCTGTACGACACCACGTTCCGGCTGACGCATGGCGATCAGTTCCGGGGCGGTGGCGGTATCGGTGGCAAGTGGCCGACGCTGATGCGCGGGGATTACCGCAAGCGCAAGCGCGCCGGCAACGTGGGGGATGCCTATGACTATCTCATCATGGGCCACTGGCACGCATACGGGGCCGTTGATGGCCTGATCGTCAACGGGAGTCTCAAGGGGTATGACGAGTATGCCTACACGTCAAACTTCGATTACGAGCCTCCGACCCAGGCCATGTGGGTGACACACCCGGAGTACGGGATCGTCTCCCACCTGCCGATCTACGCAGAGGGCCGTCGCGAAGGCGCTTCGAGCACCTCCATTCGCCTCGGCGACAAGGTCAAGAAAGCCGCGTAGCGGTCATGTGTTCTTTCACCCGGGCCTTGTGCCCGGGTTTTTTTCTCCCCGCATGTCCACACCCTTGATCTATTCGCTACATCCTTGAGCGGTCCGAGACCTTTAAGGAGATTTGAATGCCAGCACCTCGAGTGTTCCTCGCAGAGAAGCCCAGCCAGGGTGGGGATATCGCCCGCATTCTGGGCATCGCCAAGCGCCACGAAGGCTACATCGAAACCCGCTCCGGAGACATCGTGACCTGGGTAATCGGTCACCTCCTCGAGCAGGCCCAGCCAAACGCCTACCGCGAGGAGTGGAGCAAGTGGCGCTGGGAGTTCCTCCCGATGGTCCCTGATAGCTGGCAACACGAGGTGGTCAAGAGCAAGAGCAAGCAGCTCACTGTCATCAAGAAGGCCTTGAAGTCCGCATCCGAGGTCGTCATCGCCACGGACGCCGCACGCGAAGGGGAGTTGATTGCCCGTGAGGTGCTCGAGCATCTCAGGTACAAGGGCAAGACTCGCCGCCTGTGGGCGTCCGCCCTCACCGACAAGGCGCTTCGCGATGCGCTCTCCAACCTTCTCCCGGGCTCCGCGAAGGATGCTCTCTATCAGGCCGCGCTCTCGCGCAGTCACGCCGACTGGCTCTATGGCATGAACCTGTCCCGCGCGGCCACCCTCTCGGTCGGCCACAAGGCCCCTGTCGGGCGCGTACAGACCCCTGTGCTGTCCCTGGTGGTCAAGCGAGACCTGGAGATCGAGAACTTCGTCTCCAGCGATTACTACGAGCTGGAGGCCGAGGTCGAGACCGCCTCCGGACACCGCCTGAAGCTCATGCACGCGCCCAGTGGTGAAAATCGCATCACCGACAAGGCCCTCGCCACGAAGCTGAAAAAGCAGGCATCTGGCGCGCAGGGGCCTCTTCGCGTCAAGAAGACAAAAGGGGCTGATGGCGCGCCTTTGCCCTTCAAGCTCCCGGCGCTCCAGAAGGTCGCTGCCTCCAAGCTCGGCCTGACGGCCCAGCAGACCCTGGACGGCGCCCAGGCGCTCTACGAGGCGAAGGTGATCACGTACCCGCGCACGGATTGCGCTCACCTGGACCCTTCCCTGAAGGATGAGGTCCCCAGGATCCTGGCCGCACTACAGAAAATGTTCCCGAAGCAGTGCGCCACGCTCGAATCCAAAGGGGTCACCCTGCGTGACAGCACCTTCGATGCCAGCAAGCTCACGGATCATCACGGGATCATCCCCACCGGCGAACAACGCCATCTGACCGGTGCGCAGGCAAAACTCTACGAATTGATCGCTATACGGTTCATGCAAGCAATGGCGCCTGATCGGCGCTATAACGCCACGCGCATCGAGATGGATGCCAATGGCGTTCTTTTTCTTGCTACGGGAAAGGAAATCACAGAACCAGGTTGGTCGGCTATCCAAATTCAGTGAAGGAGTGATAATGCAAGTTCAGAGCAATGTCATCGAGGAAGGGCGGAGTATCTACCGATCGCTCACCGGCAGGATCGCGGCGCTGGAGAATTCCAACGCGATCTCGCTTTCAGATCTGCGCTCCGTTTGCGAGGTACTCGACCTTGAGCCGTGGGCCCAGGAGATCGGCATTCCTTCGGAACAGCTTCGACAGCTCAAGGGAATCGCCCGGCGCGGCCTGTTCATGGCCCTGCGCCGAGGCGAGGCAGATGACGCCAATGCTCTGGCATCCGGTTGCTGGGGCATTCAGGATCTATTGGCGGAGGCGTGTCGCCTCCAGGAATCGATCCACGTGATCGACGG